>DATNOH010000264.1:0-52680 GCA_035601435.1 Gemmatimonadales bacterium | reverse complement strand
CGAGAACATCAAGAAGCAGGGCCACGGCTCGGTGCTGGAGCACGCGGTGTACGTGCTCTTGATCGAGGGAATCTCGCGCTCCTGCTCGCACGAGCTGGTGCGACACCGCGCCGGGTTCGGCTACTCCCAGCTGTCGCAGCGCTACGTGGACGAGTCACACGCCGCCTTCGTCCTTCCGCCGGCGATGCTGGGCGACCCGGCGCTCGAGGCGAACTGGGAGAAGGACGTGACGGACGCTCAAGCGGCCTACGTGCGCGCGGTCGAGGCGTTGATGCAACGCTATGCGTGGATCGCGGACAAGGTGCACCGGCGCAAGGTGGCGCGCGAAGCGGCGCGCAGCGTCCTTCCCAACGCCACCGAGGTGAAGATCGTCGTGTCGGGGAACGCGCGCGCGTGGCGCACCATGCTCGAGCTGCGCACCGGCGAAGGCGCGGAGCTCGAGATCCGGCGCATGGCGGTCGCGTGTCTGCGCGTCCTGCAGCGCGAAGCGCCGGCGCTGTTCGCCGATTTCGAGATTTATCTCGCCGACGACAAACACGACGCCGCGCGCGTCGCGTACCACAAAGTTTGACGCGCGTCGACTCAGAAAAAAATTCTGTTTTGCCTATTGCGCATCGCTCCCGTCTTCTTTATTGTCTACTCGACAACGCGTTTCGATCGACAGACCGCACAAGCGGCCTTTTTTTGTAGGAGGTCACCCGAGACCACATGCGCATCGGTCTCGCATACAACGAAAAACCCGCCGACAGCACCGGCGACTCCTTCGCCGAGTGGGACGACCCATCCACCATCACAGCGGTGGAACAGGCACTCGGTCCCTTCGGCAGCGTCATCCGACTCGAAGCCGATCAATTCTTTCCGCAGAAGGTCGTCCTCGCCCGCCCCGATCTCGTCTTCAACATGGCCGAAGGCCTCCATGGCCAGAGCCGCGAAGCGCTCGTCCCCGCGATCTGCGAATACCTGAACATCCCGTACACGGGATCGGACCCGCTCACCCTGGCGCTGTCGCTGCACAAGGGTCGGACCAAGGAGACGCTCGCGTACCGCGGTGTCCCCACGGCTCCGTTCACCTGCATCGAGGCGCCGGAACAGATCGAGCGCATGGCGCTGACCTACCCCGTGTTCATCAAGCCGGTCGCCGAGGGATCCGGAAAGGGCGTGTTCGCCAGCAACCTGTGCGCGAGCGCCGCGGCGCTGGGGGAGCGCGCCCGCTTCCTGCTCGAGCGCTACGCCGAGCCCGTGCTGGTCGAGACGTACCTCCCAGGCCCCGAGTTCACCGTTGCCATCCTCGGGAACGGTGCCGACGCCTACTGCCTCCCCGTCATCGGTTTCGATTTCTCGGCGTTGCCTGAAGGCGCGCCGCCGGTGTACGGCTACGAAGCGAAGTGGGTGTGGGACCGGCCGGAAGCACCGCTCGCGATTTTCGAGTGCCCGGCCCGTGCGGAGGCGGGGCTGTACCGCGAAATCGAGCGTACCGCGCTCGACGCCTACCACGCGCTCGGCTGCCGCGACTGGTGCCGCGTGGACCTGCGGGTGGACCGGTTCGGCGTCCCGAACGTCCTGGAGCTGAATCCGTTGCCGGGCATCATTCCCGATCCGGCCATGAACTCCTGTTTCCCCAAGGCGGCGCGCGCCGCGGGGTTCGGCTACGACGAGCTCATCCAGGAAGTGGTCCGCATCGCCTGGCGTCGGCTGACGGGACAGGACGTGCTCGCCGACAGACGGGGGCGCCCAGCAATAGGGGCGCAGCATGCTGCGCCCCGACACGCGGCGGCTGCTTCCGCGTGAAAATCGCTATTCTGTTCGACCCGGGGGCCGAAGACTGGACGCCGCAGGACATCCGGGGCGTGATGAAGGCCGTCGACGAAATCGGCGCGATCTTCGCCGCGATGGGCCACGCAATCCGCAAAGTCCCGGTCCGCCACGACATGCGCTGGTTCCAGGTGGCCCGCCGGGCGGACCTCGTGTTCAATCTGTGCGAGGGGGTACACGGGAAGAGCGAGTGGGAAGAGCACGTCGTGGGGACGCTCGAATTCGCGGGCATTCCCATCACCGGCGCGAGCCTCTGGACCCTCGGCGCGTGCCGCCGCAAGCCCGTCGCGAACGCCTTGCTCCAGCAGGCCGGGATCCCTATTCCCCGGTGGACCGTGGCGCAGGGCAAAATCGAGGACGACTTCCCGCTGCCCGCCATCGTCAAGCCGGCGAGCGAGGACGCCAGCGCGGGCCTCGACCGGGGGTCCGTCGTGAGCGACCGGAAGTCGCTGCGCGCGCGTCTCGCGGCCATGACGGAGCAGTTCGACGAAGTGCTCGTCCAGGAGTACATCGGCGGCCGCGAGTTCAACGTCGGCTTCGTCGGGAGCCGCGTGTTGCCGATCGCGGAGATCGACTTCAGCCGCATGCCCGAGGGCGCGTGGCCCATCCTCACGTACGCCGGGAAGTGGGAGGTCGGCTCCGCCGACGACCTCGGCTCGGTGCCCCAGTGTCCGGCTGCCGTCCCGCAGAAGCTCGCCGATCGCCTCGTTCGGGTCGCGGACTTCGCGTGGCGGACCATGCAGGGAAAGGGCTACGGCCGGGTCGATCTCCGAGTGGACGACCAGGGCCGGCCCTGGGTGCTCGAGGTCAATCCCAATCCGGATCTGAACGACGACGCCGGCCTGTCCCGCATGGCAAAGGTCGCCGGCTGGGACTACGCGGAGCTGGTGCGCCGGATCGCCGAGGTCGCGCTCCGCGAGGCGCAGGGCGCCAAGGCGGCGCGTGAGCTACTCGCTCCGTCCCGTCGGTCACGCGCAACGCGCACCGCTTGAGCGGCTCACGGCGGCCACCGGCCTGTTCCGGCCGGACGAGGTCGCCATGGCCGTGGAGCTGCTCGACGACGCCCTCGCGGGCGACGACGACTACCGCTTCCTTGGCGCATATGCGGATGACCGCCTCGTCGGGTACGCCTGCTGGGGGCCGACGCCGGGCACCGAGGGGACCTTCGACCTCTATTGGATCGTCGTCGACCCCGCCCGGCAGCGCGAGGGGCTCGGCACCGAGCTGTTGCGCGCGGTCGAGGACCGGCTGAAGACGGATAGGGGGCGACTGGTCGTCGTCGAGACGTCGTCCCGCACTGACTACGGGCCCACGCGCGCCTTCTACGAGCGGCGCGGCTACACCCAGGCGGCCCGGCTCCCGGGGTACTACGCCCCCGGCGACGACCTGGTGATCTATCTCAAGGATCTGACGCATGGAGTCTTGGCAACAGCTACTGCGTAAGCAGAGCATCGCCTCGCTCGAAGCGCTCGTCGCCCGGTTCGGCGCCGAGCACTTTCCCGACCTCGACCGGCTGCGGCAGGCGGCGGAGGATTTCGAATTCCGGATTTCCCCCGCGATGGTGGACCTCATCAAGTCGCCGGGCGACCCCATCTGGCGTCAGTACGTGCCCGACCTGCAGGAGCTCGAGGTGCACGACGGCCTGGTGGACTCGCTGGCCGAGGACGCCAACTCGCCGGTGCCCAACATCACCCACCGCTACCCCGACCGCGCGCTGTTCCTCGTGTCGCCCGTGTGCGCCGCATATTGCCGCTTCTGCACGCGCCGGCGCAAAGTGGGCGACCCGGAAAAGATCCCCATGGCGCAGCTCGAGTCGGCGTTCCGCTACCTCGAGGAGCACGTCGAGATCCGCGACGTGATCATGTCGGGCGGAGATCCGCTGCTGCTCTCCGACCGGCGCATCGACGAGCTGTGCAGGCGCCTGCGGGCCATCCCGCATCTCGAGGTCCTCCGCATCGGCAGCCGGGTGCCCTGTCATCTCCCCGAGCGGATCACGCCGGAGCTGTGCGCCATTCTGAAGCGCTATCATCCGCTCTACATCAACACGCATTTCAATCACCCCGACGAGCTGACGCCCGCGGCGGTGGCAGCCCTCGGCCGCCTTGCAGACGCCGGCATCCCGCTCGGCTGCCAGACGGTGCTCCTGAGGGGCGTGAACGACGATGCCGAGGTGATGAAGCGGCTGATGCAAAAGCTGCTCGCCGCGCGGGTGCGGCCGTACTACATCTACATGTGCGACCAGGTGGCGGGCGCGGAGCACTTCCGCACGACGGTCGAGAAGGGCCTGGAGATCATCAGGGCACTGCGCGGCTGGACCTCGGGGCTCGCGGTGCCGCACTTCGTGATCGACGCGCCAGGAGGCGGTGGAAAGATCCCGCTGCTACCGGAGTACGTGGAGTCGATCAGCGACGATGCGGTGGTGCTCAGGAATTACGCAGGTAAGCGATACGTCTACCGGCAGCCGGATCGCGCCGAGCTTCAGCCACCGACCGAGTTCGAACCGGTGCTGATGGGGTAGCCGCCAACCCCTCACTGAACCGACGGACCCACGCCACATTTCCCGAGTCCCCCTCGGGGCGGTCCGTTTGGGTCCTGCCGTGTTCCTCGCGATATCCGCGTCGCTGTGCCTCGGCCATCCGCTCGCCCTCGCCGGCGCGCAACGACCCGACTCGGCTGCGGAGCGCTACGAGCCCGTGGTCGACGAGCTCCGCAAAATGCAGCCTCAAGGCGAGCGTGTCGCGTCGATTCGGAATGTCACGCTGCGACGCGACGTCATCGAATTTCATCTGGAAGATGGCCAGCTCTTCCTCGCGACGCCCGTCGCGGGCCGCACCCTCGGCGCGATCTTCGTGGGGCATGGGTCCGTGTCGTTCGCGCCCCCGATTGCAATCGAGCGCAGGGAGCTGAAGCGCGTGCTCGGCGACTCGGTGCTCAACGCGCGCATCTCGACCGCCGCCTTCCTGTTCACGGACTCGACCCTGGCCGAGCTCGGGCGGCAGCTCACCTTCGGGGGTGGCGGGGTGGCGGACCGGGCCTCGGGCGTCCTGAGCGACGCGCTCGACCATCTGGTGGACGGCCGTCACGTCGTGCAACCCACGCTCATCACGGCCCTCCTGAACGGGGATAGCGACGGCTTTTTTTACGCGCACGTCAAGCGCGAGCACGGCGAAGATCTGATGTTCGTGGTCGATCCCGCGGACGCCGAGCAGGTCGCCGTGCTGCGCCGCGGCCGAGAGGGGGAGAAGATCCAGGTCGTCTCAGAGTTTCGGCGCGCCGAGGACCTGAACGATACGACGACCGTGGAACCGGCCCGGCGCGCCGCGCTCAAGCTCAACGCCTATCGGATCGAGGCGACCATCGCGGGCGGACTGGGGTTTTCGGCGACAGCCACGACCAGGCTGACCGCCCAACGCGCCGGCGTCCATTGGGCTCGCCTCGATCTCCTCGCGGAATTGGACGTGGACTCGGTGCGTGAAGAGGGCGGCAGGGCAGTGAGTTTCTTCCGGCCCAGCAAGACGTCGGAGCTCTGGGTTCGGTTCGATCCCGCGCCGCGTGTGGGAGATACCCTGGCCCTCCGCGTAGCGTATCACGGCGATCTCATCGGGTATACGTCGATCACTCAGGGCATCTCGCGACAGTGGCCAGGGTGGGTGAAGGGCCAGCTGCCACCCGCGCCGGATCGCTGGTTGTACGTCAAGACCTCATACAGCTGGTTCCCACGCTATGGCCAGCAGACGGCGGACGTGGACCTCACATTCCACACGCCGAAGCGGTACCACCTCGCGAGCATCGGCCGGCTCGTGGATTCCCATATCGACGGGAGCGCGGTGACGTCGCACTGGGTGACGGCGCGGCCCGCCGACCAAGTGTGCTTCAGCATCGGCGAGGTGGACGAATTCAAGATCAATGACCCTCGCATACCACCGGTGACCGTGCACATGAACGGCGAAGCACATCGCCAGCTCGACAAGTTCTTTCTCGCGTTGCGGGACCAGCTCGGCGCGTCTAACGCATTCGTGAGCGGGTTCCTCTCGGAACGCTCGCCGGAGCAGGACGTGGGCGCCGACGTGGCGAACAGCCTCGCGTTCTTCACGCGCATCTACGGACCCCCGCTCTTCGACCGGTACTACGCCGCCGAGATCCCGTTCGACTATGGGCAGGCCTTCCCGGGCCTCATCTACCTGCCCGTGTGGACGTTCCAGGCGATGAGCGACAGCGGCTACGACGAGATCCTCCGCGCCCACGAGATGGCCCACCAGTGGTGGGGCATCGGGATCGAGCCTGCGAGCTACCGCGATCGCTGGCTGGCCGAGGGATTCGCGGAATTCTCCGGGCTGTGGTACATGCAGATCGTGCTCGGGGACAACGAGAAGTTCTTCAAGCACCTCAAGCACTGGCGCCGGGAGCTTCGCGGGCGACGCAATGACGCACCGCCCATCGGCATCGGGTGGCGAGCCGAGCAGCTGAACGTTCGCGACTCGAGGCTCACGACTTATTACAAGGGTGCCTGGGTGCTTCACATGCTCCGGAACCTCATGCTCAACCTCCGCACGATGCAGGAAGACGCCTTTATCGCTACGATGCGGGACTTCTATGGTCAGTATCGCGGCCGCCGGGCGTCTACCCGGGACTTCCAGCGGGTGGTCGAACGGCACCTGAAGACGGACATGAAGTGGTTCTTCGACGAGTGGGTCGATGGCACGGCCATTCCCACGTATGTGCTCTCGTGGCATGCCGAGCCGACCCAAGGAGGCCAGGCCGGCCATTACACGCTGCATGTGCGCGTGCGCCAGGAGGATGCCCCCAAGGAGTTCACGATGCCGGTCCCTCTCAAGATCACGTTCGTCGACACGACGATGCACGCGCTCGTGCGACTGGGCGTGACCGGGCCGCTGACCGAAGCGACGCTGGACCTGCCGGCGGAGCCCAAGCGGCTCGAGCTCAACCCGTTGGAATCGGTGCTCGCGGAGGTGAGGGAAGAAGGGTGGGAGTAGCATGCGGCTAAGGCTGGCGCTGGCGGGACGTTGCCACACGCAGCATTCTTCGTAAGTCGAGAATCGGAGAGCGTCGCGTGACCCCGTCCTCGTTCAGGCTCATCCTCGCCTGCTTGTTGCTCTCAAGTCCCCTCGTCCCAGGCCACACGCAGCGCCCCGACACGGGAGCCGCGCCATCGCCGACGGTGGTCGGGCGTGGGCCTGCGGACGCCTACGGGTCCCTGTTCGATCAGTTGCGGAGCTTGGCCCCACGCGGCGATCGCGTTGCGGCTGTGCACGATTTCGTACTGCAGCGGGACGCGATCCACTTCCACCTCGATCAGGGAGAACTTTACCTCCTCAGTCCAGTCGCGGGTCGAACGGTGGGCGCGTTGTTCGTCGGCCGCGGCTCCGTGTCGTTTGCGCCGCCCTGGGATATCGAGCGAGCGCAATTGAAGCGGGTACTCGGCGATTCCGCGCTCGACGTACGAGTCTCCACGGTCGCCTTCGTGTTCGCGGACTCGACGGTGACCGAGCTCGAGCGCCGGCTGACGTTCGGCGCGAACGCCGGTCCTCGTCCGGCCGCCGGTCCCGTGGGCGACGCCGTCGACCACCTCGTCGAGGGCCGCATCCGCTCCGCTCAGCCGACCCTCATGTCCGCGCTCTTGAACGGCGACGCGAACGGGTTCTTCTATGCGTACGTGAAACGGGAGAACGGCGAGGACCTGATGTTCGAACTCGACCCTCAAGAGGGGGAGCCAGTCCTCTTGCTCCGCGGGGGCCGACTGGAGGGACAGAAGACGCAGACCATATGCCAGTTCCCCGACGCCGCTCACCTCGGAGACAGCGTGCCCGCCTCCGACGGCGATCGGAATCCCCTGAACCTCGAGGCGTATCGGATTGAGGCGACCATCGGGAAGAGCCTGGGCTTTGCCGCGGCGGCAACCGTGCGCGTTTCGGCGCGGCGCGCCGGTGTACGCTGGGCGCGCTTCAACCTGTTCAAGGAGCTCGAAGTCGACTCGGTGGTGGATGAGACGGGAGCGGTGGACACCTTCTTCCGCGCCAGCAAGAGTCCCGAGCTCTGGGTGCGGTTCTCGGCGTCGCTGCAGGCGGGCGAGAAGCGGTCGATCAGGGTCGTGTACCACGGGGACCTGATCACATTTGGTACGCTTGGGCGGCCAACCGTTCAAAGCCGCATCTTCACGCCTCGTGGCCCGCCGCGAGGCACCCCGATCGTCGGTAACCCAGTCGGGACCAGCCAGTGGTATTTCATGAGAGATCCGAACACGTGGTTCCCGCGGTTGGGCCGCTCGACATACGGCGCGTTGCAGCCCGCCGACATGGACCTGACCTTCCACACCCCCAGCCGCTATCGCCTCGCGAGCATCGGACGGCTCGTGGGAGTGCGGACGGACGGCGACGTCCAGACGACACACTGGGTCTCGGAGCGGCCCGTCGCGGAGGCATCGTTCAATGTGGGGGCATTCGACGAGTCGGAGATTCGAGATCCGCGGATCCCCCCGGTCACGGTACAGGTGAACAGCGAGGGCCATCGCGCGCTCCGGGCGGCGGGCTTCTTCGGGGGACTCAATCCCGAAGAGGACGTGAGCGCGGACGTGGTGAACAGCCTCGGCTTCTTTTCGCAGGCGTTCGGACCGCCGCTCTCCCACCGGTTCTACGCCACGGAAATCCCGTACGGTTACGGTCAAGCGTTCCCAGGCCTGATCTATCTGTCGTTGGCGACCTTCCAGACGGTTAACGAAAGCGGCACGGAGGAAACGTTCCGCGCCCACGAGATGGCACACCAATGGTGGGGCATCGGTGTCGACGTCGCAACCTACCGGGACGCGTGGCTGTCCGAGGGGTTCGCCGACTTCTCGGGCCTCTGGTACATGCAATTATTCCTCAAGAACAACGAGAAGTTCTTCAAGCAACTCGACGACTGGCGCAGAGACATCCGGGCGAGACGTGGGGACATCGCGCCGATCGGTCTGGGCACTCGCCTCATAGGTACGGATCATCCCGAGGACTACTCCCTCATGATCTACCGAAAAGGGGCGTGGGTGCTGCAGATGCTGCGGAACATGATGATCGACTTCCGCACCATGAAGGAAGACGCGTTTGCGACGATGATGCAGGACTTCTACCAACAGTATCGCAGCCGCTCGGCGTCCACACGCGACTTCCAGCGGGTTGTGGAGCGGCACCTCGATCAGCCGATGGACTGGTTCTTCGATGAGTGGGTGAACGGCACGTCGATTCCAACGTACGTCCTCTCATGGCACGCCGAGCGGACGTCGAACAGCCAGTACCTGCTGAAGGTGCGGGTCCGGCAGGAAGACGTGCCGAAGGAGTTCGTGATGCCCGTGCCCCTGACCATCGAGCTCGCGAGCGGGGGCCACGTGACTATTCGCGTGGTGGTGCGCGGACTAGTGGCTGAGGCGGAGCTGCAGGTGCCCGCAGAGCCGACGAAGCTCGAACTCAACCCGGTCGCATCGGTCCTGGCAGACGTGAAAATGGAGAGCTGGCACTGAGGAGCGACGAAGGGGCTGACGGACGGCTTCAGCCCGATCTCCTGGCTCGTAGGTTTCAACCGCATGCGAGCGATCCTGCTCGACGCACCGCGCCGCCCGTTGCGGCTCGCCGAGACCGCGATTCCCGACCCCGGCCCCGGCCAGGTTCTCCTCGCCGTTAAAGCCTGCGGCGTGTGCCGTACCGACCTGCACGTCTGCGACGGCGAGCTCCCCAATCCCAAGCTGCCCCTCGTCCTGGGCCACGAGATCGTCGGCACGGTCGCGAGGATTGGCGCAGGCGTCGATCGGTTCACAACAGGACAGCGAGTCGGGGTTCCGTGGCTGGGCTGGAGCTGCGGGGAGTGCAGCTATTGCCGCGCCGGACGTGAGAACCTGTGCGACCGCGCGCGCTTTACCGGCTACCAGATCGACGGCGGCTACGCGGAGTACAGCGTGGCGGACGCGCGCTTCGTGTTCCCCGTTCCCGACGGGTATTCGGACCTCGGAGCGGCGCCGCTCTTGTGCGCCGGCCTCATCGGATACCGCTCGCTCGTCGCCGCAGGCGACGTGGGACGGCTCGGGCTGTACGGCTTCGGCGCGGCGGCGCACATCGTGGCGCAGGTGGCGCGCTACCAGGGACGGCGCGTGTTCGCGTTCACGCGTGCCGTAGACACCGAGGCACAGCAGTTCGCCCGGCAGCTCGGGGCCGAATGGGCGGGCCCGTCGGACGCCCAGCCTCCCGAGCCGCTCGACGCCGCGATCGTCTTCGCTCCCGTAGGCGCCCTGGTTCCGGCCGCGCTGCGCGCGGTTGCGAAAGGCGGCACGGTGGTCTGCGCGGGAATCCACATGAGCGATGTCCCGTCGTTCCCCTACGAGATCCTGTGGGGAGAGCGGGTCATCCGGTCGGTCGCGAACCTCACGCGGCAGGACGGCGAGGAATTTCTGGCGCTGGCGCCGCGGGTCCCCGTGCGAACCGAGATCGAGCCGTACGCGCTCGAGCGCGCGAACGAAGCGCTCGAGCGGCTGAGGGCGGGGAAGGTGAGAGGCGCTGCGGTGCTGGCGGTCGCCGGCTCAGGGCAGCTGCCAGATCTCCACGCGGTTCCCTGAGAAGACCGGGATCAGTACGCGCTTGCGCTTGGCGTCGTAGCCGATGTCCGCCGGGCTGGGCACGCCGGTGATCACCTTCACCTCTTGGCCGGTCTCGTAGCTCGACACCGTCGAGTCGCTCCAGCTCGAGACCAACAGCCTGCTCCCGGCGATCTCCACACCGTCGAACCCGCCCGGACCTTTGGCGATCACGCTCGGCGCCTTGTCGCCCGGCTTCCACGCCAGCACCGAGCGCCCGCCGAATTGCACGACGATGAACCGCTTGCCCACTGAGTCCAGCGTGATCCCGTTCGGCCGGCCCAGCGTGTCGCCCCGCACCGCCACGGTCACTTGCCGGTCCGAGCCGATCCGGAAGATCCTATCGGGGCCGGGGTGGAGCATGTTGCCCACGTCGTCGAACCGAATGCCGGTGTCGGTGATGTACAGCGCGCCGGTCTGCGCGATCGCGATGTCGTTCAGGAATACCGCGCCCAGACCGGCCAGGCTCACGCTGTCCCTCGGGGCGCCGGTCTTCGCGTCGAACGAGCGCACCATGTCGATGTCCGCTACCCACAGCGTGTCCCCGCGGATGGCCAGCCCCTTCGGGGCGTTGAGGGTCGCGCCGCCATGGCCCCCCTCGATGAACTTGAGGTTCTCGACAGCGCCGTCTGGCCGTACCCGGCTGATGAATCCGTTGTTGTCCTTCGCTGTGGGACCGCCGTTGATGTTCGAGACGAAGTAGATGTCCTGCACCGGGTCGTGCAGCACGGATTCCGGCGTGAGAAACCCCTCCACCACGGCCAGCTTCGTCGCGCCGGGAGCCGGTGCGGCCGCGGGCGCCGCGGCCGGCGCGGGGGTCGCGGGGGATGGGGTGGCGGTCGTCTCGCGCACCGCAGACGTGTCCGACGCCGGTGGTGCACGGTCCGCGCGTTGGAGGCATGCGGCGCCGAGGGCGACAATCAGCAGGCAGAGCAGTGTGGTTTTCATGGGTCCCTTTCTACCCCGCTAGGCCTTCGCCTCCTCCAGCTCCTTTTTCCGGACCTCGGCCACCTTCTGCGCGGCGTCGGGCGGGACCTCCTGGTATACGTGGAACTTCGACCGATACGTGCCGCGTCCATGCGTGATCGAGTGCAGCGTCGTGGCATAGCGGTCCAGCTCGGCCTCGGGGACGAGCGCCTTGACCTTCACCAAGCGGCCGTCGGGCTCGGTGCCGAGGATGTGGCCCCGGCGCGAGGACAGATCGCCCATCACGGCGCCCTGGTAGTCGTCCGGCGTCGACACGTCGAGCTCCAGGATCGGCTCGAGCAGCACCGGCCGGCAGTTGGGACTGACGCTCCGGAATGCCAGGATGCCCGCCATCTTGAACGACATTTCGTTCGAGTCCACGTCGTGATAGGAGCCGTCGTACAGCTCCACTTTGAAGTCCACGACAGGATAGCCGGCCACAGGGCCGCGCGCCGACGCCTCCTGGATGCCGCGCTCGACCGCCGGGATGTACTGCCGCGGGATCACCCCGCCTACGATCTCGTCCACGAACTGGAAGCCCGACCCCCTAGGCAGGGGCGCGATCCGGATCCAGCAGTCGCCGTACTGGCCGCGGCCGCCCGTCTGCTTCTTGTGTTTGCCCTGCCCCTCGGCTCGCGCCTTGAACGTCTCGCGGTACGCGATCTTTGGCTTCCCGATCACGGCATGCACGCCGAACTTGCGGGCCAGCCTTCCGACAATGATCTCGAGGTGACGCTCCCCCAGCCCGCGGATCAGCGTCTGCCCCAGCTCGCCGTTGAACTCGTGCTGAAACGTGGGATCCTCCTCGTGCAGCTTGTGCAGCCCGTTCGAGAGCTTTTCCTCTTCGCCCCGCTGCTTCACCTCGATCGCCTCGGTGATCACCGGCTCCGGGAACGGGATCTTGGGGAGCACGATCGCGTGGTCCTTGCTCGAGAGCGTGTCGTTGGTGTGCGTGTCTCGCAGCTTGGCCACCACGCCGATGTCCCCCGCGTGCAGCTCGGGAATTTCGATCCGCTCCTTCCCCACCGTCACGCACAGGTGGTTCAGTTTCTCGACCGCTTCGCGCGGCGCGTTGTACACGTCCTGCCCGTTCTTGACGGTCCCCGAGTACACCCGGAAAAACGTCACGTCGCCCACATGCGGCTCGGAGATCGTCTTGAAGACCTGTGCCACAAACCGCCCCGCGTCCTCGGACTTGAGGGTCACCCGCTCCGCGCTGCCCCAGCGCTGCGCCTCCATGGGCGGCCGCTCGTTGGGCGCGGGGATCAGCTCCACGAGCTTCGACAGCAGGGCGCGCGTCCCGTAGGTCAGGTCGGCGGCGCCGCAGAACAGCGGAAACAGCTCGCCCTTCAGCATCCCCGCCTTCATGGCGGCGATCGCCTCGTCCCGCCCGATTTCTTCACCACCCAGGTACCGCTCAAGCAGTGTATCGTCCGTTTCGGCGATCCGCTCGATCAGCTCCTTGGAGTAGCGCTCGAACCGTTCCCGATACTCGGGCGGCACGTCCCCTTCCTCGTACTCGCCGGCCTTCGTGCCCTTCTTGTACAGGTGGCACTGCTTCGAGAACAGGTTGATGATCCCGTGGAACTCGGGGCCTTCGCCCACCGGGATTTCCACGGGGATCACCTTGGGAGTGAGCCGCTCCTTGATCTGGGTGTAGACCTTCTCGAAGTCGGCGTGCTCCTTGTCCATCAGCGAGACGAAGAACAGGCGCGGGATCTCCCGTTTTTCGCAGTAGTCCCAGACTTTTTCCGTGCCCACTTCGACGCCGCCCGTGGCGGAGACGACCACCACGGCCCCATCCGCCGCGTACACGCCCGCCAGCGCTTCACCGGTAAAGTCGAGGTAGCCCGGCGTGTCGATCAGGTTGAGCTTCACGTCCATCCACTCCGCGACCGCGAGAGCGAGATTGATGGAGTATTTGCGTTCGATTTCGTCGGGCGTGTAGTCGGTGAGGGCCGTGCCGTCCTTCACGGATCCGTGGCGCTTGCTCGTCCCGGCCACGAACGCGAGGGCGTCGACCAGGGAGGTCTTCCCACTCGCGCCGTGGCCGACGACCGCCACGTTGCGGATTTCCGGTGTCTTGTACACGCGCATGGGCGCATGCGACTCCTGCTGGGGGTGAGGAGAATATGGAGCACGAAACAGCGAGCAGGCTAGGCATGAGCTAGACGCACAGACGCACAGGGGAGACCAGCGGACGGGAGCAGCAAACCTTCTCTGCGTCTAGGTGTTGATAGCCTGCTCGCTGACGACTCGGGGCTGTTCGCTCTTAGGCAACCACAGGGCCACCACTCCGCCCAGCAGCATCACCCCTCCCACCAGGAGGAACGTGCTGCGCTGGCCGAGCTCGTCGTACGCCAAACCGGCGGCGAGCGGGCCGAGGCTGCGGCCCAGCGCGGCGAACGCCTGGGCGGCCCCGAGGATCGTGCCCTGTTCCGTGGGGTCCGCGTACACGGACACCAGACCCGACGCCGCGGGCGCGAACAAGCTATTCGTGAAGGCGAGCGGGACCGTCCAGGCGTATACGAGGAGACTGGTGCCGGCCCAGGGCAGCGCCGCGATGCTCACTCCCATGCCGAACAACCCGACGATGAGCAGGGCGCGCGCGCCGGTGTGTCGCTCGATCCGACCGAACAGAAGGCCCTGAACCAACGCGGCGATCGCACCGATCAGGACGAACAGCCAGCCCAGCTCGCTCGCGCCCCAGGCGAACGCCTTGGCCGTCTGGAGCGGCAGGACCACCGTATAGCCCGCGAAGGCGAACGGCGCGAGCAGCCATACGAGCATCAGCGGCCGCAGCGCCTTTCGGTTCAGCGCTTCCACCATGTGACCGAGATCGAATAACGGCCGCGTGGTGCGGTGCTCGACGGCAAGCGACTCCCGCAAGATGGCGCTCGCCGAGAAGAAGTTGACGACCGACAGGCCAGCGGCGATGAGCCCGGGCGCGAGGCGACCCGCGTAGTGGTCGGCGAGCCCGCCGATCAGAGGGCCGAGCACGAATCCGATCCCGAACGCGGCCCCAATGACCCCCATGCCGCGGGCGCGCTCCGCCGGCGACGTGATGTCGGCCATATACGCCTGCGCCGCCGAGATGTTGCCACTCGCGAACCCGGAGATCACGCGGGCGACGAACAATACCCCGTACGAAGGGGCGAAGGCGAACAAAGCGTAGCCCAGGGCGTTGATCACCATCGTGGTGAGCAGAATGGGTCGGCGGCCGATCCGATCCGACAGCCGGCCGAGCAGCGCCGTCGCCAGGAACTGCATAGCCGAGAAGACGAACACGAGCGCGCCGTAGCCGAGCCCCTGCGCCCCGAATCTGAGAGCGTACACCGGCAGGATCGGGATTACGATCCCGAACCCGATCAGATCGATGAGAACAGTGAAAAAGATGACCGCGAAGCGCGAGCGGGCCGTTGTACTCACGAGTTTGCCTTCCGCCACTGGTTCCAGTCGTCATCGACCGCGTCCGCCAGGCCGCGGGCCGCGTCGTATAGCCAGTGCTTGTCGCGCCGCTTCAAGTCCGCCCGGATAGCGCGGCAGCCGGGGCTGCCAAGATGGACATTCGCCGTCTCCCAACCCATGGCGTGCAGCAGGCGTGCTTCCTCACGCTTGTGCGGCAGCTCATTCAGCCGTACGCGCGAGCAGTCCGGCGCGAGCCGCCGCACGAGCCAGGCGCCGTCCACTCTGACGCACGGGTCGGGACACCGCACGCCGCGCCGCAGCATCGCGTCATAGTGGATCTTCCCTGCCGCGCCGCTCAGCGCCCACCACGCGCGCCGCACCATCCCCGCCTTCCTGACGCTGCCGCTCACCGCCACCGTACAGGCGGAGGGGGCCAATGCCTTCGCCTCCCGCGCAACGCGCCCACCGCGCCACGCCGCCAGCGCGACAAACCGCTGGCGCCCCAGGCTCCCGAGGCCGGCGACGCGATGTACGATCCTGACCTTGAGATCGCGCTCGGGAAGGGCCCGTCGCAGTGAGGCCAGCACGGCCGCCGGGATGGGGGTTTTCACCGTCGCGAGCGACTCGAGCTTGTCCCAGAAGGTCTCCGGATCGTGCAGTCGATACACCGCCATCTCGCGCAGCGCGGTGTGATGCTCCGCCAGCACGAACGCGTGTCCCTCTTCCTCGAGGGCCTCCCGGTAGCCCTCGAGAATCGCATTTACGGCCTCCTTGCCGTCGATTCTCAGATCGTGATATTCGCGTGCGATCAGCGCGCTGGTCGCGAGCCGCACCAGGTCGTTGGTGTACGGCAGGGTCCACGCTTCGTCGAAATCGTTCACGCCCCACACCAGCCGCCCCTCGGCGTCGCGCCAAGTGCCGAAGTTCTCCACGTGGAGGTCGCCGACGGCCAGCACCGTCGGAGCCACGGCGACGTCGCCCGCCAGCGCCCGCCAGCGGGCCGCCCAGCGGTAGAAGGTGGCACGGAAGAAGGGGAAAATCCCGGCGCTCATTGCTCGATGCTTGAGCTCGAGATCGGCCTTCACGAGGGGAATCCGCTCGGCGAGCCAAGCCTCGTAGCGGGCCGTCGCCTCGACGATCCCGATCTCGCTCCGATCTTTCATGCGGGCTACAATCTACACTGCCTCTAACGGATGCGTCCCATGACCACATGGCACCGCCTCGGCGACAAGCGCGAGCTGCTCGCTCGCGTCCCCGCCGCCTTCAATCTCGACCGCTGGTCGGTCGCCCTTTTCCACCATGACGGTCAGTTCCGCGCGATCAGCAACGCCTGTAACCACAAGGGCGGCCCCTTGAGCGAAGGCCGGCTCCACGGCGAGTTCGTGATGTGTCCGTGGCACGCCTGGGAGTACAGCGTCATCACGGGCAAGGGCCCCGAAGGCTACGACGAAGAGCAGGTCCCCGTGTTCGCCGTCGAGCAGCGCGACGACGGCGTCTACGTCCAGACGCCGCCGGTGATGCCACGGAAGCTCGTCAAGCACAAGCCGTCGCACCTGCTCGAGGCGGACCCCAAGCCCGCCGGCGCGCCGCCCCGTGTGCTGGTCATCTCCACCACGGCAATGGACGATGTGAACCCGCGCTTCTCCACGTCGGACGCGCTGCTCGAGCACGCCCTGGAGCAGGCGAAGCGTCGCGGAGCCGATACGCAGCACATCAAGCTGCGCGACCTCAAGTTCCGCCACTGTGAGGGCAACTACTCGAAGGCGGCGCGCGCCTGCACTTGGCCCTGCGCCATCACGGAACGCGATCCCGAGGATCAGCTCACGGCAGTGTACGAGGGGTTGGTGCATTGGGCCGACTTGGTATTGATCGGCACGCCCATTCGGTGGGGGAACGCATCGTCGCTGTACTACAAGATGATCGAGCGTTTGAACTGCGTTCAGAACCAGGTCACGATCCAGAACAAGGTGTTGATCCGGAACAAGGTGGCGGCGTTCATCATCACTGGCGGCCAGGACAACATCCAGGCGGTCGCGGGCGCCATGTTCACCTTCTGGGCGGAACTCGGCTTCGTGTTCCCGCCATTCCCCTTCATCGCGCACTCGCGCGGCTGGGATGCCGAGGACATGCAGAACAACGTGCGGCAGGTGCGGACGAGCGACACGCTCAAGGAGGCCGCTTACGAGCTGCTCGGCCGCGCGCTCGATTTCTGGACCATCATCGATCGACACAAGGCCGAGATGGACAAGCCCATGGAGCGGGCCGGCCGCAAGGCGAGCACCCTTCCCGAGCCGGAGCAATCGGAGGAGCTGACCGTATGAGCCGCCGTCTCGACGTAGCCAGGGCGTACGAGCGGGCGCTGTTCGCAGGGAACCGAGCGGAAACGGGGAGCTACTTCACCGATGACATCGTCTATTGGGTGGCTGGGGCTCGCCGGATCGGGGGCGAATGGCGCGGCCGCAAGGCGGTGCTCGAGGCCCTCTGGAGCCGCGAGGCCGGACTGGGCGCCGCCGACTGGGGATCCGAAGACGTCTGGCGCGATTGGTACGAGGCGGACGATCGGGTGATCGTGGAGCTCCGCGAGCGCTCTTGGTTGAAGTCCGACCCGAAGGACGTGATGGACCAGCGGACCTGCTGCATCCTCAAGTTTCGGAGCGATCGGATCAGCGAGATTCGGGATTACACGGACAGCCACATTTACGAGGAGTACTTGAAGCGTCACCACGGCGAGTTACCCAAGTTCAAGCAGCGTTAGCGTCTGCGCGTGTGACCCACGTCACGCTATTAACACTCTTCCCGGTAGTAGGGTCTCACCTGCGAACCCCAACCGGGACCATGTATGCGACGTCACATCGCTCTTTTTGCCGTACTGGCGCTCGCGCTGAGCGCTCCTGCGGTGTTGTCGGCTCAGGCCTCAGGCGGCGCGAAGCCCGCTCGCAAAGATGCCCGTCACGACCGCCGCGACGTGCGCCGCGATCGCAAGGACATCCACCAAGACACGAAGGACATCCACCAGGACCGCAAGGACGTCCGTGATGACCGGAAGGACATCCGGGAGGACGTCAAGAACGGCGACGTGAAGGACGCGCGCCAGGACCGCAAGGATCTGCGGCAGGACCGCCGTGACATCCGGCAGGACCGGCGTGATCGCCGCCACGATGTGCGCGACGTACACAAGGATCGCAAGGATCTGCGGCAGGATCGGAAGGACGTGCACGAGGACAAACAGGAAAAGAAAGACAGTACCAAGTAGGCCGCTCAGATAGCCGGACGGCGCGGGCCTCGCTTCGGGAGACCCGCGCCGTCCTGCATCGCGGGCTCAGTCTATCGCGTCGTGAAGCTGGTCTCTCCTGCGCGCCAACCAGTAGAGTGGAATCCCGAGCACCAGCGTCAGCCCGCTCCACGCCCACGCCGTGCCGATCGAGCGCGTGCGCGCGACCCAGCCCCACACGGTCTGCCCGAGCGCGCCGCCACTGCTCGCGAACATCGAGTCGAGCGAGATGATCGTCGCTCGTTGGGCCGAGGGGATGTGGGCGTTGAGATAGGCCTGCTTCACGGGCAGCGCGAGCCCGACGGCCACGCCGTACAGCAGGTACAGCGACACGACCACGAAAAAGTTCGTGAGCAGGCCGCACGCCACCGCCAGCACCGCCTGGATCGCCACCGAGACCATCAGCACTCCGGTCCGCGTCCGCACCACGCGCGAGAGGGGCGCGACGAGCGCGTTGCCCACGATCAGGCTCAACCCGACCAGCGCGCTGATCACGCCATCCACCCAGACGAGATTCCGTCCTAAGAGATCCAGGAAGTAACGCTGCCAGCTGTAGAAGCCGAAGATCATGAAGCTCATCGAGACGAACGACGCGAACATCACGGGCCGGACGACGGGATTGCTCAGTCCGTACCGCAGCCCCTCGACAAACACGCGCCGCAGCTCGGCGGGCACGCGCCGCAGCTGCAACGCGCGCGGCGTGAACCCGACCTCCGGCATCCGGAACCACGCCACCCAGAACAGCGGTACGACCAGCGCGGCTCGCACTACGTACGGGATGTCCAAGCGGATCTGGCCCAGCAGCCCCCCGCCGATGGTGCCCGCGAGCATCGCGGCCCCGAACAACATCTGTCCCCGAGAGAACACCCGCTCGAGCGGTTCCGTGTAGCCCGTGGCTTTGAGGGCGTCGACCAGCCAAGCGTCCACCGCGCCGGTGTAGAACGTGTAGCCCAGTCCGAGGAGCACTGAGACCCACACGAACGCCGAGAATCCCCAGCCGCGCCACGCGATGGTCACATAGAGGAGCGTGGTCACGAACAGCGTGCCAAGGCAGAGGAGCAGAGATACGCGTCGGCCCAACGTGTCGGCCACGACGCCGGTGGGGACCTCGAACACCATCGATCCGACGGTGAACGCGGCGTTCGTGAGCAGCACCTGCTGGATGTCGAGCCCGGCGCTCATCTTGAAGAGCGTATCGATGCCCCAGATGAGCGACATCGCCAGGTTGAAGAGTCCTGTGATGATGTAGTAGGTCCGGATGACCGCACTGGAGCTCACGCCGCCACCATTTGGTTGTCGGTCCAAGCTTTGAGGGCCGTCGCCGTCAGGATGACGGCTCCCCCGACTACCGCGAGCGGGCCCGGCGTCTCGCCGTGCGCAAGCCAGGCCCACACCGGACTCAGCACCGGCTCGACCAAGAGGAACAGCGAGGCCTCGAGTGCCGGTACCCGGGTGATGGCGCGCGACAGGAACACGTAGGCGAGGCCGAGCTGGAACACGCCGAGATAGACCACGATCAGCCAGTCGGTGGCACGCCCAGCCGCGAGCGGGAGCGCCCCCGGCAGGCACACCAGGAACACGAACAGGTTGCCGCACGCCGCCGCGGCCGCGATGGGGCCATGGTCGGCGCCTCGTTGGCGCGCCAGCCAGCGGTACCCCGTGACCGTGAACGCCCATGCCACCGCGCTCCCCGCCGCCAGCACGTTGCCGAGGAAGGGGTCCGGCGCGGTCGCGAAGTGTCGCCGCCCGCCGACGAACAGCAACCCCAGGCCTGCGGCCAGGACACCCATGAACGCGAGGTCCGCCCCTCGCACGCGCTCGCGCAACAGCCATGGCGCGAGCGCGACCACGAACAGCGGGTTCGTCGCCTGCAGGAATACGGTGTTGGCCGCCGTGGTCAGCTTGTTCGCGAACACGAACAGCAGCCCCGCTGCCGCGTAGGCCACGCCCACCAGCGCCACGCGCCAGCTCCAACGGCTGCGCGCTTCGGGAATCAGCGCGAGGATCGCCACGAGGGCCACGAGCGCCCGCACCGCCGCAACCTGCCACGCGCCGAAGTTGGTCCACTTGATCGCGGCCCCCGCCGTCGAAAAGCACGCGGCGGCAAGCACCAGCTGCGTGCGAGGCCCCACCCTCACGGCAGGGTGGCGCGCAGCCAGTCGCGCGCGATGGTCGCGATGTCCCGGTGCTCGACGTCCGCGAGGGCGTTGAGCCGTCGCATCTCGGCGTCCGAAATCTTGCCCGCGAGCTGAGCCAGGGCCGCGGCGATCTCGGGGTGTCGTGTGAGCGCTGCCTGGCGGATGACCGGGGCAGCTTCATACGGCGGGAAGTAGTGCCGGTCGTCTTCCAGGACCAGGAGGTCCAGGGCCTGGATCTGGCCGTCCGTCGAGTTACCGGCGATCACGTCCACCTTCCCCTCCGCCAGGGCCCGATACGTCAGCCCCAGGTCCATCGCGGTGGGTGGAGCGGCGAACCGCAGTCCGTACACACTCGCGAGTCCGCGGAACCCGTCGGCGCGCTCCAGGAACTCGTAACCGAATCCGGCCTTCCAGCGCGGGGCGACGCGCGCCAGGTCGGAGATGTGCTTCAGCCCGTCGCGCGTCGCGTCGCGCCGCCGCACGGTGATGGCGAACGTGTTGTTGAAGCCGAACGGCTCGCCCCACGCGAGCCCGAACCGCTGCGCATAGTCGCGCGCGACCGTCCGATAGACGCTGTCGCGATCGGCGACGGGCGCGCGCTTCAATACGGCGGTGTAGGCGGTCCCCGTGTACTCGACGTAGAGATCGATTTGGCCCGACGTGATGGCCTGGTGGCACACGAACGTGCCGCCCAGGTGGAAGCGTCGCTCCACCGGGAGCGCCGTGCGCCGCTCGATTTGCTGCGCCACGATCTCCCCCAGCAGATCGGACTCGGTGAAGTTCTTGGAGCCCACCACGATCCGGTCGCGCTGAGCGCATCCGGTGAGTAGCAGCGCGAGCAGACCGAGGCAGCGGGACAGGGGGTGAGGACTCATTTCGCCCGCCACGCGAACCGCCGCTCCGCGACTCCCAGCAGCCCGTCCGCCGCGAGCGCCATCAGCGCGGCCGGCAGCGCCCCGGCGAGGATCAGCGTATCGTCCACCACCGCCACGCCCCGGAAGATGTACACGCCCAAACCGCCCGCGCCGATGGCCGCCGCGATCGTCGCCGTGCCTACGCTTACGACCGTCGCGACCCGCACCCCTGCCAGGATCACGCCGAAGCCGAGCGGCAATTCGACCTGTGCCAGCAGCTGCCAGTCGGTCATGCCCATCCCGCGCCCCGCCTCGCGCACCGCCGGGTCCACGCCGGCGATCCCCTCATAGGTGTTGCGAACGATGGGCAGGAGGGCGTACAGGACGAGCGCGACGATAGCCGTCCTCGCGCCGATGCCGCCGATGAAGGGCAGGGGAATGAGGAACCCGAACAGGGCGAGACTCGGCACCGTCTGGAATACATTGGCCACACCCAGCACGGGGCCCCGCCACCCCGGCCGCCGCGTGAGCAAGACACCCAGCGGCACGCCGATTACGATGGCCGCGCCCGTGGAGATCGCCACCAGATACACGTGCTGGCCCACGAGCCCCAGGACTTCCTGGGAGTTACGCGCGTAGAAGCTCAACAGACTCATGCCGCGGCCATGAACGCCCGGCATTCCGGGTTGTCCGACCGACGGAAGTCGTCAGGCGTGCCGAGAAACGCGAGCCGACCCTGCAGCATGAGCCCGATGTGGGTGCCCAGCAGCAGCCCCTCGCGCACATCGTGCGTGACGAAGACCATGGCTTTGCCGATCCGCCCCTCGAGCGCCGCGAACTCGCGCTGCAGCTCCACCCGCGTGATCGGATCGAGCGCGCCGAACGGCTCATCGAGCAGGAGCAGCGGCGGGTCGGCGGCCAGGGCGCGCGCCACGCCCACGCGCTGCCGCTGCCCCCCGGACAACTCGTGCGGATAGCGCCGCACGAAGGTGTCGGGGTCGAGCCCCACGAGCGCGAGCAGCTCGCGCACCCGCGCGGCGATGCGCGCCGGCGACCACGCGTCGAGCCGTGGGACGAGCCCCACGTTCCGCTCCACCGTGAAATGGGGGAACAGGCCCACCTCCTGAATCACGTAGCCGATCCGGCGCCGCAAACGGGTCACCGGCAGGTCGGCCGCGCGCTCCCCCGCCACCCGCACGTCGCCGGAAGTCGGCTCGAGCAGGCGGTTGATGAGCTTGAGGGTAGTGGTCTTCCCGGAGCCGCTCCGGCCCAGCAGTACCAACGTCTCTCCGGCGCCGACGGAAAAAGAGACGTCCCGCACGAGGAAGCGTCCGTTTCCCGAGTCCCCTTTCCCCGTTCCCGGCAATCGGTAGCCGAGCCCGCGTACTTCGAGCGCCGGGGTCACCGAGGAGCGACCAGAGTCATGAGAAACCGCTGGTCGTCGCTCCGTCCCTGCCAGCGCTCCGCGAGCCCGGCCTCGGAGAGAATCCGAAGGAAAGTGTCCGCGGCGTACTTATACGAGTGATTCATGGCGAGCCGCTCGCCGCGCGCCAGGCGCAGGGCCTCGCCCCCGAGGAGGGCCTCTACGTCCCGGCTCGCCCGGAAGTGCTTGGGGATCAGATGCAGGCCGGGAAGGCGCGGATCGTCGGCCGCTTCGAACACCAACTCGCCGTCTGCGTCGCGAATGCCCACGGCGTTGAGCGGCGCCCAAGCGAAGCGGCGGTTCAGGGGATTGTCGTAGCCGGCTACCGTGGCATCGCCGGCGTACAGCTCGCCGTCCACCAGGAGCGCGTCCCCCGGCCGCAGCAGCCGCGCCAGCTCGCGCGCTTCGGCGATGGGGTCGAAGGCGCCAAGCGTGTTCCCGATGAGCAGCACGAGCCGGGGCGGCGTCTCGGGCTCGGCGGCGAGGGCCTTCAGGTGGTCCGGGTTCGTGAAGTCCGCCTTGATCCCCTGGGCTGGGAAGCCAGCAGCGAGCGCCCCTGCGCACGCCATCTCCAGCAGGGCCTGGCTCGTGTCCACGGGGACGTACGACACCCGGGCGCCACGCACACGTAGTGCGTCGAGCAGCAGCAGGTCCTTGTCGCCCTGGCCCGCGCCGAGGCTCACCACTTCCAGCGGGGCGACTGGAAACAAGCGCGCCAGCTCCGCGCCGGAGCTCGCGATCAACGAGCGCGAGCGCACGAAGTTGCGATACGCGCCATCGGAGCACAGGGCCAGCCATGCGCGCACCGACAGGGGGAACCAATAGAAGAACTTCTCCGGCAGCCGCCTCTCATGGAAGGCGGAAACGAATTCGTCCGCGAGTGCGTTCTCTGTCAACAGCGTATGAATCAGAATCATGCAGGGTTGTAGAATTACCGGTTGACGGGTGTGACGGCAACCCGTAGGATTCCCACAATAGCCGTCTTCCTGATGTATCCTAGCGAAGGAGGATGTATGCAGATCGTCGAGATGCAGGAGCTCGTGCCCAGCTGTCATCGTCCCGAGATCGTCGAGACGGCGGAGCTGGTGCCCACCTGCCACTCCTAAGGGAGCGGTTCAGATGCGCCCGGGGGCCCGGACAGACGTCGGGCCCCCGCTGCGTTTCCTGACCTCTGGACCCCGCCTGGGGTTCGGGGCCTGGGCGGTGGGGGGCACGGCGTGGGGCGCTGCCTCGGCCGAAGCCGACCGCCTCGCGACCGTCCGCCGCGCCCTCGAGCGCGGCATCACCTTCTTCGACACCGCCCCTACGTACGGCGACGGCGCGTCCGAAATCCTGCTGGGTCGCGCCCTCCAGGCCGACCGCGATCGCGTCGCCATCGCCACCAAGGTCGGCCCGCGCGACGATCCGCGCCGCGCCCTCGAGGCATCGCTGCGGCGGCTGGCGACAGACTATGTGGATCTGATTCAGCTGCACGAAGCGCTCGAAGGCTGGGAGGGGCGGCTCGAGCAACTGCACGCGCTGCAGGAGGAGGGAAAGGCCCTGGGGGTGGGGCTCTGTAATGCCACCCACCGCCAGCTCGCGCGTGCGCTGGAGATCGCGCCCGTGGTCGCGTACCAGGGGGCCTACAACCTGTTCGATCGGGACGTGGAGCAGCGGGAGCTGCCGCTGTGCCGGGAGCGTGGGATTGCGTTCCTGGCATACCGGCCCCTCGCCGCGGGACTGCTGAGCGGGAAGTACACCGCGCTCCCTGAGTTCACCGCCGCCGACCACCGACGCAACATCTATTGGTTCAAGGGCAGAGAGTTCGAGCGCCGGCGGACGGCGATCGAGCGGCTCGCCTCGATCGCCCGGGAGCTCGACATGCCGCTGTCGGGTCTTGCGCTTGCTTGGGTGCTCGCGCACCCGGGCGTGAGTATCGTCCTGGCGGGGGCGCGGAGCAGCGAGCAGGTCGACCAGAACCTTGCAGGAACCCAACACCTGGCCCCAAGCATACTGCAGGAAATCGACGAGATCGTGGCGGCGGCGTTTCCGCCAGCGGGCGCTAGCGATGATTTGAAGCGCGAGGCGGCCACCTGGGGCGAGCGTGAGCGGTTTATCGTCGAGCGACTGGACGGCACAACGAGCGCGGAGACGATCGCCGCCCTGTGGACGGACGCTCACGCGTCCCCCATGGTGGCGGCGCAGGTCAAGGTCTTTTGTGACCAACTCACCCAACGCGGGTTACTAGACTGGCGCGCAACGGGGACTTGATGGTCGGGGCGTTTTATAACCCTCACCTGGGAGCGGAACTCGCCCGGGCGGAGGGGATCGACCACTTGGCCATGGCCGATCCTCCCGCGGCGAGGGACCCGTGGTGGCCCGCGATCAAAGAGCGCTACACTCTCTTGCTGCACGACTACTTGGGGCAGCTCTCCGAGCCGCTCGACGAGCGCTCCATCCAGCGTGCCCGCGCGCTCGCCGACCTGTATCATTCGCCCTGGGTCGCCGAGCATTTTCAGTGTCTCCACACCGAGGACGGCGGGTACAGTCTCAACTACGTGTTCCCGCCGCTCTACACGGACGCGTTCCTCGAGCGCTTCGTCCGTAACGCCTGCGCGCTCCAGGCGCGCCTCGATCAGCCGCTCGTGATGGAGAACATCCCCGGGTTCTTCGACGTCAAGGCGAGTCAGCTGCCGGAGCCGGTATGGCTGCGTCGCTTCTTCGAGGCGACGGGCGCCGGGTTCCTGCTCGATCTGCCGCACGTGTGGCTCGAGGCGCACTACCACGACATGGCGCCCGAGCGCTGGCTCGCGGAGTTCCCGCTCGAGCACGTCGTCGAGCTGCACGTCGCCGGCGTCGAGCATGACGACGACCTCGGGGGTCCGTGGATCGGGCCGGCCGAGCCCTCGGACGAGATGCTTGCCTTCGCCGCCCATGCGGTGAGCCAGTGCCCCCGCGCCCAGGCCGTCACGTTCGACGCGTTCTCGCCTTCCTTGAAGGCGGAGGTGCTGTTTCGCAGCGTGGAGCGAATTCGGGAGGCCTTGTGAGGGCGATCGCGATCACGCTGCTCACGCTGCTCTCGGCCGACGTCGTGGTGCCGGCGGGCACGCGCATACCGATCCGTTTTGTGCAGCGCATCACGAGCGGCCGGGACACCGTGGGGACAGGGGTGCTGGTGCAGACGATGGGGGCGTTGGTGCAGGATTCCTGCGTCCTGGTCCCGCCTTACGTCCGCGCGAAGGGCCGAATCGTGATCTCCAAGGGCGGGGGGCGGTTCGGTCGGCACGGCCGGCTGGGGCTGGCGTTCGACTCGCTGGAAGTGCGCCCGTCGCGTTGGGTCGCGATCTCCGGTCTGCTCGACACGCTCGAGTACGCCAAGCCGGGCGCGGTTACCGATTCCGGGCTCGTCTACAGCGGCAGGACGTCCATCGGCGGCGTCGGCAGGAAGCTCATGCCAGCAGGCGTCGCGGCTGCGGCCGACCTCGACGCCGGGGTTGTAGCGGTGCTCGGCGGCTTCTCGCTCATCCGCCGGGGGCCTCCGATGCGCATTCTCGCGGGTGAAACGGGCGGCATCCGACTCACCCAGCCCCTCGTTCTCCCGGGTCCGGACCGGTGCGACCCCCTGACGGCACATCGCGAGCTGACCGAGATGCCGGACTTGCCGAAGTTCGTTCCCCGCTCCGAGAACCGCACAGGGGACGTGCCGGGCGACCCGTTCAACGTGCTCTTGCTGGGTACGGCCGCCGAGATCGACAGCGCGTTTCGGGCGGCCAGCTGGCTGCCGACGCAGAAGCGGTCTTTCCTCAGCGTCACGCGGGAGGTGACCGCCGCGATCGCGAGCAGGCCAGCGATCACCGCTCCGGTGAGCACGCAGTACTTCGAGGGACGGCCCCAGGACCTCGCGTACGAGCTGGCGGGCCCGAACGTCCGGATTCGTCATCACATCCGAATCTGGCTGCTCGACAGTCTCTCGCTCGTCTGGGTCGGCGCCGCGAACAAGGATGTCGGGGTGATTTTCAAGCCGTGGGAGCCGCAAGCGACCCATCGCATCGAGTCGCACATCGATTGGGAGCGAGACCGCGTGGTACACGATCTCGAGGCGAGCGGATGCGGCGATCTGCTGGACTACATGCGCCTTCCCGGCGCGGTCACCGAGGGACGCAACGTCTCCGGCCAGAAGGTCGTCTCCGACGGGCGGACGGCCGTAGTGCGGCTCCGCCCCTGCGCCCCCTCGAACCCGCCGTGACCGGTTTGCCGGACGATCGCGCCCTGCAGGACGCTGTGATCCGCGCGCTCGCCGATGCACCGTTTCGCGCTTCGCTCGAGTGGCGGCGCCGGGCGCTCGCCGATCCGGACCGCGTCGAGCGGTACGCGCGGTTTTTGGCGCGCCATTTCTATCACGAGCGCATCGTCAACTTCTTCAAGTACTCGCGCGCCCTCGCACGCGTCACGGGCCGCGCGCCCGAGGGCATCCTCAAGTCTCCCGCCTTCGAAGCGCTCCTCCCCGGGATCATTCTGGGCAGCCGCGACACGGCGGCAGCGGTGGCGCGACTCGTGACCGCTCACGTTGCGGCGGCCCAGGCGCCCGTGCCCTATCTCGCCGATCTCCTGCGGTACGAAGAGGCGATGATGGTCGTCGAAGCGGGACCGCGGGTGTGGCGGGACGGCGCATCGTCTGGGGGAGCGGGGAGCGGGGAGCGGTTCCGTCCGGCGACCGTTGAAGGGACGGTGCTCTTGGAGTTGTCCTTCGATCTCCCGAGCATCCTGCCGAAACTGCTCCAGCCGTGGACCGACGTGCCGCAGGCGCCGGAGCGGCGCACGAAGCTGCTGGTCGCGCGGTCCGCGCACGGACGCGTCGCGGTCGCGCGCAGTGACGAAAATGTGGCGGCCGTCGTGCAGCTCGCGGACGGGACGCGGACCCTCGGGGAGATTGCCGGGGTCGCGGGACTCGGGGTCGAGGACCTCGAAGCCACGCTGCAGGGCCTGGTGGACCTGGGTGCGGTGCGGTTCTCGAGCGGCAGCTAGTGGAAGTCCAGATCTTCGGCGTCCGCAAGAGCGCCGACACCCGGGCCGCGCTCCGCTTCTTCGCCGAGCGTCGTATCAAGACGCACTTCGTGGATCTGAACGAGCGCGCCGCGTCGCTCGGCGAGCTACGGCGTTTCGCGCAGCAGTTCGGGGTGCAGAGCCTGATCGACCGCAACGCGAAGCGCTTCACCGAGCTCGGCCTCAAGTCGGCCCTGTTCTCCGAGGAACGCTGGCTCGACAAGCTCACCCTGGAGCCCCTGCTCCTGCGGATGCCGCTGGTCCGCCACCAGCAGCAGCTGACCGTCGGCCCAGGGGAAGAGACCTGGCGGGCCTGGGTCGCCGCGGTGCAGGCGCGCGCATAGCTTTTTGATCTCCTGCCGAATGGAGCCACCCGTGAACACGAAATACGAGAGTGCCGACCTGCTGCTCAAGCTGTACGACATGCGCCGCGAGCCGTTGCTGCGCAAGGCGCGGGCCTGGTTTCGCGAGGAGTTCCGCCCCCGCACGGCCGAGGACGTGCTCGAAGCGTATCGCGGAAAGCGCAGCGCGTTCTACCGGATGGTGACCACCTATTGGGGGATGGCGGCCACGCTCGTGCTACACGGCGCCATCGACGAGCAGATGTTCGCGGACGCGAACGGCGAGCACATCATGGTGTACGCGCGGCTCCGGCCGTTCCTCACCGAGGTGCGGGCACTACTCAACAACCCGGGCTACCTCGAGAAGCTGGAGCAGGTCATCATGAAGATGCCGGACGCCCAAGCGCGGCTCGCCAAGTTCCCGGGACCCGCCAAAGGAAAGGCGAGCACGCCCAAGGGCCCGCGGAGGGTCGCATGACGGCCGCGGCGATCCCGCGCCCCGAGCCATCCGAATACCTGGCGTACTACGAGACCTACATCTCCAGGGTCCCAAAGGGGAACCTGCTGAAGGTCCTCGAGGATCAGCGGCGCGAGACGCAGCAGCTCCTCGCCGGTTTGTCGGAAGCGAAGGCGCTGCATCGCTACGCGCCGGGCAAGTGGAGCATCAAGGAAGTGCTCGGCCACCTGACGGACAGCGAGCGCGTCTTCTGCTACCGCGCGCTGACGTTCGGCCGGGCGGACGCGAACCCCCTCCCGGGGTTCGACGAGAAGGCATGGGTGCCGGCAGGACGGTTCGACGCGCGACCTCTCAAGGACCTCGCGGCCGAGTTCGACGCGGTGCGGCGAGCGACCATCGCCCTGTTCTCAGGGTTCGATGCGGAGGCCCTGGCGCGCCAGGGGACGGCTAACAACAACGCGATCAGCGTGCGGGCGCTCGCCTGGATCATCGCCGGCCACGAGCGCCACCACCTCGCGGTCCTGCGGGAGCGCTATCTGGCATGAGCCCGGCGCTCTTCCTCCTCGCCGCGCTGGCGGCACAGGGGGACACCGGCAGCTTCGTCATCAAGAATTTCCGATTCGCGAGCGGCGAGGTGTTGCCCGAGTTGCGGCTGCACTACCGGACGCTGGGCCACCCCCGTCGCAACGCCGCCGGCACGGTGCGCAACGCCGTCCTGGTGCTGCACGGCACCGGCGGATCGGGCCGGCAGTTTCTATCGCCGGTATTCGCAGGCGAGCTGTACGGCCCCGGCCAGCCGCTCGATACCGCCACGCACTACCTCATCCTGCCCGATAACATCGGACACGGTGGCTCCTCCAAGCCGAGCGACGGGCTGCGGGCCCGATTCCCACGCTACGCCTATGAGGACATGGTGGCTGCCCAATACCGGCTCGTGACCGACGGGCTCCACGTCGACCACCTGCTCCTGGTGATGGGCACATCGATGGGCTGCATGCACAGCTGGCTCTGGGCGGAGCGGTATCCGGAGGTCATGGATGGGGTGGTCCCGCTCGCGTGCATCCCGACGCAGATCGCGGGGCGGAACCGCATGTGGCGCAGGATGATCATCGACGACATCAAGACCGATCCCGATTGGAAGAGCGGCGACTACACGAGCCAGCCCCGCGGCCTCCGGGCGGCACTCCAGCTGCTGTTCACGGCGGGGTCGAGTCCCCTGCAGCTCCAGCGATCCGCACCAACGCGCGACGCGGCCGACGCCTACATCGCTCGCTGGCTCGACACGCGCTTCGCCGAGACCGACGCCAACGATCTCGTGTACCAGGTGGACGCCTCGCGCGACTACGATCCGAGCTCGGCGCTCGATCGCATCACCGCGCCGGTGCTCGCGATCAACTCGGCCGACGACTTCATCAACCCTCCGGAGCTCGGGCTCATGGAGCGGCTGATTCCCACAGTGCCGCGGGCCCGCTATATCCTGATTCCCACGAGCGAGCGGACGCGAGGCCACGGCACGCACACGGCGGCGGCTGTCTGGAAGCAGTACTTCGCGCCCTTCGTTGCGGCGCTGGAGCGGACTCGATGAAGGTCGCCGTGGGCGAGCGGGCATCCCGCAGTCTCACGCTCACTCCCGACCATGTGAACGCGTTCGCGCAGCTCACGGGCGATTACAACCCACTCCACTTCGATCCCGAGTTCGTCGCCCGGACCAAATTCGGGAAGTTGGTCGTGCAAGGGGGGCTCACCACCGGCCTGTTGCACGCCCTGGTGGCGATGGACCTCCCCGGGCCGGGCACCGTATTCCTGAGTCAAAACTGGAAGTTCACCGCGCCGGTGTACATCGGCGACACGATCACCGCCGAGGCAGAGGTCGTGAGCGTGCATGAATCGAAGCCGGTGTGTCAGCTGAGGATCAGGGTGGCGCGCCAGACAGGAGAAACCGTGCTCGAGGGTGAAGCGTGGTGCTACACGTTCGATGCGGGAGCGTGACTACCCTGGCGCCAGCGTGGCCGCGTGCCACACCCAGGGCATGGACGCCAGGGCCACGCCGTTCCAGGCGAGAAACGAGAATCGCATCTCGTCCGGCGAATAGGGTCGATCGCGCCACAGGAGCATCACGTCCAGCGTGAACCAGGCCGCGCTGGCGGCGAGAAACGCGGCGAGCCACGGATCGCGGGCCCACTTCCAAATCAGCGCAGCTTCGACGGCGAGCAACGCGACCAACAGCCACTTCGCCGGCCGTGCTCCCAGCACGCCGGCCAGGGACCGACGGCCGGCGCGTCGATCGGGCTCCAAGTCCATGATTTCCCCGAACAGGTGGGAGTGCATCGCGAACAGGGCACCGAACACGAAGGTGAACCAAGGCACCTGGGAGATATGGTTCAACCAGCTCGCGAGGACGAACACGAGCAGGTAGCCCGCTTGGTTCAGCAGGTCCAACCCGGGACGGCCCTTGAACGCGAACGGCCGAGCGTTGTACAGCGCGGCGGCCATGATGAGCGCGGCGAACCACGCGAGCGCCTTGGGTCCGAGTAACAGCGTGAACAGGACCGCGAACGGCACTTGCACGACCGCGATCCGCCAGGGCAGGCGCGCCAGACGCTCCGGCGTGCCCCGCGCACCAAACAGGTACGTCCCTTTGCGCGGGTTGAATCGATCCACTTCGAAGTCGACGATGTCGTTCCATCCGTAGATCAGCAAACCCAGCGGGAACGTCACATAGAGGAGGCCGAGCCAGAACTCCGGCTGATGGAAAACATTTCGCCCGCCCGCGGGCACGAGATAGAACCAGATCGACGTGAGCCAAAAACCCGGCCGTGCCGCCTTGACTACGAATCCGATCTCCTCCGCGAGCCGACCAAGGCGGGTCACCTATATCCCGCCGCCTGCAGGCTGAACAGCTCGGCGTACAGTCCGCCCCGCGCCACCAGGTCCTCGTGCGTCCCCTGGTCCACCAGCTCGCCGCCCTGGAGCACCAAGATCCGGTCCGCCATGCGCACCGTCGAGAAGCGATGCGAGATCAGCACGGCCATCCTGCCCCTGGTGAGCTCCGCAAACCGGAGAAACACTTCATACTCGGCGCGGGCGTCGAGCGACGCGGTGGGCTCGTCGAGGATGAGCACCTGGGCGTCGCGCATGTAGGCCCGCCCCAGCGCGACTTTCTGCCATTCGCCGCCCGACAACTCCACCCCGCCGTCGAACCGGCGGCCGAGCATCTGGTCGTACCCCTTGGCCATACGGGAGGCGACCGAGTCCGCCAGGCTGCGGCGCGCCGCCTCGCGCACCCGCGCGTCGTCCTCAAGCGCCTCGATCTGGCTCACCCCGATGTTCTCCTTCAGGATGAAGTCGTAGCGCACGAAGTCCTGAAAAATCACGCCGATGTTCTTTCGCAGGCTGCTCAGGTCGTGCTCCCGCAAGTCGACCCCGTCCAGCAGGATGCGGCCCTCGTCCGGATCGTACAGGCGCGCCAGCAGCTTCACGAGCGTGGTCTTCCCCGCCCCGTTCTCTCCCACCAGCGCGATCCGCTCCTCCGGCTGGAACGTGAACGTCAGGTGCCGTACCGCCCAGCGGTCCGAACCCGGATAGCGGAACCCAACGTCCTGGAACTCGAACCCGCGGCGGATCGGCACCGGCACCGGACGCGCGCCCGGCGTGGACGTGACGCGGGGCTGCACGTCGAAGAAGGTGAACAGGTCGGAGAGATATAGACTCTGCTCGAACACCTGCGACAACGACAGCAGAACGCGCTGGATCAGATCGCGACTCTGGCGGAACGATCCGGCCAGAAGGGTCAGCGCGCCGACCGTGAAACGCCCCAGCACCGTGAGGTAGATGGCCACGGCGTAGGCTGCGTAGTAGCCGAGCGTGCCGATCGTCACCAGGAGCGTAGACACGAGGTTACGCTTGATCGCCAGTCGCTTGTTGGCGTCGTAGAACTCTTGCGACAGCGAGGCGTACCGCCCGACGAGAAAGTCCGACAGGTTGAACAGCTTCACTTCCTTCGCCATCTCGTCGGACGCGCCAGCGTAGCGGAGATAATCGAGGAGGCGCCGCTCGGGAGTCCATTGGAACAGCAGCGAATATCCCAGCGCCGCGTAGTGGGTCTCGCCCAGGAACGACGGCAGCACGGCGACGACGAGCAGGACCAGGAGCCACGGCAACTGGACGAGGATCACGCCGGCGAGCGAGACCAGCGTCACCAGGTCCTGGACGGTGGCGAGCAACAAGGTGATGAGGCCAATCCGACCGAGCGTCTGCCGCCGCGCACGCTCGAGATGGTCATAGGTCTCCGCGTCCTCGTACTGCGCAATGTCGAGCGTGGCGGCGTGCTGCATCAGACGCACGCTGATGCGGTTCGAAAACAGGTCACCCAGCAGGCTTTCGAGCAGCGCCGACAGGCGCGCCAGTATTTCTCCCAGGACGCCGATCCCGAGCTCGAGCAGGACGAGACCGCCCAGGTATCGCCAATCCAGCGGCTGCCCCCCCGCATGCGCCCGCATCGCGGCGATCACGCCGTCGATGATCAGCTTGCCGATCCACAGGACGGCGAGCGGGACGAGGGAGCGCAGCGCGCGGAGCGCCAGGATCGCTGCGGTGTAGCGGCGGTGGGTCTGGTACACGAGCTTGAGGAGCGGCGGCACGTACCTGAGGGCCTGCAGCCGCTCCGACCAGGTCGGGGGGGTGCCGTCCGGGCCGGAAAGCGGGCTCCTGGGGCGGGGGCCGATACCGTGCGGGTTGAAGCGCGGCGTTGACGCCGTCACGACCTTAACTTCTCCTGGGGACGGTGCGTCAATATAACCGCATGAAAACGCGGATCGTTTGGTCGGTCCTGACGCTCGGCATCCTCCCGGTCGGTATCGCGGCGCAGCAACCCGCCCTCACTCCCCAGGACTCGGCGTTCCACGCCCTGAACCGCCTCGCGTACGGACCTCGACCCGGCGATGTGCGACGCGTGGCTGCCGATGGGGTGATGCGCTGGATTGACCGCCAGCTCTCGCCCGAAGAGATCGACGACCACCGTCTCGCCGAGCGGGAGGGCCAGTTCCAGATCCTCGAGTACGACCGGCGCGACCTCGCCGCGATGTACACGGAGGTGCAGCGCGAGCGGCGCGAGCGCAAACTGGCCGCCGACACGATGGCCGACAGGGATGGAGGGAGCCCGATCGCGCAACGGGACAAGCGTCTCACGGGTGAATTCGCGGAGCTGGCGGTGGTCCGCGCCGCGCTCTCCGAGCGACAGCTGTATGAGATCATGGTGGACTTCTGGACCAATCACTTCAACGTCTACTTGGCCAAGGGCGCCGACCGCTTCCTCACGCCCGATTACATCGAGCACACGATTCGCCCCCGCGCGATGGGGAAGTTCGCGGACCTGCTGCTCGCCGTCGCCAAGAGTCCCGCGATGCTCTTCTACCTCGACAACTGGGAAAGTGTAGCGCCGGGCTCCGTCCCACCCGCGGCCCTTCGCGTCAGCGCCAGGCCCATCTTCGGTCGCCGCCCCGGTCTGTTCGGCCCGATGCGCGACTCTGCCCGCCAGGACTCGATGCGCCGGCGAGCCCTCGAGGGGATGCCCAAAGGGATCAATGAGAACTATGCCCGGGAGTTGCTCGAGCTCCACACCCTGGGCGTCGACGGCGGCTACACCCAGCAGGACGTGATCGACGTAGCGCGCATTTTCACGGGCTGGAGCATCGAGCGTCCTCAACAAGGCGGAGACTTCGAGTTCCACGACTGGGCGCACGACCGCAGGGAGAAGCAGGTGCTGGGTGTCGGGTTTCAAGCAGGCCATGGGATGGATGAGGGCGTGCGCCTGCTGAAGATGCTGGCCGGCCTCCCGGCGACCATGCACCACGTCAGCTGGAAGCTCTGCCAACGATTCGTGCGCGACGATCCACCCGACGGCTGCGTGGACGAGGCCGTGGCGGCGTGGAGACGCTCGAGCGGCGACGTCCGCGAAGTGCTGCGGGCCATTTTCCACGGCCCCGACTTCTGGGCGCCGGACAACGGGCGCGCCAAGGTCAAGACCCCGCTCGAGTTCGTGGTCAGCGCGGCGCGCGCAGTCTCCGCTGAGCCGGATACTTCGCCACGTTTGGCACAGGTGGTGGCGCGCCTCGGCGAGCCGTTGTACCTCCATGTCGCCCCCGACGGATACTCCGAGCGGGAAGCGGCGTGGGTGAACAGCGGCGCGCTGCTCGATCGCATGAATGCTGCCGTCGCTCTGGCAACGGGCAAGCTGCCCGGCGTGACGGTCGTGCTCGATTCTATAGTTGGAGTCGGAGATGCCGACCAAGTGATCGGCGAAGTCAACGAGAAGATCCTGGGTGGGGCAATGTCCGAGAATACAAAGCAGGTTCTGGGACGTGAGCTGGCGGGGATCAGCGATCCCATTCAGGCGCGTGCCCTCGCCGTCGGCCTCGCGCTCGGTGGACCGGAGTTTCAAAGACAATGACCATTTCGAGAAGGGTTTTCGTGAAGTCGGGGGGACTCGCGTTATTCAGCTTGGGCCTCGATCCGCTGTTCCTCGCCCGAGCAGCCTTCGCTGTCCGCCCGTCCGCCGGTCCGTCTGACCGCCGAATCCTGGTGTGTCTCTTCCAGCGTGGCGCCGTGGACGGGCTCAACATGATCGTCCCTCATGGGGACCCCACCTATTACCGGGAACGGCCTCGCATTGCCGTGCCCGAGAAGGACGTCCTCGACCTGGACGGCTACTTCGGCCTGCACCCCCGGCTCGCCGCGCTCAAGCCCCTGTGGGATTCGAAGACTCTGGCCGCGGTCCACGCGATCGGGTCGCCGGACGCGACTCGAAGTCATTTCGACGCCCAGGACTATCTGGAGTCGGGCACCCCGGGGGTGAAAGCGACGCCGGACGGCTGGCTCAACCGCTACTGCCAGCACGACCGTGAGCACCAGGACACGCCGTTCCGCGCCGTCGCCTTCGGTCCCCAGCTGCCCCGCATCCTGGCCGGCACCGCGCCGAGTCTCGCGATCGACGACCTGCAGGCGTTCGGCCTGCGCGCGCCCCAACCCGCCGCGCGCGACCGGCTCACCCGCGCTTTCGAAGAGCTGTACGCCGCTTCTGCGACCGGGCTGCTATCGACGTCTTCACGCGAGGCGTTCGAAGCCGTCCAGACGCTCAAGCGCCTGGACCCCGGCCAGTACCGACCGGCGAACGAGGCCGACTACCCGCGCGGCAAGCTGGGTAAGACTCTGCTCGAGATCGCCCAGCTCATCAAGGCCGACCTCGGCCTCCAGGTGGCCTTCGCCGACGTGACCGGGTGGGATACCCACGTGAACCAGGGAGCGTCGGAGGGACAGCTCGCTGGGCGGTTGGATGAGCTGGGGCAGGCGCTCGCGGCCTTCACCAGGGACCTGGGGGAGCGGATGGGCGACGTCGTCGTGCTCACGATGTCGGAGTTCGGCCGCACCGTCCGGGAGAATGGGAGTTCGGGTACCGATCACGGGCACGCCACCGCCATGCTGGTGCTGGGCGGCGCGGTGAACGGGGGCCGGGTTTTGGGAAAGTGGCCCGGGCTCGATCCGGCGCAGCGGTTCGAGGGCCGGGACGTGGCCGTCACGACCGATTTCCGCGACCTGTTCGCCGAGCTCCTGGCCCGCCACCTCGGCGCGCGAGACCTGTCCGCGATCTTCCCGGGATTCACGCCCGACCCGGCGCGCTTCCCCGGCGCGATCAGGACCTAGCGACCGCCGCGTCCTCGAGCGCCGCGAGCAGCGGTTCGAACTCCCACGAGTCGTCATACCGCACGCCGTTGATGAAGAACGTGGGCGTGCCGTTGACGCCGCTCGTGACACCGCTCCGGAAGTCTTCCCGCACGCGGGGCGCATAGGCCCCGCTGCTGAGCTCTGTCCGAAACCGCGCGACATCGAGACCCAGGTCGCCCGCGTATTCGATCAGATACTCGCCGTCCAGCGCAAACTGCCGCTCGAACAAGCGGTCGTGCATCTCCCAGAACTTGCCCTGCGCGGCCGCCGCTTCGGCCGCCTCCGCCGCCTGCTCGGCGTGGGGGTGGCTCTCGCGCAGCGGGAAGTTGCGGAACACGAACCGCAGCTTCGGTCCCAGCTGTTTCTGGATCGTTTTGACAATGGGATACGCGCGCCCGCAGTGCGGGCACTCGTAATCGCCGTACTCGACCAGCGTAACGGCCGCGTCGGCCGGGCCCCGGATGTGGTCTCGTTTACCGACCGGCAGAGTCAGTGCCGCGGCCGCATCGCGCTTGGTCACGCGGGCGTCCGCTCGCCGGCGACGGCGTCGAGGGCCCGCAGGATGCCGTCCGCTCCGGGGTTGACGTCGATGGGCGAGACGTAGCTCCACCGAATGACTCCGTCACCGTCAATCACGAACAACGCTCGCTCGCTGAACCCGTCGCCTTCGCGGTACACGCCGTAGCGGCGCGCCACCGCCCCCTTGGGCTCGAAGTCCGCGAGCAAGGGGAAGTGCAGCTTGCGTTGGTCGGCGAACGCTCGGTGGCACCAGGCGCCATCCACCGAGATGCCGAGCAGCTTGGCGCCGTAACCCTCGAACTCGGACCGGACCTCGTTGTACAGCGCCATCTGATCGCCGCACACCGGGCTCCAGTCCGCAGGATAGAACGCGAGAATCACCGGGTGCCCGCGGTAGTCACGCAGCGAGACGGTCTGATCCGGCGCACTGTGCAGGGTGAAGTCGGGCGCCTGAGTCCCGGCAGGAAGCGGACCCTCGGCGGCGGGATTCGTATCGGCCATCTGATGCTCCTTTCTCAGGGGTTCCGTGTCCCGGACTCCTGCGGGACGATCGGCAGCTCGAGACGGTCGGCATCGCGCAGCACGGCGATGGTCGTGCGCGTACCGATCCGCTCGGTGACCAGCAAGCGGTGCAGGTCGTCGATCCCCGAGACCGCTTGCCCGTCGAAGCCGATGATGATGTCTCCCGACGCGACTCCGGCGCGTGCCGCCGGGCTGTCCGGCTCCACGCCAGTCACCAGCACGCCGCTCTTGGCGGCGGTGCCCAACGCCCGCTGCGCCAGCCGGAGCAACGGAACGTTCTGCCCCGCGACCCCGATCCGGCTACGGCGGATCTTGCCGTGCCGGATCAGCTGGCCGGTCACGACCTTCGCCGTATTGATGCCCACGGCGAAGCAGATCCCTTGTGCGGGAAGGATCACCGCCGTGTTGACGCCGACCACGCGGCCCCGCCCGTCCACCAGCGGCCCGCCCGAATTGCCCGGGTTCAAAGCCGCATCGGTCTGGATCACATCGTCGATCAACCGCCCACCCACCGAGCGGAACGAGCGTCCCAAGGCGCTCACCACGCCCGCGGTCACGGTGCTCTGGAAGCCGAGCGGATTGCCGATCGCGACGACCAGCTGGCCGACTCGAAGCGCGCCCGAGTCGCCGAACTCGGCGACCGTGAGCGCCACGGGCGGCACCCGGATCACTGCCAGGTCGGTGTCGGGGTCGTCCCCCACCAGCTCCGCCGCCACCGGGCGACCGTCGGCGAACGCGACCTCGATCCGCGTGGCGTCATGCACCACGTGGCTGTTGGTCAGCACGAACCCGTCGGGAGTGAACACGAACCCGGAGCCTTTGCCCGGCACCTCGCGCGCGGGCCGCCCGCGCCGTTCGACCTTGTGTCGCACTTCCACGCTCACCACGGCGGGGCCGACTTTCTCGGCCGCCCCCGTCACCGCCCGGGAGTACGCATCGAGCAGGTCGTCGTCGCGGGGCGGTACGGAACGCGCGGGAGCTTGGGGTGAGACGACCGCCTCGTCGGAAACGAGTACGGGTGCTGCGTTCATAGCTATAACCTCCGTCATATCCTCCACAACGTCGCGGGGTTCCCGCGCCGGGCGCCGCGGCGCGCCGTATATTTCTGTCCCTATGGACCTTACCGGCTCGCTCGCCGTCGTCACCGGTGCCACCGAAGGCATTGGGCGAGCGACGGCCTTCGTCTTGGGCCGGGCCGGGGCACGAGTCGCCATCTGCGCGCGTACCGAGGCCAATGTACACGCCACGACGCGCGCCCTGAAGGCGGACGGCATCGACGCCATCGGCATGCCGTGCGACGTGTCCGACCCCGCTTGCGTGGACGCTTTCGCCGCGTTTGTGACCCGGGAGCGGGGCACGCCGCAAGTGCTCGTAAATAACGCCGGGATCGGGCGGTTCAGGCCGCTGGTGGAGCTCTCGCTCGAGGACTGGGACGAGACTATGGGCGTCAACGTACGCTCCCTCTACCTGGTGACGCGGGCGTTCCTCCAGAGCATGCTCAAAGCCGGGACCGGCACGATTGTGAACATCGCATCGCTCGCCGGGAAGAACGGCGTCGAGGGGGGCACGGCGTACTGCGCCTCCAAGCACGCAGTGCTAGGCTTCTCCAAGAGCCTGATGCTCGAGGTGCGCAAGCAGGGCCTGCGGGTCGTGGCGATTTGCCCGGGCTCCGTGGCCACGCCGTTCATGGAGAAGCGGGAGCGCGTGCGCCCCGCGCCCGACCGCGCGCTCAGCGCCGAGGATGTGGCGCATGCCGTGCTATCAACGCTGACGGTGTCGGATCGGGCGATGATCAGCGAAGTCGATATTCGGCCTACAAACCCTTGAAACAACGTCGCGCAGAGTCGTCAAGCAAAGGCGTCGCGCAGAATCGTACCCTGCTCGACGCAGTTTGCCGTAATGATTGACCCAATTCGTAAGCTGTTGACCGAGGCCGGCAAAGCCAAACAAACCCGCGCCTTCTGGCAGGCCGCCACCGAGATCCTCAGCGAGTCGGCCGGGGGGGCGCGGGTCCAGCTCACCTACAAGGGCCTGACTGAATCGGGCACCCTCGAGGCGGGCGCCGCCGGGAGGGACGGCGAGACGTTCCTCACCGACTATCACGACGCCGATGGACGTCACGTGAGCGTACGCTTCGAGGGGCTTCCCGCCGGGTTCCCCGGCGAGGTGCTGCGCTCGACCATCGAGGTCGCGACCCACCTGGCCGTGATGGTGGCGCGTCGCAGCGGGCTGGAGCGCGAGCGCCGGCTCGGCACGTTCCTGGTGGAGCTGTCGCGCTGGCTCCTGGCGGCGCCGGAGCGCGAGTTACTGCTCCGCTACACGCTCCAGAGCGTCACGAGCCTGGTCGATGCCCAGGGCGCCTATGTGGCGTTGCGCGGCGCCAGCCCCGACACGCTGCGCGTCGCCTCCACCGTCGGGCAGTGCGTGGAGCTCGAGGGCGCGGAGCTCGCGATCGATGAGAGCGCCACGGGACGTGTGATCAGCACCGGAGAGCCGTTTCTCACCGACAACATCCTGACCGACGGTGACGGCCAGCCCGGCCTGTCGCCTTCCGGCATGGCACGGGCCGCGATGATTGCGCCGCTGCGGACATCGAGCGGCGTGGCGGGTGCGGTGGGTGTGGTGCGCTTCCTGCGCCCGGGCGCGGACGAGCCATTCCCCTTCACCCTCATGGAGCTCCAGTACCTCACCGCGGTGGCGGCGTACATCGCGGGCGGGCTCGAGCTGTCTGAGGCAGTGAGCGGCGCGCGCGCGGCGGCGGAGCGGGCGCACGCCATGGTAGACGGCAGCCCGCTCCCGATGGCCCTGGTGGATCGGAGCGGCCGCGTGCTCCAGCTCAACCAGGCCGCATGCCGCCTGCTGGGCATCCCGTCCGAAGCCCAGGCGCTCGGGGCTCATCTGGAGGCGCTCGGGCTCTCTCCCAGCGAGATCTCGCTCCACCTCGTGCTGGCGCGACCGCGCGACGGATCTCCGTGGCACGGTCGGGTGCTCGTGACGCAGCCCTCGGGAGACCGCCGTATCTGCGACTGCACGATCACCGGCCTCTCGGGAGTCGGGCCGGACAGCCTGCTGGTGGCGCTGTACGACCGGACCGACGAGCTGCGGGCGCAGCGCGAGCTGATCGCGCGCGAGAAGCTCGCCACGGTGGGCGAGATCGCCAGCGGTGTGGCCCACGAGGTGAACAATCCGCTCGCGGCGATCCGGATGGAGGCCGAGCTGCTCGGCCGCGCCAGCAAGGATCCCGACACCAGCACCACGGCGGCCACCATCACCCGCGAGGTAGACCGTGCCGCGCGTATCGTGCGCAGCCTGCTGCGCCTCGCTCGGCGCGCCGACACGACCCCGACGCGCGTGCAAATGAACGACCTGGTGCATGACGTGGCCGAGATCCGCCAACGCGTGCTGCGCACGGAGAGCGTGGAATTTCGCACCACGCTCGACCAGTCCGCTCCCGCCGTCTTGGGCCTGGGTCAGGAGCTGCAGCAGGTGGTCATCAATCTCGTGACGAACGCGGAGTATGTGGTGCGGGGCCGGAAGCCCGCGATCGTGCAGCTTCGCACGCAGGCGCGCGAGGGATGGGTGCGGTTGACGGTGGACGACTCGGGGCCGGGCGTTCCCCGGGAGATCCGCGGCCGCATCTTCGATCCATTTTTTACGACGAAAGGTCCCGACGAAGGCACCGGCCTCGGCTTGGCCATCTGTCAGCGCGTGGTGACCGAAGTCGGCGGGAAGATCTGGATCGAAGACTCGGACCTGGGCGGCGCGAGATTTGTGGTCGAAGTGCCGGCAGCCCCTGATAACGTGGAAACGAGGCACATCGGCTGAGCCGGCGCTCAGTGCTCCAAGATGCGGGTGCGGTAGGCTCCGAGCACGATCAAGCCGGAGGCGCCGAGCGCAACGAGCAGCGCGGTAAGGCGCCAGTCGAACCCGAACCGGGCGGCCCCGACGACGGCGGCGACCAGCCAGGCGGCGCTCGCCAGGAAGCCGAGCAGCACGACTTCCTTCCGGGCCATCAGGATGCCGAACACGTACCCCCAGCTGAAGCCGCACACGGCGAGGAACATCAGGCCGTGCGGGATCTTGCCGGGGTCGATCAGATTGAGGCCTCCCGCGAACAAGCAGAACAGTCCGAGTACCGTATAGCTCGCGAGGTGCAGCGCGAGTGGGAGGGGAACGGTCCCCATGCGGTTGAAGGTCATGGCGTAAAATACTTGTATGGAAGCCACGCGTACATATCTCGAACTCAAGCGCCAGAGCCAGTTCGAACCGGGGTTCGGCGCGTTCCCCGACGTCCGGGTCGAGCGGGTCGAGCGGCCGACCCCCGAGCTGTATCGCGAGTGCTACCGCCGCGTCGGCGAAGCCTACCACTGGCGCGACCGTTGGGACTGGACGGACGAGGAGATCCGCGCGCACCTAACGAAGCCCGAGATCACACTGCACGTGGCGCGGCGCCGCGGCACCCTCGCGGGATGGTACGAGCTGCGCCGCGTGCCCGAGGACCGCTCGGTCGAGATCGCCTACTTCGGGCTCCTCCCGGACGCGATCGGGCAAGGCCTGGGCAAGCACCTGCTGTCCTGTGCTGTGCGGGACGCCTGGGCGCTCGGGCCCGCACGCGTGTGGCTGCACACCTGCACGCTCGATCACCCAGCCGCTCTCCCGAACTACAAGAAGCGCGGCTTCGCGCCGTACAAGACGGAGACCTACGAGGTTAACTTCCCCTCGTGAACTTCACGCTCTCGCGGACGCACAAGCTGATCATCGCCGCCGTGCCGATCGTGCTCGTGCTCCTGTTCGTGCTGTACACCTGGTCCGCCCTGACGTGGACGTACTCGAGTGGGGAGCGCGCCGGCTACGTGCAGAAGTTCTCGAAGAAGGGCTGGATCTGTAAAACCTGGGAGGGCGAGCTCGCCCTCGTATCTATTCCGGGAACCATGACGGAGAAGTTCTACTTCACCGTGCGGGACGATTCGGTCGCCGCGCTGATCAACCAGACGGTGGGCAAGCGCGTGAAGCTGACGTACCAACAGCACAAGGGCATCCCGACGAGCTGCTTCGGCGAGACCGAATACTTCGTCGTGAACGTGCAGCCGGTGGAATGACGACCGCGAACAGTTTTGGGGCCCGCGCGCCCCTCAAGACCGTGGGCGGCACCTTCGAGATCTTCCGCCTGGACGCGCTCGAGAAGCGCGGCCTCGCCGTGGCTCGCCTGCCTTATTCGCTTCGCATCCTGCTCGAGAACCTGCTGCGCCGCGAGGACGGCCGCACCGTGGCGCCGGCCGAAATCGAGCGGCTGGCGCGCTGGGACCCGAAGAAGACGCCCGACGACGAGATCGCCTTCATGCCGGCGCGCGTCCTCATGCAGGACTTCACCGGCGTTCCGGCCGTCGTGGACCTGGCCGCCATGCGCGACGCGATGCAACAGATGGGCGGCGACCCGAAACAGGTCAACCCGCTGCTCCCGGCCGAGCTGGTGATCGACCATTCGGTGATCGTGGACGAGTTCGGCACGCCTACCGCGTTCCAGGTGAACGCCGACCTCGAGTTCCAGCGCAACCGCGAGCGCTACGCTTTGCTGCGATGGGCGCAGCGGACGTTCCAGGGATTCCGCGTCGTGCCGCCCGACACCGGCATCGTGCACCAGGTCAACCTCGAGTACCTGGCACGGGTCGTCTTTACAACGGACGGTCGCCAAGGGTCGATGCCGCAAGCGTATCCCGACACCCTCGTGGGCACCGACTCGCACACTACCATGATCAACGGACTCGGCGTGCTCGGCTGGGGCGTGGGCGGGATCGAGGCGGAGGCGGCGCTGCTGGGCCAGCCGGTCTCGATGCTGATTCCCCAAGTCGTCGGATTCCGGCTCACCGGCAAGCTGAGTGAGGGCGCGACTGCCACAGACCTCGTGCTCACCGTGACGGAGATGCTCCGCAAGAGGGGCGTTGTGGGGAAGTTCGTCGAGTTCTACGGTCCCGGGATCGCCACGCTGCCTCTCGCCGATCGCGCGACCATCGGGAACATGGCGCCCGAGTACGGCGCCACCGTTGGGATCTTCCCGGTTGATCAGGAGACCCTGCGCTACCTCGAGTTCACCGGCCGCCCCAGGGAGCAGGTGCAGCTGGTCGAGGCGTACATGAAGGAGCAGGGCCTGTTCCATTCGGCCGGCGCGCCGGAGCCGGTGTACTCGGACACCCTGTCCCTCGAGCTCTCGACCGTCGAGCCGAGCCTGGCTGGGCCGCGGCGGCCGCAGGACCGCGTGGCGCTGCGCGATCTACCTCGGAACTTCCAACTCGCCCTGCCGGCGCTCGTCAAGCCGACGTCGCCCATCGCGCCGCCGGTCAACGCGGGCCGGTGGGAGGGCGAGGGCGGTCACGTCGCCACCGCGGTGGAAGCGCCGCCCCGGCGCCGCAGCCATGTCGATCTCCGGCTGGACGGCGTGGACTGCAAACTGCTTCACGGCTCCGTGGTGATCGCCGCGATCACGAGCTGCACCAATACGTCGAATCCGTCGGTGATGATCGCCGCGGGCCTCGTGGCGAAGAAAGCGGTGGAGAAGGGCCTCGAGTCCCAGCCGTGGGTGAAGACGAGCCTCGCCCCCGGCTCGAAGGTGGTGACGGACTACCTCCAGCAGGCGGGGCTCATGCGGTATCTCGAGCAGCTGCGGTTCCACCTCGTGGGCTACGGCTGCACCACCTGCATCGGCAATTCAGGACCGCTGCCGGAGGCCGTGTCCGCCGCCATCACCGAGGGTGAGCTGGTGGTGTGCGCGGTGCTGTCCGGGAACCGCAACTTCGAGGGGCGGATCCAGCAGGAAGTGCGGGCGAACTACCTCGCGTCTCCGCCGCTGGTGGTCGCGTACGCCATCGCGGGACGGATCGATCTCGATCTGCAATCGGAGCCGTTGGGAACGGGCAAAGACGGGAAGCCCGTCTATCTGCGCGACGTGTGGCCGTCCGCCAAGGAGGTAGACGAGGTAATCCGTACGGCCGTCAAGTCGGCGATGTTCCACAAGGAGTATGGCGAGGTGTTCACGGGAGACGAGCGCTGGCGCGGGCTTCCCGTCCCCGCCGGCGATCGGTTCGCCTGGGAGCCCGACTCCAGCTACATCCGCCGGGCGCCGTACTTCGACGGCATGCCGCGCACCCCGGGACCCGTCACCGATATCAGGGGCGCGCGCGCGTTGTGTTTCCTGGGTGACAGCATCACCACGGATCACATCTCGCCCGCCGGCTCCATCCGCAAGACCAGCCCGGCCGGCCAGTACCTGATCGCGCACGGGGTGAAGCCCGAGGATTTCAACTCGTACGGCGCGCGCCGGGGCAACCACGAAGTGATGGTGCGCGGCACCTTTGCCAACGTGCGCCTCAAGAACCTGCTCGCACCCGGGACCGAGGGACCGGTCACGCTGTACCTCCCCGACGGCGAGCAGACGACGATCTATGACGCCTCGGTGAAGTATCAGGCCGAGGGCGTGCCCCTCATCGTGATCGCAGGGAAGGAGTACGGCTCAGGCTCGTCGCGCGACTGGGCGGCCAAAGGACCGCGCCTGCTTGGCGTGCGCGCCGTGATTGCGCAGAGCTATGAGCGCATCCACCGGTCGAACCTCGTGGGGATGGGAATCCTGCCCCTGCAATTTCTGCCCAACGAGACGCCGGAAAGTTTGGGGCTGACCGGAAAAGAAGTGTTCGAGATCACGGGACTCGCTGCCGTGCTCGCGGAAGGATTTCCGCGCGGCAAGGAGCTGGTGGTCAAGGCCACTCGGCCCGAAGGTTCGAACGTCCAATTCACCGTGACAGTGCGAATCGACACGCCACAGGAGTTGCAGTACTACAGGCACGGGGGGATCCTCGAGTACGTGCTGCGGCAGCTATCATCGCAGCGCGCGCCTTGACACATGTTACGGTCGTGTCTAGAGTGCGTATCAGAACTCAAGAAAGTGGAACCCAGGATGCATAACGCGGTGTTGAACTCCAATTGCCGCTGGGCGAGTCCCTGAACGAGCCGGCCCGTTGGGTGGCACCGTCGTGTGCCAACGCCCCCCTCCGGAGCTGTCCCCGGTGGGGGGCGTTGATTTGGTATCGACGAGTGAGGAACGACTGATGAAGCGATATCTGCTGGCAAGCGACTTCGACCAAACCCTCAGCTTCAACGACTCGGGGATCATCCTGAGCGAGCTGCTGGGCATTTCCGACTTTCGCGAAAAGACCGCCGGGCTGTCCCGCATCCATCTGGTGCAGCAGGGGGCGGAGCTGGCGTATCTGCTGCTCCACGACCCGGAGTACCGGCGGGTCCGGAAAGAGCACCTGGTCGAGGTGGGTAAGCGGGTCCGTCTGAAGCAAAACCTGAGCCTGCTGCCGCGCCTGCTGGGCGAGCTGAACGGGTACGACTTCGCCTTCTACGTCATCTCCGCCGCTCCCCAGGAAGTGATCCAGTCGGCGCTGGACGGAATCGTCTCCCCGGACCATATCTACGGGACGCGGTTCCGCTACGACCCGGCGTCGGGCGAGATCCAGGCGATCGAGCGGGTCACCGCCGGATATGGCAAGGTAGCGCTGCTCGAGGAGCTCCGCGCCAAGCTGCCGGTGGGCCACGACCGGGTGATTTACGTGGGCGACGGCAGCTCCGACATTCACGTGATGCTGCACGTCAACCGCTTGAACGGACTCACGATCGCCGTGTCCGAGAACAAGTACCTCGCGCAGATCGCGAAGCGCACGGTGCTGAGCGACGACGCGGTCAGCGTCCTCGTCCCCATCCTGGAAGACATCGTCGGCATGGACGCGGGCGGCATTCACGCACTGTTCGAGTCCCGTGGACTAGTGCTCCAGGAATGGGACAAAGTGCAGACCGATCTCCTCACCATTCGAGAGACGGACGCGTCGCCGCCGATGGTTGCGTGACGCGAGAGCGCGCGCATGCCTGACCTGGTGGGGTGGCTAGCGACGGCCATCTTCGCGATTTCCTACTTCTGCAAACGAACAACGACGCTCCGCCGCGTCCAGGGGCTCGCCGCCCTGGCTTGGGCCACCTACGGCGTGCTGATCCATTCTCTCCCCATCATCGCGGCCAACGTCATCGTGGCCGGTCTGGCCTTTGGGTCGTCGCTGTGGCGACGGTCGGCCGATCAGGGCTGATGGCCGATCGTCCGCACCCGGGCCTCGAGCGTGAGCCGCTCGAGCTTCCCGATCGGTAGGGCCAACAGTAAATCGATTCGTCGACTCAACAACAGAAACGCTGCTTCAAACGCCTTGCGTTGCTTGGCTTCGTCGCCCGCGACATCGGCGGGGTCCGGCATGCCCCAATGCGCCATGATCGGCTGGCCGGGAAAGATCGGGCACGACTCCTTCGCTCGGTCGCACACCGTGACCACGCAGTCCCAGGACTCCCGCTCCAACCCGTCGATACCGCGAGGGGCGTGGCCGTGCCAGGGCACGTTGTACTCGCGCAGCGTCTCGATCGCGTGGGGATTCACGCGATCGGCGGGGCGCGAGCCGGCGCTCTCGGCGTGAAATCGCTCTCTGCCTTTCCAGTTGAGCAGGGCCTCGGCCATCTGGCTGCGGGCGGAATTCCCGGTGCAGAGAAACAGAACGCGGAACACGGTTAGTCGCGCGGCTTCCGCGCGCGCACGAACGCTCCCATGATCTGGTCCGCGCCCTCGCCCTGGTAGATCCGAGTGGGCTCCACACCGATCCCGTCGAACCCGGCCTCCGCAAGCAGCCGCTGATACTCAGCCTCCTCCAGGGCTCCGGCGACACACCCCACCCACAGCTCCATGCTGCGCCGCACGGCAGCCGCCACTTCTCCCCGGACCACCACGTCCGACACGGCAAACCGCCCGCCCGGTCTGAGAACGCGGAATGCTTCGCGCAAGACCCGACGTTTGTCGGCCGCGAGGTTGATCACGCAGTTCGAAATGATCACGTCCACCGATGCATCCGGCAGAGGGATCTGCTCGATCTCGCCCTTGAGGAACTCCACGTTCGCAACCCCCGCCTGGCGCTGGTTCTCGCGCGCCAGGGCGAGCATCTCCTCAGTCATGTCGAGACCGTAGGCCTTTCCGGTCGGCCCCACGCGCCTGGCGGATAGCAGGACATCGATGCCGCCTCCGGACCCCAAGTCGAGCACCACCTCACCCTCGTGGAGCTCGGCCAGTGCGGTGGGATTGCCGCAGCCGAGTGATGCGAGCACGGCCCCTGCGGGAAGCGTCGCCGTCTCGGCAGGATCGTAGAGGTTCGAGCTGACCGGGTCACACCCGCAGCTACTGGCCCCGCCACAGCTCCCCCGCTCCCCGCCGGCCACGCCGAGCGCAGCCTGTCCGTACTTCTGCTTCACTGTCCGCTTGACCTCGTCGCCGCCCATACGACCACGTTTCCTCACTCGCAGCAGGCCTGCGCGCAGCTCCCGGCGTGCCTCCCCGGCTTCACCCCGGAAGCGAACTCGGCGATCTCGTCCAGTGCATCGCGGTTCAAGGCATAGTAGATCCAGCGACCGTCCCGCCGGTCGCTCACGAGCCCTGCGTCCTTCAGCGTCTTCAAATGGAAGGACAGGCGTGATTGCGCCGCATCGAGGACGCTCTGCAGCTCGCACACGCAGCGCTCCCCGTGCGACAAGAGCCGCACGATCTCGAGTCGCGTCTCATCTGAGAGCGCGTGGAAGAGCTGGGCGGCTCGGCCGGTGTGGGGAACGGTGGTCGTGGGCATGATCGCAATATATCAAGTTATATTGATATATCAATGAGCGCCGGACGGCCGCAGTTGTAGGTAGACCGCCAGTCCAACCGGCGTCTCGCTGCCGTACTCGGGTTGGAGGCTCGTCGGGACAAGGTTGACCGATCCGCGAGCGCCCACGCCCGCCGCGAGCCCGGCGAAGGTCCCAACCGTACGCCGGTAGCCGAGCGCCAACGCGGCCACGTCGTATTCCACGGTCGGTGACACCGAGGGGATCACGAGCTCCTGGGCGCTCTTGCGGACGTACTCGACGCGACCGAACACGGCGTTCGTCCCGTCGAGGTCGAGATTGGACTCGAGCACGACGCTGTGCGACGGCTGCCCGGCGCCGATCTGGTCGTTCGCCCCCCAGATGAGCGCGCTCGCCCATCGCCCGCGCCGACCGAACGGCTGTGTCGTGAGTGCCGCCGCACCGTAGCGGTGGAGCGACTCAACCGGGTGCAGCACTTCAGGGCTCTTCAAGTAGGCGTACCAGGCCGACACACTCCAGCGCGGCCCCGGGTTCGCCGTCATCCGAACGCTGTAGGAATCGAGCTTCCGGCCCGAGTAGTCGAAGCCGGTGCGTTGCTCGTCGGGCTCCCGGCCGTTGAACCACGAGCCCTCGAGCTTAACCCCACGCGTGAACACCCCCGCCGTCACCACACCGAACGTGATGTGCGTGCCGTCCTGCCAATGGTGGGAGATTGGGGCGAGCGGATCGTCGGCGGCAGACGGTCGGTGGGGGAATGCCACCGGCCCGACCGCCGGCTCGCCCACCGCCGCGACATAGAATGACAGCGCGAGATCCCGCACCACGGGTCGCTCGTACAGTGCCGCGAGCTCCATGAAGAGGTCGTGCGGGTGCTGCCGATCATGCAACGGCGCTCCCCCGTAGGACTCGCCCGACTGCAGGAGCAGCGGGTAGCCTCGAGCCCCGATGGTCCACGGCTCGACGCTGAGCATGCCGCGGAGCTCGAGCCGGCCGCCACCGAGGGAGCGGCTCGCGGCCGCCATGACCCAATTGGTGACGCCGAGCTGATTGCCGCCGCGGGAACCTTGCTGCCAGTCGTATTGAACGAAGCCCCTCCCGTGCAGCATCAGGGTCCACTCGCCGACCATGAAATGGGCGGCGTGCATCGGGGAAGTGTCGGGAAGCCAGGACGTGCCCGACCCCATCCGTGACTCCGGGATGCCGAGAGGTCTCTCATCCATCTTCATTGAATGCTGCATATGCATCTGTGCTTGGAGCGGCCACGTCCCGCAAGCAATGAGCGCCAGCAACAGCCGTCGCATATCAAAATCTCCTCAAAGCCAAAGTCGGGCACGCGCCGCACGTGCGGCGCGGACACACCACATCTGGGATGGCCGACTAGGCTTGAGGAGGAGGAGCGAGTGGTGGAGCGAGGTAGGAAATCAGCGCGGAACTCGGTCCCGCGGCCACAGTGCGCGAGGCCGCCCGCGGCGCGATCGGGATATTGATCCACACCAAGGCGGCGGTCCCACCGGTCGGACACGTGCCGCCGGCGGCGCAGCCGGGGCTCGCGGCATCCACATGACAGCCGTCGTGGCCCGCCGACGCCGCGACTACACTCGCGACCCCAGGGTGATACGCCCGGTGTACGCCTGCGCTGTGCATCGCGCACGGCGCCGCGGCTTCGGCCAAGAGCGAGGCACACATCGGCACGCCGCCGCCCTCCGCGGCAACGGCGAGCGCCGCGGCGGAGGCGAAGGCTCGCACCAGCATTGGATAACGCCGACGGGGTTTCATCGCGTCAATTATACACCGGTAGTTGCGGGCGGCCCCGCCCCAGCAGCTGGGCGTTCAGCGCCACCACAACGGTCGATGCGGACATGAGGACCGCGCCCAGCGCCGGCGAGAGCAGAATCCCGGCGCGAGCCAGCACGCCCGCGGCGAGCGGGATCGCGACCGCGTTGTAGCCCGTTGCCCACCAGAGGTTCTGCACCATCTTGCGATAGGTCGCTCGAGCGAGCTGAACCAGCGCCGGCACGTCCCGCGGATCGGAGCGCACCAGGACGATGTCCGCCGCTTCGATCGCCACATCGGTGCCCGCGCCGATCGCGATGCCGACGTCCGCAGCGACGAGCGCGGGAGCGTCGTTTACGCCGTCGCCGACCATGGCGACGGTGAGACCCCGTCGCTTCACCTCCTCGATTTTCGCCGCCTTCTGGTCCGGCAACACCTCGGCGAAGTAATCGTCCAGGCCGAGTTCGGCGGCGACCCAGCGAGCCACGGCGGCCGAGTCGCCCGTGAGCATGATCGGCTTGATGCCCATTGCCTTAAGGCGTTGCACTGCCTCGCGCGACTCCTTGCGGACAATGTCGGCCAACGCGATGGCTCCGATCGGGGCCCCGTCCGCTAGCACGTAGACGACCGTCTTCCCTTGAGCCGCGAGACGGCGAGCGCGTTCCTCCTGGTCCCGAGCCCCTAGCCCCTGGTCCCTGAGGTAACCGGGGCTCACGACCTTGATGGCCACGCCGTCCACTATACCCTGCGCGCCCTTCCCTGGGATGGCGGCGAACCCCTCGGGCGCCGGATACTGCACGGCGCGTTCCCTCGCCGCCCGCACGATCCCGGCGGCGATCGGGTGCTCCGAACGGCTCTCGAGTGCGGCTGCGAGGCGCAGGATGTCGTGCTCGGTCCGTCCGTCGAGTGGTTCGATGTCCGTGACGCCGAAGCGTCCCTCCGTCAACGTGCCGGTCTTGTCGAACACGACGGCGTCCAGCTCGCGGGCTCGCTCGAACGCGGAGCGGTCGCGGATCAGGAGCCCCTGCCGGGCAGAGAGGGCGGTGGACACCGCCACGACCAGCGGCACCGCGAGGCCGAGGGCATGCGGGCAGGTGATCACCATTACCGTCACCGTGCGCTCCAGCGCGAAGCTGAACTCGCGGCCTGCTCCCAGCCAGGCCATGAGCGTAAGCGTTCCGCCGGCGATGGCGGTCAGCGTGAGCCAAAGGGCGGCGCGGTTTGCGAGATCCTGTGTGCGGGAACGTGTCTCCTGCGCCCTACGCACCAGCTCGATGACCTGAGAGAGGTAGGTGTCGGTGCCGGTCCGGCGGACCTCGATGGTGATCGCGCCTTCGCCGTTCACAGCGCCCCCGATGACCTCGTCGCCCGCGCCTTTCTCCACCGGCTGGGACTCGCCGGTCAGCATGGCCTGGTTGACGCTGGTGCCGCCTTGCACGATTCGCCCGTCGGTCGGGATCTTTTCGCCGGGCTTGACGAGCACCCGGTCACCCGGCCGCAGCACATCGATCGGGACCTCTTCGACAGAGCCGTCTGCCCGGACGCGATGCGCCTCGGCGGGGAGCAGTCGCACGAGCTGCTCGAGGGCCCGCGAGGCGCCGAGCACCGAGCGCATCTCGATCCAGTGGCCGAGCAGCATGATGTCGATCAGCGTTGCCGCTTCCCAGAAGAACACGCTCCCAGGGAGCCCGAAAACGACAAGCGCGCTGTAGACGTAGGCCACCGTGATCGCGAGGGCGACGAGGGTCATCATCCCCGGCAGCCTCTGCCGGACCTCGTCCACGAGCCCGGTGAGGAACGGCCAGCCGCCGTAGAAGTAGACGCCCGAGGCGAAGGCGAACTCCACGTAGCGATCGCCCGGGAACGCCAATGTCGCCCGGAGACCGAGGAAGTGCTGGATCATCTCGGACGTCGCGAGGACGGGAACGGTGAGCGCCAGCGACACCCAGAAGCGGTGGCGGAAGTCGTCCACCATGTGGGCGTGTTGGGACTGCGCGTGGTCTACAGGCGGGCGCACTCCCGCACGAAGCCTTCGCTCTTCGTGAAGGTGCCGTTCAGGACCCGATCTCATCTAGCGTGAATAGTATGCGCCAAGCCTTGCTGCCGCGACGCTGCGGCGGGATGTTCCGGCTCATGGCGCGGCTGACCCGCCGAATACAGCTCTTCGCGGCTTTCGCCCTCGTCGGAGGCGATGTCGCGGGGCAGGGCGGCCCGGACGCCTGGCAGCCCCAAACGGTGCCGCTCTTCGGCGTGAGTTACTCCCCGGATTTCGGACTGCTGATCGGTGCGGGAGTTCTGCACACCCGGTACGGATTCCGCGCGCTGCCGCCGAGCACGCGCCTGCTGGCGGAGGCCGCCTACGCGACCAGCGCCAGCAGGTACCGCGTCGACGTGGCAGGTGAGTTCCGGCGGCCGCTCCTGCCTGCGATTCTCTACATCGAGCTGCGCACGTCTGGTCTCGAGCTGATTCGGTTCTACGGAGTAGGCAACGACACCGACGGTTCGCAGGCCGACAGCGTGTATCGGGTGCGCCAGCGGCAGGTGCTCATCGCGCCGCGCGTGGCGATACCGCTCACGCCGCGCCTGCGGTTCACCGTGGGATCGTCGGTCAAGTACGCTCACACCCCGAGCGATCCCGGCACGGTGCTCGCCACGACAAGTCCCTACGGCACGGGGGACTTCGGTCAGGTCGAGGCGAGCGCGGGGCTCGAGCTCGACACGCGTGACCACACGGTCGCGCCGGCGCGCGGCGTGCGTGTGAGCATCGTCGGACAGTGGCATCCCGCCGTCTGGGACGCAGTCCACCAGTTCGGGAGCGTCTCGGCGGAGGCGTCGACCTATGTCTCGGCAGGCGACCCGCCAACCGCGACACTCGCCCTCCGCGCGGGCGGCGCCGCGGTGACCGGGACCGTCCCGTTCCAGGAGCTCGTATATGTTGGCGGTGGCACGACGGTCCGTGGCTACGTCGAGCAGCGCTTCGCCGGACGGCGCGGGGCATATGGGAACGCTGAGCTGCGCCTCTTGGTCGGTCGCTTGTCGTTTGCCGACGTGGGCATCTTGGGCCTGGCGGACGCGGGGCGGGTCTGGATCCGGCGGGACCCCTCGGATCGCTGGCACGCCGCGGCGGGCGCGGGGCTGTGGCTCGCCTG
>DATNOH010000263.1:0-25553 GCA_035601435.1 Gemmatimonadales bacterium | reverse complement strand
GCGGGCCGCCGGTGCGTACTGCACCGGTGGCCCGCACCAGGGGACGGCGGCGATATTCCCCTCTCATGACGCGTAGGATACAGATCGCCGCCGCTCTCGCCGCGACGATCCTCACGGGGTGCGGTGTCAACCACTCCGAAGGCCCACCGCCGCCCGACTCGGCCCGCGCCGCCGCGTTCCTCGACACGCTCGAGGAGCGCACGTTCCATTATTTCTGGGATCTCACGAACACGCAGAACGGGCTGACCCCGGACCGCGCGCCGTCGCCGTCGTTCTCGAGCATCGCCGCCGTCGGCTTCGCCCTCACGGCGTATCCGATCGGCGTGGAGCGCGGCTACATCCCGCGCGCGCAGGCGGCCCAGCGGACGCTCACCACGCTGCGCTTCTTCTGGACGGCGCCGCAGGACTCCGCCGTCTCGGGCTCCACGGGCTACCACGGGTTCTTCTATCACTTCCTCGACATGAGCACGGGGCAGCGGTTCCAGAACGTCGAGCTCTCGACGATCGATACGTCGCTGCTGCTCGCGGGGATCTTGCTGTGCCAGTCGTACTATGATGGCGCCGACACGGTCGAAACCCAGATCCGCGCGCTCGCCGACTCCGTCTACTTCCGCGTGGACTGGAACTGGGCCCAGGCGCGGCCGCCCGCCGTCAGCATGGGCTGGCACCCGGAAGGCGGATTCATCCCCACCGACTGGATCGGCTACAACGAGGCGATGATCCTGTACGTCCTCGCCCTCGGCTCGCCTACCCATGGCCTCGATTCCACCGCCTGGAACCAGTGGGTGAGGGGCTATCAGTGGGGGACGTTCCGCGGGCAGAGCTACGTGCAGTTCGGGCCGCTGTTCGGCCACGAGTACTCACACGTCTGGATCGACTTCCGCGGCATTCAGGACGCGTACATGCGGGGCCAGGGCATCGACTACTTCGAGAACTCGCGCCGCGCGACCTACGCGCACCGTGCCTACGCCATGGCCAACCCGACGGCCTGGACCGGCTACTCGAGCCAGATCTGGGGACTCACCGCGTCGGACGGCCCGGCCAACGCGACCGTGATGCTCAACGGGCGGTCGCGTCAGTTCCACACCTATTGGGCGCGGGGCGTCTCGCTGTTCGATTCCAACGACGACGGCACCCTCGCCCCCACCGCCGCCGGCGGCGCGGTGGCGTTCGCGCCGGAGATCGCCATCCCCGCGCTGCTCGCCATGCGCGAGACGTACGGGTCGCATCTGTTCTCGACCTACGGCTTCCGCGACGCGTTCAACCCGACCTTCACCACCACCAGCGTCCCGGTCGAGCGCGGCTCCGTGGACCCCACGCTTGGCTGGTTCGACGTCGACTACCTGGGCATCGACCAGGGGCCGATCATTGCGATGATCGAGAACTACCGCACCGGACTGATCTGGCGGCTGATACGCGGCAACTCGCATATCGTCCAGGGACTCTGCCGGGCGGGGTTCACCGGGGGATGGCTCGCGGGGAAGTGTCCGTGATGGCTTGACGCGACGCTGAACTAAGACGCGATGCTGAACCAACCAAAAACGTACCTGCGGTGATGATTCCCACGCTCAAGCGTGGGCCCGGCCAGGCGCTGTGCTAAAGCACATCACGCGTTAGCGTTGTGTTGTGCCGGGCCCACCCTTTCAGGGTGGGAATACCTGATGACGGAGAGCTCGAAGCGATGAAGCGGATTGCGGTGCTGACGAGCGGCGGAGACGCGCCCGGGATGAACGCGGCGCTCCGCGCCGTGGTGCGTGTAGGTGTGTCGAGCGGGCTCGAGGTGATGGGCGTCCGACAGGGCTACACCGGGCTGATCGCGGGCCAGCTTCAGCCGCTCGGGCCTCGCGACGTCGCCAGCATCATCCACGTGGGCGGCACCATGCTCGGCAGCGCCCGGTGCGCCGAGTTCCGCACTCCCGAGGGGCGGAAGGCCGCGCTGCAGGTGCTCGAGAAGAACATGGTCGAGGGGCTCGTCGTGATCGGGGGTAACGGCTCGCTCTCGGGTGCTCACGCGCTGTCGCAAGCCGGGTTCCCGGTGGTGGGCGTCGCCTCGACCATCGACAACGACCTGAACGGCGCCGATATCACCATCGGCGTCGACACCGCCCTCAACACGGCGCTGGAAGCGATCGACCGCCTGAAGACGACCGCCACCTCGCACCAGCGCGCCTTCGTGGTCGAGGTGATGGGACGCTCTCACGGGTACTTGGCTTTGATGGTGGGCATTGCGGGCGGCGCGGACGTGATCGTCATTCCCGAATTCGAAAGCGATCCCGACGTGGTGGCCGCGGCGCTGCGGGACGCCTACACTCGCGGCAAGCGGCACGCGATGGTAGTCGTGGCCGAAGGGGCGAAGTGGAACGCGAACGCGCTGGCCAGTTACGTCACGAACCACCGCGACCGGATCGGCTTCGAGCTGCGCGCCACGATCCTGGGCCACGTGCAGCGCGGCGGCGGACCGGGCGCGTTCGACCGGCTGCTGGCCAGCCGCACGGCCGCGCAGGCGGTGGACCTGCTCGCCGCCGGGAAGGCCGGCGTCTACACGGCGCTGGTGAAGGGAGTGATCTCCGCGTTACCGCTCGAGCGCGCGCTCCTGCCCAAGCCACCACCCGACCCCGAGCTCGTCAAGCTGGCGCAGCGGCTGGCGCGCTAGCGACGCTGATGCGCGGCTAAAGCCGCGGCTCGGCGTTTACCGCTGAAGCGGCAGAGCGCCGTCAGTTTACTGACACGTGCCGAGTCGCGGGTTTACCCGCGGACCTAACGACGCTGTAGCCTAGCGTTGTTTCCCGATCCACTCCCGCACGTCCTGCTCCAGAAGATCCATCGGCAGGCCCCCGTTCCGGAGCACTTCGTCGTGGAACGCGCGGATGTCGAACCGCGGGCCGAGCGCGGCGGCCGCGGAGTCGCGCAGCTCGCGGAACTTGAGCTGGCCGATCTTGTAGGCGAGCGCCTGACCGGGCCACGTGATGTAGCGGTCCACCTCGACGGTGATGTCCTGCTCCGCCTTGGGGGCGTTGTCCTTGAAGAACTGCAGCGCCTGCTCGCGCGTCCACCCCAAGGCGTGAATGCCGGTGTCGATCACGAGACGCACCGCCCGCCACATCTCGTAGGTGAGCTGGCCGAACTTGGAGTACGGGTCCTGATACATGCCGAGCTCGGGCCCCAGACCTTCGGAGTACAGCCCCCAGCCCTCGACGAATGCCGTATAGCCCCCGTAGCGGCGGAACTCGGGCAAGCCTTCGAGCTCCTGAGCCAGGGCGATCTGCAGGTGGTGGCCGGGCACCGCCTCGTGCAGGCTGAGCGCTTCCATCTCCCACTTGGGCCGTGACTTCAGATCGTACGTGTTGACGAAGAAATAGCCCGGCCGCCCTGCCTCGAGCGATCCACCCTCGTAGTAAGCGGTGGTCTGGGACTTCGCCATGAAGGACGGGATGGTCGTGACGCCGTACGGCAGGCGCGGCAGCCTGCCGAACAGCTTGATGAGCCCGGGGTCGGCGCGTTTCGCGATGTCGCGGTACGCGCGCACCAGGCTGGCGGAGTCGCTGTAGAAGAACTGCGGGTCGGTCCGAAGGAAGCGCGCAAAGTCGGCGAAGCTTCCCTTGAACCCGGTCGACGCGATCACGCTGTCCATCAGCGCGCGGATGCGCTTCACCTCGCGCAGGCCCAGTGCGTGGATCTGGTCGGCCGAAAGCGACGTGGTGGTGAATTGCCTGACCCGATTGGCATACCACGCAACGCCGTCGGGCAATGCCCGCATGCCGATCGACTCCCTGGTCTTTGGGAGGTACGTCCCAACGAAGTAGTCGTACAGTTTCCGATACGCCGGTGCGATCCGTTGGGTGTAGGCATCGCGTGCCGCCCGCGTGAGGCGGTCTCGTTCGTTCGCCGGGACGCTCGCGGGGAACTCCGCGAATTGCCGCAGCAGCGGGCTGGCCAGCGGGTCGTCGGGCGTGATCCCGCGGATCTGGTCGGGCACGTCGCGCAGCGTCACGCGGGGCGGCGTGATGCCGGTCTCCAGGCCCTTGCCGAGCAGGGTGATCGTCTGCTCGACGAGCGCTGGCGCCCCGTTCAGCCGTGCCAGCATGTTCTCGTAGTCCTGCACGCTCGTCGTCGGCATCTGCGCCAGCAGCCGGCCCACGTCCTGCTGCACGCCGCCCAGCTGGGTGACCGCGAAATACTCGTCCTTGAACCGAGTACCCTCGATTTGCTCGTCGAGCCCGCGCCGGAACAGGTCGTAGTTGAGTCGATCGGCGGAGGAGAGACGATCCCGTCGGATGGCCTTGACCACGCTGAGCGGCTCCTGCAGCTCGCGCTTGCGCCGCTCGATCGCCTCGAGCGAGTTGTCGGTCCAGCGCGCGTTCTGGCCCGGGTACCCGACGTAGGTGGCGAACTCGGGGTACTCGGTCATCAAGTACTCCCAGTTCACCCGGAACAGCTCGCCCAGGCGGGCACTGTCGCTCAGGTGCCGCGGATTGGCGACGAGCTCGGCGTAGCGGTCGTGAAACGAGCGGCCGGATGGGGGCTGCTGGGCGGAAGCCCTACCGATCGCGAGCATCGCGAGGAGCGATACCACCAGTGTCTTCATATCGCTACCGCCCATCCGGTGCCGGCGTCCGTAGCTCGGCGGCCCGCGGCACGATCCTCGGCGAATTGGCCGCGCGGAGCGCCGTGTTCACCGCGGGCAGGGCACTCTTCAAGGTCTGAGCGAGCGCCGTGAGCTGTGCCTGAATCTGCGGCGCGAATAACCGGAATACGTCGTACAGCGGCGCCGTCGGCCGGGCGTCCATGGTGCTCGCCGCGAAAATCAGCGAGCTGAGCCGCTCGGTCGGGCCCGGCGGATAGACCAGCCCGTCCTCGTCCGCCTGGCTGCGCACCTGATACAGCCCGTCTTCGATGCCGTTGAGCTTCTGGGTGAGCGCCTTCGCCGCCTCCGCGGCACCGGGCGTCGCCGCGACGGCATCATTCAGCTGGGCGCGCACGTTACGGATCGTGATGATCGCGGTCGTCGCCGCGTTGACGGTATCGCGCAGCTGCTTCAAGAAGGCGAACTGCGCCTGCAGATCCGCCGGCGTGACCTTGGACCGCGGATCGAGCTTGAGCGCGAAACTCTGCGTGGCGGACCGTCCACCCACGGTCACCCGCACCTGATAGCGGCCGGGCAACGCCATCGGCCCGTCGGTCCCAACATTGTTGATGCCCCAGAAAGCACGAGCGGGGGGATACTTCATGTTCCACGCGAACATGTTGAGACCCTGCTTGCTCGGCGCCCGGGGGTCGGCCGGCGGCCGGTGGGGCCACGGCTTGTCCTCGTCCTTCAGCGTGTCGGCGAACAGCACGCCCAGGATGCTGTCTACCTTGGTTGAATCCGTGATGCCCGCTTGTTTCAGGCTGTCGGTCCGCGACTTCTTCAACACGTCCACCTTGAGGCTGTCGGCAGCCGTGATCGAGTCCTGCCTGCTCGAGAAACTCCGGATCAAACGGCCGCGCGCGTCGAGGATGTCGACGGTGACTCGCCGGTCCTTGTCCTTCAGCCAGTAGTAGATCATGGCGCCGGCGGGCGGGTTCTTGCCGACGGGGTGGGCCTCGTTCGCCGGCAGCTGGAAGCCGCCCGACCAGTCCACGCGATAGGCGTCGCTCGGCTTGAAGAGATGCATGGCTTCGCGCGGGGTCGCCTTCGCCAGCTGGCGCAGCGGCGCGATGTCGTCCAGGATCCAGAACGACCGGCCGTGCGTCGCGGCGACCAGGTCGCCCTCCTTGATCGCGAGATCGTGCACCGGCACGATGGGCAGATTGCGCCGCAGCGACTCCCAGCTCGCGCCGTCGTCGAACGACACCCACACGCCCCGCTCGGTCCCCGCGAACAGGAGCCCGCGCCTCACGGGGTCCTCCCGCACCACCCGCACGAACTCGGTGGGGGGCAGGCCCTTCACGATCTTGCGCCAACTGCGCCCGTAGTCCGTGGTCTTCCAGATGTAGGGCGCCATGTCTTCGAGCTGGTAGCGATTCGCCGCCACGTACGCGGTGCCCGGGGCGTGGTGCGACGCCTCGATGATCGACACGCGGGTGAAGTCACCGAACGCCTTAGGCGTCACGTCGGTCCACTTCTTCCCGCCGTCGCGCGTCACATGGATCAGGCCGTCGTCCGAACCGGCCCAGATCAGACCCTTCACGCGCGGCGATTCGGCGAGCGCGAAAATGGTGCCGTAGTACTCGGCGGTCGTCTGGTCGAGCGTGATGGGACCGCCCGAGGGACCGAGCGTTGCGGGATCATGGCGGGTGAGATCGGGCGACACCGCCGTCCAGCTCTGCCCCTCGTTGGTCGTCTTAAAGAGCACGTTAGCTCCGTGGTACAGCACGTGGGGGTCGTGCGGCGAGATCAACAAGGGCGCGGTCCACTGGAACCGGTACTTCCCCTCCGCCGCCGGGTGACCGTCGGGGCTGTCGGGCCACGGACTGATGAACCGGAAGGCGTTGGTCTTGTGGTCCACCCGGCCCAGGAACCCCGAGTTGTCCCCGCCGTAGGTGATGTCGGGATTGTCGGGCCGGGCCTGGATGTAGCCCGACTCACCGGACACGTCGTACCACTGCCCGCGGTCGATTCCACCGGGCCAGCGGCTGGGCCCGCACACCCCGGAATTGTCCTGCTGGGCGCCGCACACGCGGTACGGGAAGTGGTTCGTGGTCTCGACGTGATAGAACTGCGCCGTCGCCACGTCCTGGTCGGTCCAGGTCTTGCCTCCGTTGAAGGAGACATTGGGACCGCCATCGTTCGCTTCGATCAGACGATTGGCGTCGTTGGACGCGATCCACAGGTCGTGATTGTCGCCATGCGGATCGATCACGTGGCGGAACGTGACCCCGCCGTCCGTGGACTTGAAGAGGTTGACCTCCGGCGCCCACACGGTGTTCGAATCCTTGGGGTCGGCAAAGATCTTCGAGTAGTACCAGGCCCGCTCCCGCAGCTTGTGGTCAGAGTTCACGTACTTCCAGGTGGAGCCGCTGTCGTCCGACCGGTACACGCCGCCCGAGTCCGCCTCGATGAGCGCCCAAACCCGCGCCGGCTTGGCTGGCGAGACCGCGATCCCGATGTTGCCCCATAGCCCGGTGGGGAGACCCTGATTCTTCGTGATTTCGGTCCAGTGCTCGCCTGCGTCGGTGGACTTGAACAGCCCGCTCCCCGCCCCGCCCGACACCAGCGTCCAGGGCCGGCGCACCGCCTGCCACAGCCCGGCGTAGAGCACGTCCGGATTGGTGGGGGCGAGGACCAGGTCCGCGGCGCCGGTGGAGTCATTCCGGAACAGCACCTTGTTCCAGGTCTTGCCGCCGTCGGCCGTCTTGTAGACGCCCCGCTCGGGGTTGGGTCCGAAGGCGTGCCCCTGCGCCGCCACGTAAACGATGTCGGGGTTGGTGGGATGGACCCGCACCCGCGCGATCTGCTGCGTCTCGGCGAGGCCAAGCGAGGTCCACGTCTTGCCGCCGTCGGTCGTTTTCCAAATGCCATCGCCGTGGGACACGTTGCCGCGGATGGGGAACTCGCCGGTACCGACGTACACGATGTCGGGATTCGACTCGGACACGCCGATCGCGCCGACGGTGCCGCCGAAGTATTTGTCGGTCACCGGCAGCCAGCTATTGCCGCCGTCGGTGCTCTTGAAGACGCCGCCGCCCGTGGTGCCGAACCAGTACTCGTTGGGGCGCGCCGCGGAGCCGGCGACGGCGACACTGCGGCCGCCGCGGAAGATCCCGATCTCGCGCCAGGTGAGCGCCGCGAAGACCGTCGAGTCGTAGCCTTGAGCCGGCGCAGAGTGCAGCGGGAAGAGGAGCAGGGTGACGGCGGCGAGAGACAGCGAGCGAACGGACACGGGGTTCGGCCTCCTGGCGGTGGGTATAAGAGTCACCCACGTAAGCACGGAAAGGCCGAACCCCGCAAGGGCGCGGTTCAGTCTTTCGGCATCGCCATCCCGGGCATCTCCAGCGGCTTCTCGGCAATGGATGATTTCGCATCGGCACCGCGGCCCGTGAGCGCCAGGTCGCCCTGCTTGCCGTGCGTCTTGACGACGCCGAATGGAACATCGCGCGACGCCCACAAGTCGCCGCCATCGCCCGTCGTCACATGCAGCGCGCGAAACGTGCCGGCCGGAACGGTCACCGACTCCCAGCCCACCACGTGCGCGCCGCTGCACTTTCCGGCCCAGTCGAAGGCAGAGGCGTTTTGGCCCGCCTGCTTGCCCATCATCCCGGCCATCTCGCCGGAGATCCGCATGGCCGGCTGCCCGCCCGCCTTGAAGACCAGCGCGCGCGGTGCCTCCAACCCCAACGCGAGGCTGGTGGTGAGGATCTGCACGACGCCGCTCTTGCTGGGATCCTTCCCGGCAAAGCTCACTTCGAACCAGTACAGGGTAGAGTCTCCCGACCGCTCCGAGCCGACGACGGCCAGGCGCAACTTTCCCACGCCCGCGCTGCCTGTACCGTCGAACGACGCCCATTGACCGGGCTTCGCGTCGCCGAGGACCTTGCACACGTCCGCGAGATCGGTCGGGGTTTGAGCAGAAAGCGGGGGAGCCGCGAGGGCGCCGAGCGTCAGCGCGGCGATCAACCTGCCGAAACGGTGCATCTGAGCATCCTCCAGGAACTGGTGAGCGGGCCTTGAATTATATGGCTTTCTTTGATGGATGAAACGTATCGCCCTCGCCACCTACGCGAAGCAGCCGAGTCTGAACGAGGACGACCTACTGCTCGTCCCGGCCTTACGGGAATTCGACGTCACGGCGGTGCCTGCCGTGTGGGATTCCCCCGAGGTGTGCTGGGAAGAGTTCCAGGGCGTGGTGGTCCGGTCCTGCTGGGACTACCACCATCGGCTGGAGGAGTTCCTTGCCTGGGTGACCCGGCTCGAGCGCGCGGAGGTGCCGCTGTGGAATTCGCCGGCGCTGCTGCGGTGGAACAGCCACAAGGGTTACCTGCGCGACCTGGCGGCCCGCGGCGTCCCCATCGTCCCGACGCGCTGGCTCGCGCGCGGCAGGCAGGTCGGGCTCGCCCAACTGCTGCGCGACGAGCGCTGGAGCGACGCGGTGGTGAAACCCGCCGTCTCGGCGAGCGCGACCGACACGTGGCGCACCTCCGCCGCGACGGCCGGCGCCGACCAGGGCCGACTCGAGCAGCTGCTCCGAGCCGGGGACGTGATGGTGCAGCCGTTCATCGACGAAGTGTGCGACCCGGGCGAGTGGTCCCTCATTTTCTTCGGCAGCCGGTTCAGCCACGCGGTCCGGAAGCGGCCCGCTGCGGCGGACTACCGGGTGCAATGGGAGTTCGGGGGCACGGCCGCGCCCCTGGCGCCACCGCCCAGGCTGATCGCGGATGCCGAGGCGGCCATGGCGGCGGCGCCGGGCCATCCGCTGTACGCACGGGTCGACGGGGTCGAGCGGGACGGTCGCCTGATGCTTATGGAGCTGGAGCTGATCGAGCCACATCTGTTTCTCGGCTGGGACGCGGACGCCACCGCGCGGCTGGCAGGGACGCTCGCCGCCTTCGTCAATCGACCCTGAGCCAGTAGCCCACTCCGGGCTCGGTGAGCAGGTGGCGCGGTTTGCCAGTTCGTGTTGGTCGTGAACGAGGCGGCCGTTTCGAACGCCTGCCGAGTAGAACGCGATCTGCAGCCATCCGCTGACGGTCATGTCAGAACTTCTCCGGTCGGAGCAGCGTGTAGAGCAGGTACAAGAGGATCACCACGGCGGTGAGGCCGCCGATGATGGAATCGAGCGTCATAGCGTGCGGTCCTCGCCCTCTTGCCTGCGGCCGAGGGCGTCACAACCACGGACGTAGGCGAGCATCAGTGCAAAGAACAGCACCGTCAGGGCGACGTAGGCGATGTCGAGCATGAATACGAAAGCCTCGAGTGGGGACTCGAGGCTCACGATAGCCGGAACGGCATTAGCGCGGGATTAGGACCGCGCCCCAGGCATTAGGATTTCGTAAGGGTGAAGGCCACCACGTAGTCGCCCGCTCCCCACGCCCCGCCGCCCCCCACCGCGATCACCACGTACTGTTGGCCGGACGCGAGCCGGTAGGTCATCGGCGTGGCCTTGCCGCTCTCGGGCAGAGGGCCGCGCCACAGCTCGCGGCCCGTCTCGATGTCGTAGGCGTGGAGCCAGCGGTCCAGCGCCCCACCGATGAACACGACGCCGCCCGCCGTGAGGATCGGCCCCCCCAGGGTGGGCGAGCCCCACTCGGCCGGGATCTTCGCGGCTTGCTCGGGGGGAAGCAGCCGGGCGGGAGTGCCGAGCGGCACTTCCCACAGCCGGGCGCCCGTTTTCAGGTCGATGGCCACCAGCGTCCCGAAGGGTGGTGGCGTGCACGGCAGTCCGGCTGGGCTCAACAGCATGCGCCGCCGCATCACGTAGGGCGTCCCTAACATCTCGTTGTACTCATAGTCGTGACCCAGCCGTTTGTCTTCCGCCATGGCCTGCTCGTGATGGAAGCTCTCGCGCGGGATCAGCTGCACCACCGCCCCCAACCGGTTCACCGGTATTACGGCGATCTGGCGGATCGGGTCCACCGCGACGCCGCCCCAATGCGCCCCACCGATGTTCGACGGCAACACGAACGTCCCGCGCACGCTCGGCGGCGTGAAGATCCCTTCGTTGCGGAGTCCGTCGATCGCCGCGTGACAGGCGGCGCGGTCCGCGTCGCTCGTGCCCCACACGCTGTCCTTGGAGAAGCGATGGGGGCTGAGCGGCGGCGTCACGGTGGTGAATGGCTGCGTGGGAGACGCCTGCTCGCCGGGAATGTCGCTCGCGGGGACGGGACGCTCCTCCACCGGGAAAATCGGCTGACCGGTCTCGCGGTTGAGGACGAACAGCATGCCGGACTTCGTGGCCTGGATGACGGCGGGCGTCGGGGCGCCGTCGTGCGTGAGCGTCACGAGCGCCGGCGGCGGAGCATTGTCGTAATCCCACAGATCGTGGTGAACCGTCTGAAACGCCCAGACCACTCTGCCGGTCGAGGTCCGCAGGGCCACGATCGAGTTGGCGTAGCGGTTCCTCCCGAGGCGGAGCACGCCGTAGTAGTCGGGGGCAGCGCTTCCGGTGGGGACGAACACGAGGCCGCGCTCGGGGTCCGCGGCCAGCACCGACCACGCGTTGGCGGCGCCTGTCTTATGGGCCATCGCACCGGCCCACTCGTCGTAAGCGGGATCCTTCGGGTCCTGGGGAATCGGGTCCCAGGTCCACTTGAGCGCCCCGCTGCGGGCATCGTAGGCGCGTACCTCACCGCTCGCCGGATTGGGCCGGCTGTTGTCGGCCACGGACGAGCCGGTGATCACGAGTCCGTTCACCACCACGGGCGGCGATGTCATCGAATACGCGCCGGGCTCGAACGGCGCGATCCTGAGGCCGGCCTTGAGATCCACCATTCCTGTTTGGCCGAATCCATCGCAGGGCCGGCCATCCCGGGCGTCCAGCGCGAAAAGTTGAGACTGGGCCGTAGCGATGAAAATGCGGCGGCGGCAGACCGCGCCGGCAGGGACGGACTCATCGAGCCACGTAGACACGCCGCGGTTCGCGAAGTCCCCGTACGACACGTCGCGATCGATTTTCGGATCGAACACCCAGCGCTCGCGCCCTGTAGCGGGGTCGAGCGCGATCACCCGCCCGAGCGGGGTGCCCAAGTACATGGTGCCGTCCACCACGAGCGGAGTCGCCTCGAAGGCGGTTGCCTTCTTGGTCTTGAACCGGGGGTCGGTCTCTCCGGTGCGGTAGGTCCATGCCACTGCGAGACGGCCGACATTCGTCCTGGTGATATCCGACGCGGGGCTGTAGCGGGTTCCCTGCGCATCACGCCCGTTGGCGCTCCAATCCACCTCCTGGCCCTGGAGGGCGGGAGCGATCCCCAGCAGCAGCACCGTCACCAATCCACGCATGCCCACCTCCCCGAACGGCGGTATAATGACGTATGAGTGTTCGTCATGATCCTGAGCGCCAAGCATGATTCTCGAGACCCGCCATCTCCGCCTCGTCGGCGCCGTCGCCGAGCACGGCACTCTCACCCGGGCCGGCCGCGTGCTCAACCTCACGCAGTCCGGTTTGTCGCGCCAGCTGCTCGATCTCGAGACGAGGCTCGGGCTGCCGCTGTTTCACCGGCTCGGCAAACGCATGGTGCCCACGCCCGCGGGCGAGCGCCTGTTGGCGGCGGCGCGGCGTGCGTTACCTCAGCTCGCGGACGTCGAAGAAGACTTGCGGCGGCTGGCCGGCGGCCGGGCTGCGATCCTGCGCGTGAGCACCGAATGTTACACCTGTTATCACTGGCTGCCGGGTGTGTTGCCGCGCTTTACGCGCCGCTTTCCCCAGGTGGATGTGCAGATCGTGGCGGAGGCGACCCACCACCCCGTGCCGGCGCTGTTGGACGGCCGCATCGACCTCGCGATCGTGTCGAACGACGATCACGACGACCGGCTCTCCTACGTCCCGCTGTTCACCGACGAGCTGGTCGCGCTGCTCCGCCCCGACCATCCGCTCAGCGCCAAGCCGTTCCTTAGCGCCACCGACTTCGCGGATCAGCACCTCTTCGTATACCTCCTGCCGCCGAGTGAGAATGACGTGTTCACAAAGCTCTTGAGCCCCGCGGGCGTGGTGCCGCGCCGCGTTTCGGCCATCCAGCTGACGGAGGGGATCATCGAGCTGGTCAAAGGGGGCGCTGGTATCGCCGTGCTCGCCCGCTGGGCGGTGGCGCCCCACTTGAAGACCGGCGAGCTCAGGGCCGTGCCGCTCACCCGCCGCGGGCTGGAGCGCCGCTGGCGCGCGGCCATGCTGCGGCAAAGGCCCGTGCCGCTGCACCTGCGCGAGTTCGCCGCATTGCTCGCGGCGGGGCCAAGCGTGCTCTCGCGGCGGGTGGCACGGGCGTAGGCAACGAGCCCATGCGCGCCCCGCATCGGCGTCGCGAACTGCGCATTTGACCGCGCGTCGGCCGACCGGGGACCTTTGGAGCACCCCGTCAGGAGCCGACCAGTGAGCGCGACCGCCACCACCAATCCCAACTTTTCCTTCGTGCTGGACTACCCGGCGGCCGAGGCTGCCGCGGCCGAGCGGCATTTCCTGGCGAAGCTCGCGTTCGAGACCGATCCGGCAGACGTGCATCTCGATCTGGAGCGTGGTCACCCCGGAATCGTCCTGGTGGACTCGCGCAGCCCGGAGGCGTACGCGCGCTGCCACATCCCGGGGGCCATTAACTTGCCGACACGCACCATCAGCCCCGAGACGACGGCATCGCTACCGCGCGACAAGGTGATCGTGACCTATTGCTGGGGACCGGGATGCAACGGCTCTACCCGGGCCGCGGCGAAGCTGGCCGCGCTCGGCTTCCGGGTGAAGGAAATGATCGGCGGGATCGGCTACTGGAGAAAGGAAGGGCTGCCGGTCGAAGGCAGTTCGCCCCACGACGCGCCGCTATACGCCTGAGCGCTCCGGCCAGACGCGAGGGTCGTGTTTTTCGGTCTCCTCACATATTGTGTAGGAACCAGAGCGGCCGAGACGACCGATGCCCGAAGCACCGCAGTGGGCCCGAGTGCGTGGCGAGATGAATTACCACGTCCGTCGAGGCGCGTGGTACGAAGTGCTGCGGGTGACCGGTGAGGACGCGATCCTCGAGGTGAACCGGCGACCTGTTCGCCTGGAGCGGTCGTGGCTGGAGATTTCCCATCAGCAGCCGCAGCGGTGGTCGGTTGTGGCGCGCCCCCGGGACTCGGTCGACATGCCCCTGAGTTGGGGCTCGCGCTACGCGGTCTGCCCGCACTGTTCCCATCGCCAGGCTTTGTCGGGACAACCGGAGCAGCTGCAGTGCGACCAATGCAGCGGCACGTACGCGATCGCCTGGGAGTGACGCCTATCCGCCTGACGCTCTGCCCATCGATTGACTAAGTTGAGGCCGATATCAACGCGACCGTGGCGGAACCGGTAGACGCGCAGGACTTAGGATCCTGTGGGGCAACCCGTGGGGGTTCGAGTCCCTCCGGTCGCATGGGCGCCCGAAGCACCTTTCACGTTTGTGCGGCGCGACGAAGCAGCTGCGGATTTCCCAATGGATGAAGTGGTGCAAGAACTGCGGCTGGCGTGGGCCCGATTGCGCCTGGATGTGGACTGCGGACTCCGCCGAGGCACGTGGTACCGCGTCACGCGGTTCACGCCCAGCGACATCTTTCTCGACGTCCAGCATTCGCCCGTCGCCGTGCCGCGGCGTTTGCTCGACCTGATCATCGGTCGACCCACCCGATGGTCCGTCGTACCCCGGCCGCCCGACGCCGCAAAGCTGCCGCCCGAGCTCGGCGCGCCGTATGCCGTTTGCCCCGGGTGTCGGGGCCGCGCTCCGCTTCAGGGGAGTCCCGCAAAGCTAACCTGCCCCCGCTGCCGAGGAGTCTTTGCGGTGGCCTGGGATGAGCGTTATCTGATGGCGTATTAAGTACGGGGTGGAATCGCAACACTTCGTATACGGCCCGAGTCGATCCGCGATGACGGAGGAGGCCGCGGACCGCTAGGGCAGCTTCTGCAGCAGCAGATCGATCACCGCCTGCTCGTGCTTGAGGAACCGCTCGTCCCCGTACATGAGTAGCGCCGACGGGCCCCACTCGGGGTCCGTTGGATGACCGATGTCTTGAGGTTTGATGCCGAGGTCGATGCCGAGCGCCTGCAGCGTACGGAGGACCCGCTCGTAGTGCTCGGCGACCGTCGCGAACCCGGCGCGCAACGCCGCGAGCTCCCGGGCCAGCCGCACACGCTCCCGGAGGCAGCGTCGGAACTCATCCGACGCGTCGTGCAACATTGCGGCTCTACTCGCGCTGACCATGCTGTGCCTCTTCCTGCAGTATAATGTGGGCCGGCACGAAACTGCACAAGATGCACAGCCATACCCCCCCGCGGGCGTGTCGCCCGCGCTACACCCCGGTCGCCGCGGGCGCGCGACGTCGTCGCCTTTCCACTGTTGTGTCGTCTCACCGACAAACCAAGGCGGCGCTCACAGCCGACCGCGCACGCACCCGGGCTGGCCGCGCGGCCCCGCTTTTGAAGCGCTGCTGGCAGGGATCTGTTCTCAGGAGTTGCTGAGTTGGACCTGGTTGCAAGCGACATCGTCAACCTATCCGAAGTCGAAACGCGCCACTACCAGACGGGTGAGCGGCTGGGGGGGGACGCCACCGAGCGACTGAGGCGGCTGCACGTCTACATCCGCGACGGCGCGATCGGGCTTCGGGTGGCCGCCGGCCGCTCAACGTCCGCGTTGCTGGAGGTGTTCGGCCCCGGCCGGCTGTTGCCCCCCTGGGTGTGGGAGGCCACATCGGGATGGCAGACCCGCTACGCCACAGCGCTTGCGGCCACGACCACATTGGAACTGCCGGCTGATGTGCTCGAGCGGCAGGTCGCCGCGCACCCGCCCCTCGCGGCTTCGCTCGCCTCCCTGAACGCCCGCGGATACGGCATGTCCCTGGACCGCCTCGCCATGCTGGCGCTGCGCGATCCCCTGCGCCGGGTTGCCCATACCATCCTGTTATTACTCGATCGGCTTTCCGCCGCGCCCGGCTCGCCGCCGGGCGCCCGGCTCGACGTCGGTCAAGACCTCATCGCCGCCTTCGCCAGCTTGAGTCGCCAGACCACCAACCGGCAGCTGCGACGCCTTGCGCGGGCCGGCGTGACGGCGTCGAAGCGGCGCGCGGTCGACGTGCGCGACCTGGCGGTGCTGCGCGGCGTGGCCGCGGGCCGGCGCCCGCTGGGTCGCTAACGCATCCCAATGAATGTCGCCGGCGCGACGTCCCCGACTCTTGACGGGCCATTCGAGGAACCAGCACATTGCCTGTGCAGCATGTGCAGTATGAACGCGCGAAGCCGGCGGAAGGACGGCAGTGGCGAACGGATCTCTCGACCAATCGTCCGCGGAGCGGTGGGCCCGTCTACGGGAAGACGTGCGGCGCTGTCAGCTGCGCCGCGGAGCGTGGTACCCCGTCCTGAGCCTCGCGCCCGATGAGGCAGTCCTGGAACTGCGTGGCAAGACGGTGATCGTACCGCTCGCCTATCTCGAAGTCGCCCGCGCCCGCCCCAAGAGCTGGACCCTCATCCCCGCCGAGCGTTACGCCGTGTGCCCCAATTGCGCCGAGCGCGTGGCATTGGGGCGGCCGCCGGAGCGGCTGCGCTGTCCGCGATGTCAGGGGTTGTTCGACGTCGACCTGAACCACCACCAGATCGCGCCCGTCTAACGCTGGGCGCTTGCCGTCTTGACGATCGCCCACCCCAACCCGGCGATCCCCCGAATCACGGTCTCGAGACGCGTGAAGTCCACCGGCTTGGTGAGGAAGCCGTCGGCGGCGAGCGCCGCCAGCTGCTCGTGCTCGGCATCCGATCCTGTGAGGACCACGACCGGCAGAGCCTGCCAGCGCGGCTCCTCGCGGATCCGCATCAGGACGTCCCGGCCGTCCAGGCTCGGTAGTTTCAGATCGAGCAGGACGAGATCGGGCCGGGGCACTCCCCGGTGCGCGCCCTCGCGCCGCAGAAACGCGAGCGCCTCCACACCATCTCCCACGACCCAGACGCGGTTCTGCAGCTTGGCACGCTGCAACCCACCCCGGGTCAGCTCCACGTCGCCCGGGTCGTCTTCGACCAGGAGAATGTTGATCGGTGTCGGGCCACGGACCATGGCAGTCATCTTAAGGGCTTAGCTCGTCCGGAGGTAGCGCTCGTCCCAGGCGACGGCGAACGACTGCTCGCAGCGCGTGCACCGCTTCTCGCCGGAGGGCCGGCCCACCGGCGCGCGCGCGGCGCAGTTGGGACACACCACATAGAAGAAGCCCCAGCTCTCGGGCAGCTTGTCCGCGTCGCGGGGGCGCGGCACGATGGTCCAGCGGCTCGGACGCGTCTCGGTGATCTCCAGGGATTCCCGGGGAACGCGCACCGCCGCGTTGTCCACCTCGAGCACCGCCTCGTCGGGCCCGAGGCTCCGCACCAGATACCATGCGCCGCGTCGCAGCACGCTGGCGATGTCCTGGCACAGGCGCGCCCAACGCTGGCTGGGGGCCGCGGGCGTGGACACGCTGCTTACCCGCGGCGCAGCAGCAACCAGGCCGCCGCCGCCCCGATGCCGATCCACAACACGATGCGCCACAGCCCTCCCCCTCCCCTACCGCCCCGCCCTTCAAGGTGAATCGCTCGAGCGGGAGCGGTCACGGGCGGTCGCACCGCCGCCCCGCTCGGAGTGACCCGCGCCATGGCCTGCTCGTAGGTTCGCCGCACGTCCGGCGGCATCGCGTCCACGCTGTCGTACTTCTTTCCGTTGACGACGATCTCGCGGTAGGTGGCCTTGATGTGCGGTCCCGACACGCCCATGTCGCGTTGCAACACCGAAAGGATCTCTTCGCCGCCGGACTTCCTGAGCGTCTCGAGCGCCACCTCGTATTCCTTGCGCACGTCGGGCGGCATCGCGTCGACGTTGTCGTACTCTTTGCCGTTGAAAACGATCTTCAGGCTCACGGCCCAAGGTATGACGCTGCGGACGCCTGGAGCAAGAGGCGCGCCCTACCGGAGCCGCAGCTCGAGTCGCAGGGACAACGCGGACAGCTGTTCCAGGCGGCGCACGCCCGCCTCCGCGGGGAAATCGTAGCGCTCCAGCGAGTACTCCACCCCCAGGGTCGTGGTGCGGATGCGGTACTCGAGGCCGGTCGCCGCGCGGAATGCCATGTCCGGACCCCGCAGTCCGCTCGCGGACACGGCGGGCAGGAGCGCCGCCCGCCACACGCTATGGATGGCGTCCCCCGCGAACGCCATCCGGGCCGTGCCGCCAAGGCTCACCAAGGTCCAGGTTTGACGACCGAGCTTCGTCGAATAGGCGCGACGCGCCGCTCCGGCTTGGAGTACGAGCCACGGAAGCGTGACGACGCTGGCCTCGACGCCGAGCTCTCCGACGTCTCGATCGAGCACGCCGGTGGATCCGAACAGCGAGCCTCCGAACGCCCGCACCGCCACGGCGAGCCGCGGGCCGAAACGAAGGGTTCCCACGCCGCCCAGGATCGGACCGAGCGAGCGCTCCACGCCGAAGCCGGCGTCGACCCGGTGCTCGACCAGGGACACGAGCGGCGCGACCGTCAGCGCGCGCTGCGCACCCGCGGGCGCTGCGCCCCCTAAGATCCCGGCGCCCGCGATGACTGCAGCGGCCCTCACGGCCCCGTGCCCTCGCCCGCGGCAGGGGACACGAGCAACACCGTCGCCGCGATCCGGTCGGCGTTCCGCCCCCGGACGCTGGCGTTCGCCGAGTCCCGCTCGGCGTGGCGGCGCGCGTTCGCTGCGACGTTCTCCGGGATCGCGCCGTGGTGTCGGTGTACGAGGAACGCGACAATTCCGGTAACCGCGGCGGTCGCCGCGACGACGTCCGCTCCGCCCCGCTCACCACCACCGAGGTCCCCGTTGGCCGCGCCGGCGATCAGCAGGGCGGCCGCGGCCACGCCCAATCCCTTGGCCACGTCGCGCCGCGCCGCCTCGGGCGACATCCGCTCCGGGAGCAGCGCACGCCGCTCGAGATCGGGCAGCGTGTCCTCGAGCGGCGCGACCTCGTGCCGCAGGTCGAAGTACACGCGAGCCGAGTCCGACGTGCCCGTCAGCCGGCTGCGCCCGGCAACGGCGAGTGCGTAACGCCCTGGGGGCGCCAGCCGCCGATCGGCGAGCAGTCCATCCCACGTAATCTCGCGCACACCGTCCATAGTGCTCTGTACGAGCGAGCGCGGCTGGCCCGCGCCGACGGCGGACAATTTCACGTCTACCAGCGCGGCATGGGTGGCGACGATGGTGAACGTGACGCGCGCGGTCCGCGGGTCCACACGGGCCGGCTCGACCGGTCGGACGGCGACGGCGAACGTGCGGCGCTGGGCCTCACCGAAAGTCGCGAGCTGGGCGGGTGTGAAGAGATTCGGATCGAGTTCTGTGAACGGATCCCGTTCAATGGCGGCCCGGAAATACAGCACGGCGGAGTCGCGCTTCCCGGCGAGGGTGAGACAGGCGCCCAGATACTTGTACGCTTCGACCCGCTGCTCCTGCGTCACCTCGAACGGCCAGTTGGGAGACACGATCTGGCGCAGCAGCGGCAACGCGCGCTCCACTTCGAGCCGTTCGTAGAACTCGTGGGCCTGCCCTAACAGCTCCGCGGTGCTGCCCTGAGCCGTGAGCGGGCTGATGGTGGCAGTGACGACGATCGCCGCCAGCGCGAGCGGCCTCATCCCGCGCCGCGGCTGCGCAGCGTGACGCGCTTGAGCAATAGCGTGCCGCCGGCCTCGATCACCACCGTCGTATCGAACGTCTCGTAGCCCTGCGCACGAACCTCGAGGTGCCGGGCCCCGGGGGAAATCGGCACATCATCGTACACGCTACCGGTGCCGACCCGACGCCCGTCGATCCAGATCGACGCGGTGGTAGGAGTCGTGAACAGCCGCAGGCGGCCGGTCGGTACTGCGGCGCGGCGCGGGGCGGGCGCGACCGGGGGGATTGCCGTCGGAGGCCGGGCTGCGCCGGCCGGGCCAGCCGAATCCGAGTTCGCGCCGACGGCGGGGGCGGGCGCGCGGGAGGGCCGGCCGAGCAGCCACGCCGCGCCGACGGCGACCAGGCCGACCGCCGTGAGGACGGCGAGCCGCAGGCTCGAGGTCAGGCGCCAGCGCCGCGCCGGGATCGCCGGAAGGGCCGCCATCGCGAGTGTCGGCATGTCGGCGAGCGGCGGCAGTGCGCGCGTCGTGATTCTCTTGACGGCCCGACCCTGCACGAGATGTTGCAGGGTCCGCTCGCTCTTCTGGCGGTCCCGCTCACTGAACGCCGTCTCCTCAATGGCCGTCAGCATCTCGCGCGTCGTCTTGAACCGTCGATCTGGGTCTTTATTCAGTGCCCGTCCCACCACGTCGAGCAGCTGCGGCGGCAGGTCGTCGCGGACCAGCGTCAGGTCGGGCACCGGAGTGAAGAAATGATGGTGCATCACGCCGGCGAGCGTGTCCGCATGGAACGGCACCGAGCCGGCGAGCATCTGGAAGGCCACGATCCCGAGGGAGTACTGGTCGCTCTGCGGCCCGGCGCGTCGGCCGGCACACTGCTCGGGGCTCATGAACGGCGGTGTGCCGATCACCGTGCCGTCGGCCGTGAGGGTCACGTCCGACGAGCGCAGCGCGACGCCGAAGTCGGACACCATCACGCGCCCGTCCGAATCGACGAGGATGTTCGCGCCCTTGACGTCGCGGTGCACGATGCCACACGCGTGGGCGTACGCCAGCGCGCGCGCCGCCGCCCGCAGCACGTACAAGGTCACGGGCACGGAGAGCGCGCCCTGTTCCTGGAGGATGGCGTCGAGCGACTTCCCCTCGATGAACTTCATCACGAAGAACAGGATGCCACCGATCTGGCCGACCCGGTACACGGGGATGATGTTGGGATGATCGATCTCCGCCACCATGCGCGCCTCGCGCTTGAAGCGCTCGGCGGCGCGGGCCGTGAGGCCGAGCTCGGGCGGCAGCACTTTGAGCGCCACCACGCGCCGCAGGCCGATCTCCGTCGCCTTGAACACGACGGCCATCCCGCCGCGCGCCAGCTCGTGCTCGACTTCGTATTCCCCGGCGAGCACCATCCGGAGGCGCTGCAGCAGGTCGTCGCCGCTGTCGGTCGGCACCACGAGCGTCGTGTCGTGCGGGTCGCCCACCAGCGTGCCGCAGTGGCCGCAGAACCGCGCCCCCGGCGCGACGTCCGCGCCACACTGAAAACACTTCACGGCAAGACCTTGAGGAGCTGTGCCAGTGTAGGCGCGCTGTCGGTGACGATGGAGCTCTCCACGCGAATCGTGAGCGTCGCCGTGCCGTTTCTCGACTTGGCTACGAGCGAGTCGTGCCCCGCGGTCAGATCGAAGATGCTCGTGTCCGACGACGTCATGCGAAGACGGAGGGCCGGGAGCGGGTCACCCCCGGCTTCGACCACGACGCGGAACGGCACCGTGCTGCCGCGGTGTAGAATCGTGTCGCCGACATAGGTGATGGTTACGGGCTCCGAGCCGGCGGGGCGGAAGACATCCGCGAACCCGCACGCCAGCGCGGCTGCCCCCATCACCACCGCCAGCGCGAGCCGTACGGCCGAGCGAGGGGATCGCATCACGGAAACGCCTGCCGACAAGGGCAGCCTACAAATAGGAGAGGGCGACCCGGATGGCAATAGCGTAGCTCACGCAGTCGGCCAAGCGCTTGCGCCGCCGTCGATTGTGCCCATTGCCGCAGCGGCGGAGGTCCCTAAGTTCCTGCGTGCCCGGCCGAACCAGGTACCCGAACCGCTCCGCCCGAGGTCACCCGATGCGTGCTGCACTGCGCCTTGCGCTCATGTCCCTGCTCGTCGCCACCCGCAGCGCCACGGCCCAAGAGACACCAACCGAAAAGACCGCCGCCGCCGACGTCATCCGCCGGATGAACGAGCTCGAGCGCTCGCTCGCCCTGCCGCCGCTCGTGGCGCGGCTCACGGTTGCGCGCGACGCGCGGCGCGACGCCGTGGTCGCCCGGGCCAAGGACCTGATGGACCGGGAGCTCCTGGCGATGGCCGACGACATCACCCGTCACCCCGAGACCGGCTGGAAGGAAGAGCGCTCGGTGAAGATCCTCACCGACTATCTCTCCGCGCACGGCTTCGACGTCGAGCCCGGGGTGGCGGGTCTCAAGACGGCCTTCGTGGCGCGTTACCGCAAGGGCACGCCCGGCCCGAACCTCGGCGTCATCGTCGAGTACGACGCGCTGCGCGGCACCAGCCGCGACTTCCACGGCGACCAGCACAGCGCTCAGGGACCCGTGGGGCTCGCCGCGGCCGTCGCCGTGGCGGAGTTCCTCACGAGCTCCAAGACGCCGGGCACGGTGACGGTATACGGCACACCGGCCGAAGAGCTCGCGTCGCCCGCCGCGAAGACCGTCATGTACAATGGCGGGGTCTTCAAGGGCGCGGACGTCCTGATCCGCTCCCATTCGTCCACCGCGACCCAGGCGCCCGGGCCCGGCTTCGGCAGCTGCTGCATGAACATCAACGTCGTGCACTACACCTTCTTCGGTGCCCCGGCGCACCAGCTGCAGGCGTGGGACGGACGCGACGCGCTGATGGGCGTGATCGAGCTGTTCAATCACATCGACGGCCTGCGCAAGACGGTGCGCCCGGAGACCAAGATCCAGGGGATCATCACCGAGGGCGGCAAGGCGCCGAACGTCGTGCCCGATCGCGCCACGGCGGAATTCTGGATCCGCTACCCCGACCCGGTTTACCTCGCGCAGGTGACGGACCGCGTGAACGACGCCGCCCGGGGCGCGGCGCTGGCCACCGGCACCAAGGTACGCATCGACCTCGACTCGTCTTCGCGCAACGGCATCTCGGTGGCGGCGCTGAACGACGTCGCGTTCGCCTACATGAAGAAATTCGGCGCGACCAAAGTGGAGGACGAGCCCGGGCGTCCATTGCCCTATGAGGAGACGGGGACCGTCGCGACCCAGATCCCGGGTGTGGGGCTCACCGCGCACAGCTCGAACGGTGGCTACCACACCTTCGAGATGGAAGCCGACGCGCTCGGCGAGGTCGGCCATCACGGGTTCCTGGTGGATGCGCAGACGATGGCGGCGGTGCTGTACCACTTCGCCACCGACGCCCCCTATCGGGCCGCGGTCAAGCGCGAATTCGACGGCCTGAAGGGCCTCTACAACGATTATCTCGCGGCCCTGCGAACCGCGTACCCGCTGCCCACCGTCCCCGAACCGACGGGAAACTGACCCATGCGTGTCCTTTGGCTGTCCCTCTCCGCTCTGTGGGGCGCGACGCCGCTCGCCGCCCAGCAACGCGCCATCTCGGACAGCGATTTGTTCGCGTTCCGCTGGGTGGCGAGTCCCCAGATCTCACCCGACGGCCGCCAGTCGGCGTACGTGCTCGTAACGGTGAACGCGAAGCACGACGGCTACGAGACGAGCCTCTGGGTCGTGGGCACGGACGGAGCCTCGGCTCCGCGCCGGCTCACCGCCGGCCCGCGCGACGGCGCGCCGCGCTGGTCACCCGACGGCTCGACGCTCGCGTTCTTGCGTGCCAAGGACGGCCGGCTGCAGCTCTACCTGCTGCCGCTGGGGGGTGGCGAGGCGCAGCAGCTGACGGACCTTCCCAAGGGCGCGTCGGTGGCGGTGTGGTCGCCCGACGGGAAGACGATCGCTTTCACGAGTACCACCACCCCCGAGGATCTTGCGAAGAAGGACACGACCGAGAAACCGAAGATCGACGTCCGGATCATCACACTGGCCGAGTTCCGGGCAGACGACGAAGGGTACTTGGATCCGGCGGAGCACTCGCACATCTGGACTGTGCCGGCCGCCATGCCGGGTGACGAGCCGGCCAAGGCGCGTCAGGTGACGACCGGCGCATTCGACGAGAACACGCCGCAGTGGAGCCGTGACGGCGCGCGCATCTATTTCGGGTCGGACCGCGTGCCCGAATCCTACTACTACCCGCCCGACAACAACGTCTACTCGGTGCCGGCCGCGGGAGGAGCGCTCGACACGGTCGTTGACATCAATGGCCCCGCGTTCGGTTTCGCGTTGGGGCCGGACGGCAAGAGCGTGGCGTTCCGCGGCTGGATCAACCCTCCGGCGGCCCGCTCGTACAACCAGTCCGACCTGTTCGTGTGGCGCGACGGTCGCGCCAAGAACCTCACCGCCGATTACGACTTCGACATGGGGAGCGACGTGATCGGCGACCAGGCGCCGCCGCGCGGCGGCGGCGCGAGCCCCACCATCTGGACCTCCGACGGCAAGGCGGTGATCGTCACCACGACGGAGCACGGCCGCTCGAACCTCGTGCGCTTCGATGCGCAGACCGGCGCGCGGGAGCCGTTGACCACCGGGGATCACGCCATCCTCGCCTACGCCGCAACGCCCGACGCCCGCCGGCTGGCCCTGACGATGGGCGACCCCACCCATCTCGCCGACCTGTACGCGCTCGACGTGCAGACCAAGCGGCTCACCCAGCTCACCCACGTGAACGACTCGCTCTTCGCGAAGCTGCAGCTCGTGACGCCGGAAGACTTTTGGTACTCGAGCTTCGACGGCCGGAAGATCGAGACCTGGATCATGAAGCCGGTGGGTTTCACGCCCGGCAAGAAGTACCCCCTCATCCTCAACATCCACGGCGGCCCGCACACCGCGTACGGCTACATCTTCTTCCACGAGATGCAGCTGATGGCGGCGCGGGGGTATGTCGTGGTCTACCCCAACCCGCGCGGGAGCACCACGTACGGTCAGGAGTTCGGCAACATCATCCAGTACAAGTATCCCGGAGACGATTACAAGGACCTCATGGTCGCGGTGGATTCCGTGATTCGTCGCGGATACGTGGATTCCGCCAAGCTGGGCGTGACGGGGGGCTCAGGCGGCGGGCTGCTCACCGACTGGACCGTGGGCCACACGCACCGCTTCGCGGCCGCGGTGTCGCAGCGCGACGTGGCCGACTGGCTGGGCTTCTGGTACACGGCGGACTTCACGCTCTTCCAGCCGTCCTGGTTCCGCTCCACGCCGTTCCGCGATCCGCAGGAGTTCCTGGCCCGCTCACCGGTGCGCTACGCGGATTCGGTCACCACCCCGCTCCTGTTCATCCTGGGCGACGCGGACTTTCGGACGCCGCCCACTCAGGGCGGAGAGGCGATGTTCCGCGCCCTCAAGTACCTGCACAAGACCACCGCACAGGTGCGCTTCGCCGGCGAGTCGCACGAGCTGTCTCGCTCCGGCAAGCCGATGCACCGAGTGGAGCGGCTGCAGCACATCCTCAACTGGTTCGACAAGTACTTGCTCGGGAAACCGACGACGCTGTACGACCCGCGATAACCGGGTCGCTGCACCATCGATCACGGGTCGGTCGGCGCCCCAGCACAACGGGGCGCCGGCCGACTGTTTCGTGTTAGATGGGGTAGAACCGCACCTGCAGCAGCTTCAGCCCATTGTTGTCGTACTGCCAGAGGAAGTCCTGCAGACACGCATCGAACAAGCTCACGGTCGGCGTGCCGCACGCAAGCTGGGCCGGGCTCCCGATTACCAGAGAAATGGTCGTAAGCGCGCTGGTCACGTTGCGGAAGCTGCTCTTGCCCGTCCCGCGCACGAACACTTCACTGGCGGTCGAGCACAGGATCGTCGCCTCACCCGTGGTGGGATCGACGAACGTCGCGCAGGTCGCGATTTTGGCCTGTCCACCCGGCGTGCCGAGCGCGCGGGCCCAAACGGTATAGGTACCTGGGACGGGCAGCGCGAACGAGGCTTCGCCGTCCGTCCCGTCCTTGTCGAGCACCTGGAACACGCCGTCGGCCGACTGACTGAGCAGAATCTTCGTCGTCACGGCGACGCCGCTCTTCGTCCCGAGGTCCACGAAGATGACGGCGCCGCTCCCCTTCCCATTCATGTTGGGATTCTTGTCGTGCGAAACGCCGATGATGTTGAGATTGAAATGCGGGCCGCTGGGCGCGCCATTGCCCGTCTGCGCGGCGGCCACGGCCGTCGCGCTCAGCGTTGCCGCCACAGCGGC
>DATNOH010000262.1:0-12453 GCA_035601435.1 Gemmatimonadales bacterium | reverse complement strand
CCGTCGCTTACGGCATGTGTGCGAGACGGCGCGGCGATCGAGCCGGGCGAGGCGCCGGTGTTGTTCAGCGTGGCCGACGGGGGCGTGTTCTGCCCCCGCTGCGCGCCGCCTCCTTCCCAGTCGCCCAGCCGGCTGCCGCCTCAGGCGTACCGCGACCTGCTGGCCTTGAACGACCCCCGGGCGGAGCTCCCCGCGCTCGATCCGTCTCATGCCGCGGCTCACCGCCGCCTCGTCGCCCGATTTGTCCGCTACCACCTCAACGAGGCCGGCTCACTTTCCGCCCTGGACTTCTGGGAGCGTCGCGCGTGGGTGCCACCTCCGGCCACTCGCACTCCGGTCCCCTCCGCCGCTTCGTAATCGGCACCGCCGGTCACATCGACCACGGCAAGACGGCCCTGGTGAAGGCCCTCACCGGTGTCGACACCGACCGTTGGGAGGAGGAGAAGCGCCGCGGCATCACGATCGACTTGGGGTTCGCGCCGCTCGCCCTGGGTGACGCGATCCAGGCGAGTCTGGTCGACGTCCCCGGGCATGAAGGCTTCGTGCGCAACATGCTCGCCGGCGCGACCGGAATCGACGTCGCCCTGCTCGTGATCGCGGCCGACGAGGGAATCATGCCGCAGACCGAGGAGCACCTGGCCATCGTGGAGCTGCTCGGTGTGCGCCGCGGCATCCCCGTGCTCACCAAGCGCGATCTCGTGGACGCCGAGTGGCTCGACCTCGTGCGCAGCGAGGTGAGCACGCGCCTGGGGACGAGCCGCGTGCGCTGGGAGCCGGCGGTCGCCACGTCGGTCCTGTCGGGAGAGGGTCTGGACGATCTGCGCGACGCGTTGCGGCGGGTCGCCGGGGACCTGGTCGAGCGCCCCGCCGACGACCTGTTTCGGCTGCCGATCGATCGGGTGTTCACGGTGGCCGGGGCGGGAACGGTGGTCACGGGCTCGACCTGGAGCGGCAGCGTCGCCGTGGGCGAAGCGGTCCAGCTTCTCCCGCTCGGTCGCGAAGCGCGCGTTCGGTCCATCGAGGTCCACGGCGAGACCGCCGAACGGGCGGTGCCGGGGCGACGCACGGCGCTGGCCCTCGTGGGCGTGGACAAAAGTGAGCTGGCGCGGGGGCACGTCGCCGTCACGGGGTCCGGGTGGCGGGCCACCACCCTCGTCGATGTCGCCGTGGAGCTCCTTCCTGCAGCCCGCAAGCCGCTCGCCTCACGCACGCGCGTGCGCGTGCACCTCGGCACCGCCGAAGTCCTGGCCCGCGCGGTCCAAACAGCCGCGATTGCCCCCGGGCAGCGGGGCGTCGCGCGTTTGGTGCTCGAGGCCCCGGTGGTAGCGCGCAGCGGAGACCGGTTCGTGCTGCGCTCTTTCTCGCCGGTGACCACGATTGGTGGAGGGGTCGTGCTCGACCCGTTCGCCCCGCCCCGTACCCGCCTGCGGCGGCGCCGCGTGGCTGCCGAGCAGAGCCCCGCGGCGCGGCTCGGAGTTCTCGCCGCCGAGGCAGGGCTCACGGGGCTCGCCGCCGACAGCCTCGCCGTGCGGCTCGGGGTGTCGCCGGCCCGGGTGACGGCAGTCATCGCGGAGGCGGGGGACACGGTGCTTACGGCGGCGGAGACCGTCGTCGACCGGCAGGCGGTACTGGCGGAAGCAACCCGGCTGGCGGAGGTGGTCCGGCGTTACCACGAGGAGCATCCGCTCGATCCAGGGATGTCCCTGCAAGCCCTCCGGGCAGCGGTGGGGACGCCGGCGCCTCCGTCCGCCGTGACGGATGCCGTGCTGGAGTTGGCGGTCAAAAGTGGCAAGCTGGAGGTGGCGGGCAGCGTGGCCCGCCAGCCGCGCTGGCGTCCCGCGCTCGACGCCCGGGCCACCGACGCCAGCGAGAAGCTCGCGCGGCGCCTCGCCGATGCTCGCTGGCAGGTCCCCACTGTGGCGGAGCTCGAGCGCGAGTTTCCCGGCTTTCCCGTCCGCGCCCTGTTGTCGCACTTTGCCCGCACCGGCACGGTGGAGCCCATCGACGCCGAGCGCTACGCGGCAAAGGGCGCCCTAGCCGAATTCCGCGCCGCCCTCGAGGCGGCGCTCGCGGAGCTTGGCTCGGCCACCCCAGCCGAGCTGCGGGATCGCTTCGGGCTCACTCGCAAGTACTTGATCCCGTTGCTCGAATGGGCGGATCGGCGGGGGGTGACGCGCCGCGCGGGCGATGCCCGCGTGTTGGCGAGGTTGACAGCCGGGAAAGACGGTTCGTAGTTTGGATCAGCGCCCTGGAAGCACGAGTATCACTTAGCACAAGGAGAGCCGTCCCAAGTTCACGTCTTGTTTGCCAAGAGGAGCGGTGGATGAAGCGGCACGCCTGGGCATTGCTGGGGCTCGGGCTTTGGGTAGCGGGGGTGGAAGGGGGAACGCGGTGGGTATGGGGTCAGACCCCGCCTCCCACAATCGGGCCACAGCAGAATCGCTCGTTTAACCCGGCGACCACGATCCCGTTCAAGGTCAGCGGGGAGTTGTTCCTCAAGGGTCACCGGCCGGTGGTGTCCTTGAGGATCTTTAACGTCCTCGCCCAACTCGTAGCGATCCCGATACTCCGGGGCTCGGGCAAGGCGCTCGATAGCCTTGCGCTCAGCTGCCCCACGACCATGGGTTGCGCCTATAGCGCCTATTGGGATGGGTACGTCGGCAATACCGGGAAGCAGGCGCTGTCCGGGGTGTACATCTACCAGCTCGTCATTGACGGGAAGAGGGTTACAAGGAAAATAGTCGTCAAGTAGGACGTACCAACGCCTCTATCGCTTCTGCCAAAACGGCACTTTCGCCCGGCATAGACGTTGCTTCCGGGGTCGGCGACTATCCCAAGACAGCCATGATTAGACCCGAACGTTTGACCGTCAAGGCGACCGAAGCCCTCCAGCAGGCCAGCGTGCTGGCCCGCGCGCGCGGCAATCCTGTCATCAACGACGCCCATCTGTTCCTCGCTCTGCTGTCGCAGGACGATGGTATTGTCGTGCCCCTGCTCCAGAAAACCGGGCTCAACGTCACCCAGCTCAGCGCTGAGACGGAACGGGAGATCGACCGCTTCCCGACACAATCGGGCACGGCGGCCGAGCCCACGCTGTCGCGCGAGGTGTCACGCATCCTGGACCGCGCCGACGAGGAAGCCAAGGCGTTGGGCGACGCGTACGTGTCGACCGAGCATCTGCTCCTCGCCCTGCTGCAAGAGAAGGGCACGACCGCGAAACAACTGCTCTCCGCCGCGGGCGTGGATCGCGACGATCTCATGGCCGCTCTCGAGGGGGTGCGCGGCTCACACCGAGTGACTGACCAGGAGCCCGAGCAGAAGTATCAGGCGCTCGAGCGCTACACCCGCGACCTCACCGAGCTGGCCCGCAAGGGCAAGGTCGACCCCGTCATCGGGCGGGACGAGGAGATCCGCCGGGTGATGCAGGTGCTGTCGCGGCGCACCAAGAACAACCCCGTCCTGATCGGGGAGCCGGGGGTCGGCAAGACGGCCATCGTCGAGGGGCTGGCCCAGCGCATCGTGAATGGCGACGTCCCCGAGTCGCTGCGCAACAAGCATCTCGTGTCTCTCGATCTCGGCTCTTTGATCGCGGGGACCAAGTATCGCGGCGAATTCGAAGACCGGCTCAAGGCCGTGCTCAAAGAAATCACGAGCGCGGAAGGGAAGTACGTCGTCTTCATCGACGAATTGCACACGCTGGTGGGCGCCGGGGCTGCCGAGGGGGCGATGGATGCCTCCAACATGCTGAAGCCCGCGTTGGCGCGCGGCGAGCTGCATGTGGTAGGTGCTACCACGCTCGACGAATACCGCAAGCACATCGAGAAGGACGCGGCGCTCGAGCGGCGTTTCCAACCCGTCTTTGTGGGCGAGCCGTCGGTCGAGGACACGATCGCCATTCTGCGCGGTCTCAAAGAGCGCTACGAGGTGCACCACGGCGTCCGCATCACCGATAACGCGCTGGTGGCCGCGGCGACGCTGTCGCATCGCTACATCGGAGATCGGTTCCTTCCCGACAAGGCGATCGACTTGGTGGACGAGGCCGCGAGCCGCCTGCGGATCGAGATCGACTCGCTGCCCCAGGAGATCGACGAGGTCGAGCGCAAGATCGTGCAGCACGAAATCGAGCTGGCGGCCCTCGCCAAGGAGAAGGACAAGGCCTCGAAGGAGCGGCGAGCCAAGGTCGAGCAGGAGCTCGCCGAGCTGCGCGAGCGCTCCAAGGTGATGAAGGCCCAGTGGCAGGCGGAGAAGGACGCGATCACTGGGCTCCAAGCGAAGAAAGCACAGATGGAGCAGCTTCGCGCCGAGGCGGAGCAGGCCACGCGCCGCGGCGACCTGCAGAAGGCCGCCGAGATCAGCTACGGCCGGATCCCCGCGCTCGAGCGGGAGATCGCCGAGGCGGAAAAGCGTCTGGCCCAGATCCAGAAGAAGGGCAAGTACCTGAAAGAGGAAGTCGACGCGGAGGACATCGCCGAGATCGTCGCCAAGTGGACCGGGATCCCCGTCACGAAAATGCTCGAATCGGAGCGCGAGCGGCTCACGCGGCTCGAAGCGGAGCTCGAGCGGCGGGTGGTCGGGCAACCCGAGGGGCTCGCCGCCGTCGCCAATGCCGTGCGCCGGGCGCGTGCCGGGCTGCAGGATCCCAACCGGCCGACCGGGTCGTTCATCTTCCTCGGCCCCACGGGCGTCGGCAAGACGGAGACCGCCCGGGCACTCGCGGAATTCCTGTTCGACGATGAGAAAGCCCTCGTGCGGCTCGACATGTCCGAGTACATGGAGAAGCACGCCGTCGCCCGGATGATCGGCGCGCCTCCCGGATACGTGGGCTACGAGGAAGGCGGCCAGCTGACGGAGGCGATCCGGCGGCGCCCTTACTCGGTGGTACTGTTCGACGAGATCGAGAAGGCGCATCCCGATGTGTTCAACGTGCTGCTCCAGATTCTCGATGATGGACGGCTCACCGATTCCCAGGGTCGCACCGTCGATTTCCGGAACACCGTGCTCATCATGACCTCGAACATCGGGTCGCCGTACATCCTCGAGATGGGCACGCAGAACTGGGAGCAGGTGGAGACCAAAGTGCTGGAGCTCTTGCGCCAGACGTTCCGGCCCGAGTTCCTGAACCGGGTGGACGACGTGATCATTTTCCGGCCGCTCTCGAGCCAGGACATCGCGAAGATCGTGGAACTCCAGATCAAGCGGGTCGAGCGGCTCGTGGCCGAGCGCAAGCTCCGTCTCGAGATAACGCCCGCGGCCAAGCAACTCATCGTGGCCGAGGGCTACGATCCCGTCTACGGGGCGCGGCCCTTGAAGCGAGCCATCCAGCGCCTGTTGCAGAACCCGCTCGCCATGGCCGTGCTCGAAGGGCAGTATGCGGAAGGCGACACGGTGCGTGTGGACCGGGCGAAAGACGGCAACCATCTGACGTTCGAGCGGACTCCTGCGGGGGCGGCGGCCGAGCCGGCGCGTGCCTAACCGCGGGGAGCGGGCAGCGGGGAGCACTACCAAACGGTCCCCGCCCGTTGCTCCGTCCGACATCGCGGGCATGGCGGCGGCACTCGAGGAAGCCCGCCGGGCGGCGTCCACTGGCGAAGTGCCGGTGGGCGCCGCGCTGTTTCGGGGCGGCACGATCGTCGTGCGCGCACACAACGAGACCGTCACGCGGCGCGATCCGACGGCTCACGCCGAGCTGCTGGCCGTGCAGCGGGCGCTCGCCTTGCTGCACACCGATCGACTCAACGATTCCACACTGTACGTGACGCTCGAACCCTGCGCGCAGTGCGCGGGAGCGCTGGTCCTCGCCAAGGTCGGGCGTGTGGTGTTCGGCGCGTACGACCCGAAGGCCGGAATGGCGGGGAGTCTTGGGGACGTGCTACGCCATCCCGGGTTGAATCATCGGGTGGAGGTGATCGGCGGGGTGGAAGAGGAGCAGTGCGGCCGGTTGCTCCAGGATTTCTTCCGCGACCGACGCTAGCGCCCGAGCTCCTGTATCACGCTTCCCAGCGCCTGAATTGCCCCCTCGAGCTGGGCATCCGATAGGTACGGCGCCGGGCCCAGTCGCAGCACGTCCGCCCGGTAATCGGTCAGGACGCCTCGGTTTCGCAAGCCGCGACACACCTTCTCCGCCCGTGGCGACTGGAGCGCGAGGAAGCCTCCGAGCTGCGGCAGCCTCACGGCACGGTCCCGCGTAATGAGCCGCGGATCGGCGTCGAGCGCGTCGAACGCGCGCTCCAAGAGCCCCACCTGGTGCTGGCTCACCTCCCGCAAGAACTCTGGCGTCAGCTCCTGTTGCTCGAAGAAATCGAACACGCGCACGGCGCGGTAGTGGCTAGTGGGATCATAGGTCGCGCCGGCGAAACGAGCCGCGCCCGGGCCGTAGGCGACGGGAAGGGGCGCCTCGCCGTCGGCGAGGGTGTCGAATTCGGCGAACCATCCGGTGATCACCGGTCGCAGAGCGCAGTCAGGAGGGATACGCAGGAAGCAATTGCCTTCGCCCAACTGGCAATACTTGTAGCCGCCACCGACCACGAAGGCCCCCTGGAGTCCCTCACGCCGCAGAGAGACGGGGAGGACGTTCAACGCGTGATACGCGTCCACCAGCAGCTCGGCGCCGACGCGCTGGCAGGCCGAGTGGACGTGGCCCAGGCGTGGCGCGACGTGCCCATTACTGAAAAACACGGCGGACACCAGCACGGCGGCGGTACGATCATCCACTCTCGCCGCCAGACGCTCCGCGACCGTGGCCGCGGGGGCGTGGGCAACCCGGACCAGCTCGATCCGCTCTTCCGCCAGACGATCGAGCTGGCGTCGCAGCGTATGAAATTCGCCGTCGGTCGTGACGATGCGTGGGCGTGTCCGCAGGGGCAATCCTGAGAGGAACCGCACGACCAGCTCATGGGTGCTCGCCCCCAGGGCGTAGTCACCGTCGGCGTCATCCAACAGGCGTTTGAATCCGCGACGCACGCGCTCCGCGCGGGCGGACGCGTGCTCCCACTTTTCGTCCACATGACGAGCGGCGTCCAACCACGCCTCGGCTTGCCCCTCGAACCCGCAGTCCGGCCAAGCCTGGTGGGAGTGGCCGGTGAGCAGGAGCCGCTCGGCGACGCGGAACCGGCCGTAGTACCGGGCGAGCGCGTTGGGGCTCGTCCGCACTGCCTCTAGGGTCATCATGCCGTCACAGCTGGGTGCGGATGGCCCAGAGGTCGGGAAAAACGGGCGTGTTGAGCGTGGTCATGAGGTACTCGGCACCGCTCGATCCGCCGGTCCCGCGCTTGGTCCCGATGGTGCGCTGCACCATTTTCACGTGCCGATAGCGCCACTCCTGGACCCCCTCGTCGACGTCCACCAGTCGTTCGCACAGCTGACTCACCATGGGGTTGGTGCGGTAAACGTCGATCAGCAGGCGTTGGATCTGCGGGTTCGGCTCCACTCGCCGCGTGACGTCGCGGTGGAGCTGATCGTCGGGGACCCGATACCCCTCTTGCACCAGGTAGCCCAGGAACGCGTCCCAGAGCGTGGGCTCGGCGTGGCGCGCCTCGAGGCGTTTTCGCTCCGTGGAGCCGGCGGGATAGCGATCGAGGGCGCGGGCGTCCTTCACGCCCAGCACGAACTCGAGCTCCCGGAACTGGTAGGACTGAAATCCGCTGCCGGACTGGAGGCGATCGCGGAACGAGAGGAACTCGAGCGGCGTCATGGTCTCGAGCACGTCGATCTGGGCGACCACCACCTTCAGGACGGTGAGAATCCGCTTGAGCGTGTGCAGCGCTCGGGGTGCGTCTCGGCGAGGGAGCAGCTGCCGCAAATAGTCGAACTCGTGCACGAGCTCCTTGAACCAGAGCTCGTAAACCTGGTGAATGATGATGAACAGCGTCTCGTCATGCTCCGGCCCCGCCGAGAGAGGCCGCTGCAGCGAGAGCAGCTCGTCGAGCTTGAGGTACTGGGAGTAGGTCAGAGCCATGCCGGGAATGTTGCCGTCGCGCGCCCGGCGAGGAAGACCGGTCCCCCCGGGCTAGCTCGGCTTCTTTCCTGTTCCCGCCCGCTCCTCGAGTTTTCCGATCAGTCTCTCGATCTCGAGCCGGAGTCGTTTCAGGGCGGGGAGGAGCTTCGGCTCGAGCTCACGTTCCAGCTCTTTGCCTTCCTTGAGGAAGTCCTTCATCAGGTCGCGGAAGCGCTCGGCGAGCTCGCGCCATGTGGGGATCGTGTTCACGTCGGGGCCACCTGGCTTTTTCGTGGGCAGGGTGTTCATGCGGAATCTCCCTTGGGTACGCCACATGATACGCGCGTGGGGTGGTGTAGGGTTCACCAGCACTGCTGCCCGTAGCGAAACTGCTTGGCCTTATGTATTTACTACGCGTCTGTGCGTCTACGCGTCTACGCGTCTGCGCGTCTAGTAGTTGGGGATAGGTGGCCGAGCGGCTGAAGGCACGCGCCTGGAGAGCGCGTAAACGGGTAACCGTTTCGTGGGTTCGAATCCCACCCTATCCGCTGCCTAACAAAGGCGCTGAGGCGCCGAGACGCTGAGTGGATCTGAGGGTTGAGGGTATAGGCCCCCACTTGGCGTCGCGACGTTTCGAGCGTCGCGCCGCAGGGACAGGTGCGTGAGCGGTTGAAACGGCCGGTCTCGAAAACCGGTGTGCCCGCAAGGGTACCGTGGGTTCGAATCCCACCCTGTCCGTAGCTCCGAAACCGGCCGGTGCCGCTCAGTGCCCTCCCGGTGAGATAGCGAGCCCGGCTGACAGGACGAGATCGTTTTGGAGCGGCGATCGGTAACCGGTCAGACGCATGATGTGTCCGCACACGCCCGTGTAGCCGCCCCTGTCGCACCCTGGCTCTGCGCTGAGATCCGGCTTGAACACGTAGTCCTCAGCGTCGAAGCGCAGCGTCAGCCGAGACTCGTACGACTTGATCGCCAACCCGCCGCTCGCTACTCCCGCCAGCGCGGTGGCTCCGCCGGTGTGGATCCAGGCGCTGCGCTGCTGCAGGAACCCTGACGACAAACGTTGCGGCCAAGACAGGTCGGAAGATGAGCTGGCTGACGCGCATGTGGACCTCCTCTGCAGGTACTACCGAGACAAATCTGCTGGCCGGCCGGGCGTACGGTAGATAGCGTTTCGGCTCGCTCCGTGCGGCGGGAGCTCCCTTCGCGCTTGCACCGGGAGCCGGCGCCGCACTAGAGTGTGGGGCAGTTGCACAAGGAGACAGCGCCCGCCCGTTCCACTAGCCGGCACCTGGAGGTCCCTGATGCGCTGGACGAAGGCATGGTTCGCCGCCGCAGTTACCGCATCCGCCCTCGCGTGCTTCAAGACGGCGGCCCAGAAGGCCGCCGAAGTGCGGGAGTGCAGCAGGATCACGATGAATGCACAGGGAGCGGCACAGTGTCTAGTGCTGCAGCACAACTGGAAGCAACCGGCGGCGCTCGCCGCGGCCACGAAGTATCAGCAGGAGCAGGACTCGATCGCGCAGCTGCACGCCGACTCGACGTGGCGCGCAGAAGCAGCCCGGCACAAGAAGGAGATGGCCGAGTGCGCCAAGGACCCCTCGGGCGATGTGGCGCGCTGCCTGGTCGGGTACGGCTGGGCGGACGTCCGGGCTGCCGCCGCGGAAGATTCGCTGTGGCGCCATGGCGGGTCGCAGCACCGCCAGGAGGTCGCGACCTGCACCAGGCAGCGCAAGATGCAGGCGGGGTCGTGTCTCCAGCTCTACTACAAGTGGAACCCCGCACGGGCGCTCGCCGTGGACGATTCGATCCGTCGGGCGCAGATGAGGAGGTAGTGGGGCACCCCGTCCTCATTGCGGCCGAGTTGCAGGGGCTGCTCGAGCCGGCGCAGCTCGCCGGCCTGGATGTCACCTGGCTTTCGACCGATCAGCCCACCCCTGCGGGCGACTACGTCGCGCTCGTGCCGCTGTTGTCGCGGTGGGTGGGCGGTACCGAGCTGAAGCGCCTGCCCAATCTGAAGATCGTCGCCAACTGCGCCGCCGGGCACGACAACGTGGACGTCGTGGCGGCGGAGATGCGCCGCGTCACGGTCACTCACACAGCCGACGTCCTCACCGACGCCACCGCCGACCTCGCTTGGGCGCTGATCCTCGCGTGCGCCCGCCAAGTCGTCCCCGGGGCCGCGCTCGTGGCGAGCGGGTCGTGGACCGGTTGGCATCCGCAGCTGCTGCTCGGGCTCGAGCTGCGGGGCCGCACCCTCGGCCTGTTCGGCGCCGGACGGATCGGCCAGGCGGTGGGGCGCCGCGCGGTCCCATTCGGCATGCGTATTCTCTACACCACGCGCAACCCGCGGCCCGACTTCGAGCGGGAGACCGGCGCGGTGCGGGTCGGGCGGTCGACGCTTTTCAAGGAAAGCGACGTGCTGTCGCTCCATGCGCCGTCGGTGCCGGAGACCAAAGGCATCATCAACGCCGACACGCTGCGGCAGTTGAAGCCGGGCGCCATCCTGATCAATACGGCGCGCGGTGATCTGGTCCGCGAGGAAGCGCTCGCGCAGGCCCTCGAGGAGGGCCGGTTGGGTGGGGCAGGCCTCGACGTCTATCTCGAGGAGCCGGCCGTTCACGCCCGGCTGCGTGCCGCGCCGCGCACCGTGTTGTTGCCGCACATCGGCAGCGCCACGCACGAGGCGCGCCGCCGGATGGCCGCCGCGGCGATCGCGAACGTCCAGGCGGTCCTGAAAGGCGACCCGCCGCTGACGCCCGTGTTCGGCTAGCACCGGAAACCGCCTCGCGACAACAAGTTGCCCGGCGGGAGCCCATGTGTTATTTAGGGGACCGTTAGACAGGCCCCGGTCGATGGCTCCCGAGACCCAATCCTACTGTTCTCGCTGCGGCACCTCTCTGGCGCCGGGGGCTTTTTTCTGCCTCCGCTGCGGTACCAGCGTCCCGGTCACCACGGGCGGAGCCGGCGCAACGGTCGCGCCGCCGGTGCGCCGCATAGAGCACAACGCCCAGATCGACGCCCTGCGGCAGGCCACGCTGGGCGAGTACGAGATCCTCGCCGAGCTGGGACGCGGGGGGATGGCCACGGTGTTCCTCGCCCACGACCTCGCGCTCGATCGCAAAGTGGCGATCAAGGTTCTGGCGCCCGCCCTGCTGCTCATGGGAGAAGGGATGGTGGAGCGCTTCAAGCGGGAGGCGCGCACCGCGGCGGCGCTGAGCCATCCTCACATCATTCCCATCTACGCCGTCAAGGAAAGCGAGCACGTCCTGTACTTCGTCATGAAGTACGTCCAGGGACGGGCGCTCGATACGGTGATTCGCGACGTCGGGACGCTTCCCATCCCCATGGCCCAGACGATCCTCGCCCAGGTGGGCGATGCGCTCGGCTATGCCCATCGTCACGGTGTGATCCATCGTGACATCAAGTCTTCGAATATCATGCTGGACGAGGACGGCTGGGCGGTAGTCACGGATTTCGGGATCGCCAAGGTGGTACAGGCTGCTGGGCTCACGATGACCGGCGTGACAGTCGGCACGCCGACATACATGAGCCCCGAGCAGTGCGAGACCCGTGAGGTCACCGGCGCGTCCGATCAGTACTCTCTTGGCGTGGTCGCGTATGAAATGCTGACCGGGCGGCTGCCGTTCAAGAGCGACTCGACCATGGCCGTCATGTACGCGCACTTCAACGAGCGCCCGCGTCCCGTGGCCGAGCTCCGCCCGGACTGTCCACCTAACCTGGGCGCAGGCGTCATGCGAATGCTGGAAAAGGATCCCGCTCGGCGCTGGCCCGGCATGGACGACGTCGTGGCGGTGTGCGGCCGGCCGTCGCTACGGCACGACGATCCGGTGCGCGGCGAGATGATTACGCTGGCGAAGGCGGGCGCCGGCTCGGCGTTGATGGCCCAGATCGCGACGCCCACGAGCCCGCTCGTGCTCTCGAAGCCGCAGTCGCACGCGCCAACGGTAGCGCTGCCGCACGCCCGCGCCGGCTCGCGCTTCTGGTGGGGACTCGGAGGCCTCGGGGGTGTAGCGATCGCCGCGACGATCTGGTGGCTGGCGCCCTGGCGTACCTGGCAGACGTCTCGGAGCACGGCGCCGCCGCCGCACGACACGACCGGCGTGGCCCCGGCCAATCCCGCCGCTGCGCCGGACACGGTGTCCGCGCGTCGGCCCCCGGTGCCGGTTCTCGCGCGACCGTCGACTCGGGCTGGGCGTGAGCGCGCGTCGGCCGCGCCCCCCGCTGCGGCGGAATCCGCAGCCCGCAGCGCGGTTGCCCAGCGTGAGGACAGCCTGCTGCGTTCACTCCGTGCTCGCGCCGCCGCTGCAATGAGCCGTGCGATCGACGCGGGAGCCACTTCTGCGGACCTGGCCAGGGGCGACACCGTGTTCAAGGGAGCGGAATCGCTCGCAGCCCAGAACCGGGTCCCCGAAGCAATGGTCCAGCTCGCCACCGCCGCGTCGCTCTGGGCGGACGCCGAGCGCCAGTCGCGCGGGCGGGCGGTGCGCGACAGCCAG
>DATNOH010000261.1:0-3308 GCA_035601435.1 Gemmatimonadales bacterium | reverse complement strand
TACGATTGGCCGTCGCTCCCGGAGAACGCGGGCGCGCGCTCGTGCACCCGCTGGTAGCCGCCCAGGGTACCGTCCGTCAGCTCCGCCGTAGGGACTCCCGCACCATGTTGCCGACCAGAAACGCCACGTTGGCCGGCCGCTCGGCGAGCCGGCGCATGAGGTAGGGATACCACTGGGTGCCGAACGGGACATACACGCGCACGTTGTATCCCTGGCGCCGCAGCCCGTGCTGTAGGTCGCGCCGCACACCGTACAGCATCTGAAACTCGAAGCGCGAGGGCTGGATGCCCTTGTCGCGGGCGAACGCCTTGGCGTGCTCGATGATGCGAGCATCATGCGTCGCGATGCCGGGGTAGTTGCCCTTGAGCATCAGCCGCTCCATGCAGCGCACATAGGTGGCATCCACATCGCGCTTGTCGGGAAAGGCGACCGTCTCGGGCTCCTGATACGCGCCCTTGCACAGCCGCACACGGGCGCCAAGCGCGATGATCTGCTCCACGTCCTGCTCAGTGCGCCGCAGGTACGACTGCAGCACCACGCCGACCGCGTTCCCGAACTCGGGGTAGAACGTGCGCTTGAAGAGCTGCAGGGTGCGATCGGTGTAGTCGGACTGCTCCATGTCGATGCGCACGAAGGAGCCGTGGGCCTTCGCCCGGGCGATGATGGCGCGCACGTTCTCGACGCACAGCGCTTCGTCGATGTCGAGGCCCATCTGGGTGAGCTTGACCGAGACGTTGGCATCGGCCCCGGCGGCCTTGATCCGGTCGAGCGTGTCGAGGTAGGTGTCGCGAGCAGCCTGTGCCTCAGCGGCGTTGCGCACCGACTCGCCCAGCAGGTCGAGGCTCGCGGTGAGCCCAGCGCCGTTCAAGTCTTCCAACGCCGCGACTCCCGAGTCTACTGTTTCGCCCGCGACGAAACGCGAGGCGAAGCGGCGGGCCAAGCCGTTGCCGCGGATGAACCGGAAGACCCGGGATTGCTCGCTGAGCCACAGCAAGGCGGCGCGGAGCATCTTGGGACGAGGGACTGGGGGTTAGGGACTTAGGGGTAAAACTTGCCGTTCCGCTGCGCCTGGTCGCGCAGCGCGTCGCACGGGGCGAACCGGGCGCCATAGCGCTCGGCGAGCCGCTCGAGCTCTCCCACGATACGCGCCGCGCCGAGGTCATCGGCGTGCCGCAGCGGGCCGCCGCGAAAGGGCGGAAACCCGAAACCGAAGATGGCGCCGACATCGCCGTCGCGGGGGGTACGCACGATCCCTTCCCCCACGGCGCCCGCGGCCTCGTTCAGCATCACGAGAATCAGCCGCTGGATGATCTCCGCGGGCCTCGGGCCTCCATTCGGATGGGCCCCGATCACTTCGTACACGGCCGCGTCGACGCTGCCCTTCTTACCGCCCGCGTACTTGTAGAATCCGTTCCCCGCCTTGCGCCCCAGCCGCCCGCTCTTGACCATGCCGGCGAACGCGGGCACGGGCGCGAACCGCTCACCGAACGCCTCGTGCATCACGCCAACCACCTTCTCGCCCACGTCCATCCCGACTTCGTCCAGCAGCGTGATGGGCCCGACGGGGAAGCCGAACTCGACCATCAGCCGGTCGATGTCTTCGATCGCCACGCCTTCGACGAGGAGATGACCCGCCTCATTCATGTAGGGCGTGAGAATCCGGTTGATCCAAAAGCCGGGACTGTCCTTCACGACGATGGCCGTCTTGCCCATGCGGCGGCCGAACCCGACGGCGGTGCTGACGACCTGCGCCGCGGTGCGCGCCGACGGAATGACCTCGAGCAGCGGCATCCGGGCGACCGGTGAGAAGAAATGCATCCCGACGACCTGCTCTGGCCGGCTCGCAGCCTCGGCGATCCGGTGGATCGGGATCGTCGACGTGTTGGACGCGAACACCGCGTCCGGGGCAGTCGCCGCCTCGACCTCGCGCAGCACCTGCTGCTTGACCTGGAGGTCCTCGAACACCGCCTCGATGACGAGCTCGGCCCGGCCGAACCCGCTGTAGTGATCGCTCCCCGAGAGCAGCGCGACGAGCCGGGCGTGCTCGTAGGGGGTGATGCGGCGCCGCTTGAGCCGGTCGTCGAGGATGTCGCGCGCCGCCGCGAGGCCCTTCGCAACCCGCGGGAGATCGGCGTCCTTCATGCGCACGTCCACCCCCGCCTGCACGACCGCGGTGCCCGCAATGCCCGACCCCATGAACCCCGCGCCCACGACCCCGAGGCGGCCCACGACCGCCGGCGTCGGTGGGTTGGGGATTCCGAAGTCCTTTTTGAGAGCGGTCGTAGCGAAAAAGATCTGGACCAGCTTACGCGAGACGTCGGTGACGGCGAGCTGCCCGAACAACTGTGCCTCGCGCTTCAGACCTGCCGCCATGCCGTGTTTGAGTCCGTGCTCCACCGCTTCCAACGCGGCGAGCGGCGCGGGATAGTTGCCGCGCGTCTGGGCCAGGACCTGCTTTCGGGCGGCGCGGAAAACCAACGCCCGGCCCAGTGGGTTGCCGTCGAGCAGCCATCCGCGGAAGCCGCCCGGCCGCTTGCGCCGTGGGCGCCACCCGCCCGCCATGCGTTGTGCAGCGGCGATGGTGACGTCCTTGAGAATGGCGGGATGGACCAGCTCGTCGACGATGCCGAGGCGGAACGCCTTCTTGGCGGCTTCGACCTTGCCGGCGAGGATGATGTCGAGCGCCGCGCGGGCGCCGATCAATCGGGGGAGCCGCTGGCAACCGCCCGCGCCCGGGAGAATGCCGAGTTGTACCTCCGGGAGGCCGAGCTGGGTCCGGGAGTGATCGGAAGCCACGCGGTACCCGCAGGCGAGCGCGAACTCGAGCCCACCGCCCAGGCACGCTCCATGGATCCCGACGGCGACCGGTTTGGGGAAGCGGGCCACCCGGCCCAGCATTTCCTGCCCCTCGGCCGAAAGCCGCTCGGCTTCCGAGGCGGTGGTGAGCCGAACGAACTCCTCGATGTCCGCACCCGCGATGAAGTTCTCGGGTTTCCCCGAAAAGAACGCGACGGCTCGTACGGCAGTGTCGTGCTCCAACGCATCGAACGTCGCGAGCAGGTCCTGCTTCACCGCGGCCGAGAGCTTGTTGACCGGCTCGCCCTTCAGGTCGAAGGTCACGACGGCAACGCCCGCGTCGGCGAGCTCCCAGGTGAGTGCCGCGCCCGGAGCCATCAGCGGCGCTCCAGCACCATGGCGAAGCCCATGCCGCCCTGTGCGCAAATCGACAGTAGCCCGAACTGCACGTCCCGCCGGACCATTTCGTTCGCGAGCGTGGTGACGATCCGCGTACCGGTAGCGCCGAACGG
>DATNOH010000260.1:0-16878 GCA_035601435.1 Gemmatimonadales bacterium | reverse complement strand
CGACGCAAAAAAGGCCGGCGCCGAAGCACTCCAGGCAGCGGTCCGCGCTGACTCGGCGGCGGTCGCGAACGCGCAGCTCAACCTCGAGTGGGCGGCGATCCGAGCGCCGATCGCGGGGCGGACGGGGCGGCTGCTCGTGCGCGAGGGCAACCTGGTACGGGCCAACGCGGCGGATCCGCTGGTCGTGATCAACCAGATCCGGCCGATCCTCGTGCGCTTCGCCGTGCCGCAGAAACACCTCGGCGACATCCAGCGCTATCGCCAGAACCGGCTGCCGGTGTTCGTGAGCCCATCGCAGACCGACACCGCGTTCAAGGAAGGCCTGCTGACGTTCGTGGACAACAGCGTGGACACGAGCACCGGCACGGTGCTGCTCAAAGGGGAATTCCCGAACCGCGACAACGCGCTGTGGCCGGGCGAGTTCTTGAACGTACGGCTGCAGTTGTACATCGACCCCAAGGCGCTGGTCGTGCCGGCGCAGGCGGTGATGACCGGTCAGCAGGGGACGTACGTGTTCGTGCTGAACCAGGACGGTACGGCGCGCTCGCAACCCGTTACGGTCGAGCGCCCGGCCGGAGCCTATACGGTGATCGCCCAGGGCGTGCGGCCGGGAGAAGAGGTCGTGACCGACGGTCAGGTGCGGCTGGTGGACGGCGCGCCCGTCGAGGTCAAGGGCTCGGCCGACCCGGCGCGCGCGATGGAGGGGGACAAATGAACATCTCCGCGCTGTTCATCAGGCGGCCCGTCATGACCACGCTCGTCATGCTGGGCATCCTGATGTTCGGGCTGATGGCGTACCGGCTGCTGCCGGTGAGCAATCTCCCGAACGTCGATTTCCCCACCATCCAGGTGAACGCGAGCCTCCCGGGCGCGAGCCCGGAGACCATGGCGTCCGCGGTCGCGACGCCGCTCGAAAAGCAGTTCTCGACCATCGCCGGGGTGGACCAGATGACGTCCTCCTCCAGCCTCGGCAACACCAACATTACGCTCCAGTTCACCCTGGACCGGAGCATCGACGCCGCCGCGCAGGATGTCCAGGCGGCGATCTCCAAGACGCTGCGTCAGCTTCCCACCGGGATCGTGCCGCCGTCGTACCAGAAGGTGAACCCCGCCGACCAGCCGATCATCTACTACGCGATGAGCTCGAACACGCTCTCGCTCCCGGAGCTGGACGAATACGCCGAGACCTTCATCGCGCAGCGCCTGTCCACGGTGTCGGGCGTCGCGCAGGTGAATGTGTACGGCGCCGCCAAGTACGCCGTGCGGATTCAGCTCGACCCCAAGGCGCTGGCCACCCGCACCATCGGGATCGACGAGGTTGCGGACGGCGTCGCGGCCGGCAACGTCAACCTGCCGACGGGCATTCTGTGGGGCCCGCACCGCGCCTACACGGTGCAGGCGAACGGCCAGCTCAGGAGCGCGGCGGAGTTCGGGCCGCTGATCGTCACCTACCGCAACGGCGCACCCGTGCGGCTGCAGGACCTGGGACGGGTGCTGGACGACGTGCAGGACAACAAGAGCGCCGCCTGGTTCAACGGCAGCCGGGCCATCGTCCTCGCCGTTCAGCGCCAGCCGGGCGCGAATACCGTCGATGTCGCGGGCCGGGTGCGGACGGTCATGGCGAGCCTGAGGCAGCTGCTCCCCGCGTCGGTGGACCTGCAGCTCCGCTCCGACCGCTCGGAGTCGATTCGCGCGTCGCTCACCGACGTGAAGTTCACGCTGTTCCTGACGCTGGCGCTCGTGGTCCTGGTCATCTTCCTGTTCCTCCGCAACCTGTCGGCGACGGTCATCCCCAGCCTGGCCCTGCCGTTCTCGCTCGTGGGCACGTTCGCCGTCATGTACGCCCTCGACTACAGCCTCGACAACCTCTCGATGATGGCGCTGACGCTGTCGGTCGGCTTCGTGGTGGACGACGCCATCGTGATGCTCGAGAACATCGTGCGCCACATGGAAAAGGGCACACCCCCGATGGAGGCGGCGTTCACCGGGGCGCGCGAAGTGGGGTTCACGATCCTCTCGATGACCCTGTCGCTCGCGGCGGTGTTCATTCCGGTGCTGTTCATGGGCGGAATCATCGGGCGCCTGTTCCACGAATTCGCCGTGACCATCGGGGCCTCGATCCTCGTGTCCGGAGTCGTGTCGCTCACGCTGACCCCGATGCTGTGCAGTCGCTTCCTGCAGCCTCCGCGCGAGGCGCAGCACGGGAGGTTCTACGAAGCCTCGGAGCGCGTCTACGAGCGCGTGCTGCACGCGTACGAGAACAGCCTCGGCTGGGTGATGGAGCGGCGGCCGGCGGCTCTCGGCTTCTCGGTGCTCATCCTCGTGGCGACCGTGGTGCTCTTCGTCGTGGTGCCCAAGGGTTTCCTGCCGAGCGAGGACAACTCGCAGATCTTCGGGACCACGGAGACGGTGCAGGGCACGTCGTTCGACGACCTCGTGCAGCATCAGCAGCAGGTGATGGCGGTGCTCCAGCAGGACCCCAACGTGGACGCGACGATGTCGTTCCTGGGCGGCGGCCAGATCAACCAGGGGCGCGTGTTCATGCAGCTCAAGCCGCGCTCCCAGCGCGACATGAGCGTGGACCAGCTGATCCGCTATTTCAACCGCAAGCTCGCCGGCATCCCGGGCATCCAGGTTTTCCTGCAGAACCCGCCCCCGATCCAGATCGGCGGCCGGCGCACCAAGAGCCTCTATCAGTTCACGCTCCAGAGCCCCGACACCGCGTTGTACGACTATTCCTCGCGGCTCCTGACCCAGCTCCAGAAGGTGCCGAGCCTGATCAACGTCACGAGCGATCTGCAGATCTCGAATCCCCAGGCGACCGTGACCATCAACCGGGACCGGGCGGCGGCGCTCGGCGTCACCGCCGAGCAGATCGAGGAGGCGTTATACAACGCGTACGGCTCGCGTCAGGTCTCCACGATCTACACGTCCACCAACCAGTACTGGGTCGTGATGGAGCTCTTGCCGGAATACCAGCGCGACCTCTCGGCGCTGAGCCTCCTGTACATCCGCTCCCGGAGCGGCCCACTCGTGCCGCTCGCGTCGCTCGCCACGCTGAGCTCGAGCGCCGGCCCCCTGACCGTGAATCACGCGGGGCAGCTCCCGGCGGTCACGATCTCGTTCGACCTGCGCGAGGGCGTCGCCATCGGCACCGCCGTCGCCGAAGTGCAGCGGGTGGCCCGGCAGCTCCTGCCGGCCAGCATCACGACCAGCTTCGCCGGCACCGCACAGGCTTTCCAGTCGAGCCAGACAGGCCTCCTCGCCCTGCTGATCCTCGCCGTGCTGGTGATCTACATGGTGCTCGGCATTCTGTACGAGAGCTTCATCCACCCGCTCACGATTCTCTCGGCGCTACCCTTCGCCGGGTTCGGCGCGCTGCTGACGCTCCTGATCTTCCGGGTGGATCTGAGCGTGTACGCATTCGTGGGGGTCATCATGCTCGTGGGGCTCGTGAAGAAGAACGGGATCATGATGATCGATTTCGCTCTGGAGGCGCAGCGCAACGAGGGCAAGTCCGCCCACGACGCCATCCTGCAGGCGTGCTCCATCCGGTTTCGGCCCATCATGATGACCACGATGGCGGCGCTCATGGGCACCCTGCCCATCGCGCTGGGCGTGGGCGTCGGCTCGGAGTCGCGTCGTCCCCTCGGCATCGCGGTGGTCGGCGGCCTGGCCTTCTCGCAGTTCATCACCCTGTATGTCACGCCCGTGATTTACACCTATCTGGACGCCCTGCAGCAGCGCCTGGGCCGGACGTCGCTCGGCCGGGCGGCGAGCGGACACCCGACGCCCGAGGCGGCGCCAGCGGACTGAGCCTTACTTCGCCCGGACGAGGTGGACGCCTCCCGAGCCGGTCTCGATCCTGATCCGCCCCTTGCCGTCTCCGATTGCGCCGGTGAGGTGATCCCGCTCGAGACGCGTCGTGCGGACGGTGACGTTCTGCAGGTCGATGTCGCCGCTGCCCGTTTCGATCTCCAGCTCGGCGCCCAGGTCCGGCGGTACGTTGATCGTGACGTCTCCGGACCCCGTGTCTACATCGAGCGCCTGGAGGTCGGCGAGCAGATCGAGGCGGACGTTCCCGCTGCCCGTGTCGATCTTCACGTCGCCGGCCCGCACGGACGACGCGGTGACGTCGCCCGAGCCGGTGTCGATCATCAGCACGTCCGTCGCGACCCGCTCCGCGATGACGTCGCCGGATCCGGTGTCGAGCTTGAGCTCGGGCCCGCTCACCCCGCTCACCGTCACATTGCCGGACCCCGTATCGAGGCTCACATTGCCCTGGGCGTCGCTGAGGCGCACGTCCCCCGAGCCGGTATCGACCAGCAGCGATCCCTTCACATGGTCGGCGGTCACGTTCGCGGCCGCCACGTCCACGCGCAGGTCGCCGTCCACGTTGGACGCGAACGCCTGCCCCACGGCGAGATAGACCTCGACGCGTTTCCCCGCGGGGATCGCGATCCGCACGTCGGCGTGAGCCTCGAGCCCCCCGCCCGAGCTCGTGATCCGGACGCGCCGGCCTTCGTCGGACCAGTGCCTCCCCTGGTCGCGGTCGTTGAACGTGCCGTCGTCCCGCACATGCAGGGTAGTGTTGGCGCCGCGACCCAGCCCGCGGTACACGATCTCATCGTCAGGATAGATGACGCGCAGCGCTTGCCGCCCGCGCACCGGCCCAGTCGCGATCTCGAGCTTGGCTGCGTCCGGGCCACCACGCGTCAGCTCCACCACGACGTCGCCGCCCGTGCCCCGCTCCAGGCGCATCACGCCGGCGAGGTTGTAGACGGCGACGTGGTCACCAGCGAGCATGCGCCGCTCGGGCTGCTGCTGGGCGGCGAGCGTGACGGGGAACAGCAACAACGCGGCGATCCGGAGAGCGGGCATGGGGGACCTCCTCCAAGGGGGAGCGCTGACGGCGCTACGGGCGCCGGGCGCGGCGTGTTTCACGACCGTGCTGCCGGTTGGATGGGGGGAGCCACTCAAGGGTTGCGGCGACCGGGCAGCCCCGCAGGCGAAGGTCCGGGGTGCGGCGGCGTGGGGATGTCAGGGACCCCGAGCCGGAGGGGCTGCCCGGTCGCCGCAATTACCGGGTCTCCCTGAGCGCGCTAACTTCTCCACATGCACGAATGGCAAGTCTGGCTCGTCGCCTCGCTGCTCTTGTTCGTGGCCGAGATGCTCGCGCCGGGCTTTTGGCTGCTGTCGGTGGCCGTCGGCTGTCTGGTCGCCGGGGGCGTTTCCCTGGTCATCCCGGGAGCGGTCGTGCCGGCCCTCAGTTTCGCGGCTGGGACCCTCTTGTCCCTGGTGGGCATCCGCCCGTTCCTGCTCCGGTACCTGCACCCGCGCGGCACCGAGATCCGGACCAACGTGGACGCGCTCGCCGGGCGGGTGGGGATCGTGTCGGAGCGCATCGACCCCACGACCGGCAAGGGACGGGTCCTGGTCGAGGGTGAGGATTGGCGCGCGGCCTCGCTGATGGACGCGGCGCTCGAGCCCGGCACCCGGGTGATGGTGGTCCGGGTGGAGGGGGCGACTCTGTACGTGGACAAGGAGACCTAGGCATGGACAACATCGGCGCGCTGATCGTCCCCGCGGTGATCGCGCTGGTCGCGATCTCGATCGTCGCCAAGGGCGTCCGCGTGGTGCAGCAGGCGCAGACGATGATCATCGAGCGGCTCGGGAAGTACCACCGCACGCTGGCCTCGGGCGTGAACCTGATCATCCCGATCATCGACAAACCGCGCGCGATCGACTGGCACCAGGTGATCGTCACGCCGGCGGGTGATTCGTTCGCGCGGCATTTCCGTACGGAGAAGATCGACCTGCGCGAGACGGTGTACGTGTTCCCGCGCCAGAACGTGATCACCAAGGACAACGTGGTGGTCGAGATCGACGCGCTGATCTACTCCCAGATCACCGACCCGGTGCGCGCGACCTACGAGATCGCCAACCTGCCGGATGCGATCGAAAAGCTGACGCAGACCACGCTGCGGAACGTCATCGGTGAGATGGAGCTGGACCACGTGCTCTCCTCGCGCGATACCATCAACGCCAAGCTGCGCGAGATCCTGGACGAGGCGACCCACAAGTGGGGCGCCAAGGTCAGCCGGGTGGAGCTCAAGGACATCAACCCGCCGCGCGACATCCGGGACGCGATGGAGAAGCAGATGCGCGCCGAGCGGGATCGGCGCGCCGCGATCCTCACCGCCGAGGCCGAGAAGCAGTCGCGCACCCTCCAGTCGGAAGGCATCCGGCAGTCGGAGATCAACCAGGCCGAGGGCCAAAAGCAGGCGAGGATCCTCGCGGCCGAGGCGGAGGCCAACGCCCGCCTCAAGGTCGCGGAGGCGGAAGCTCAGGCGATCGAGCGGATCACGACGGCCATCAAGGGAACCGGCGGGGATCCGGCACGGTACTTGATCGCCATCCGCTACATCGAGGCGCTCAAGGAGATGGTCACGAGCCCGCAGAGCAACAAGGTCATCTATCTCCCGTACGAGGCGACGGGTGTGCTGGCGTCCCTCGGGGGCATTCGGGAGATGTTGGCGGGTCCACCCGAAGGGAAGAAGGCATGAACAAGGCGAAGGCGCTGCTTGTCGGAGTGGTGACACTGTTGCTGTCCGCCCGTCCGACCGACCGCCAGTCCGCCGCGCTGCCGGTGTGCGATCCCGACAACGGCGGCATCACGCTGCCCGCGGGCTTCTGCGCGGTCGTGGTCGCGGACCAGGTGGGCGCGCCGCGGCACCTCGCGGTCGGCCCGAACGGCGATCTGTTCGTCGCGCTGCAGAGTCGCCCTGGCGGTGTGCTCGCCCTGCGAGACACCACCGGCGACGGTAAAGCGGACGTCACCGAGCGTTTCGGCTCCGAAGGCGGCACCGGGATCGCCCTCGGCAAGGGCGTGCTGTACTTCAGCTCGGCGACCACCGTCTACCGCTACACGATGGGGGCAGGCAGCCTCGTCCCGCTCGGCGCGCCTGACGTGCTCGTGCGGGGCCTCCCAGACGGCGGGCATGCGGCGCGCAACCTGGCGCTCACCGCCGACGGCCGCACCCTGTTCGTCAACGTCGGATCCGCCACCAACTCTTGTCAGGTGAAGGACCGCTCGAGCGAGTCGCCTGGGGAGGACCCCTGCTCCGAGCTCGCGTACCGTGCCGGCGTGTGGCGGTTCGACGCGACCAGGCCCGATCAGACGCAGGCGAGCGGCACCCGCTTCGCAACGGGCATCCGCAACGCCGTGGGGCTCGCCTTCGCGCCGTCGGGCGAGCTGTACGCGACGCAGCACGGTCGCGATCAGCTGGGTCAGAACTGGTCCAAGCTGTTCACGCTGGCGCAGAGTGCAGAAAAACCCTCGGAGGAGTTCTTCAAGCTCTCGGCAGGGGACGACTACGGCTGGCCGTACTGCTACCACGACCTCGAGCTGGGTCACCTGGTGCTCGCGCCCGAGTATGGCGGCGACGGCAAGACGGTCGGACGCTGCAAGGAGAAGAAGGAGCCGCTGGTCGTATTTCCGGCGCATTGGGCACCGGATGGACTGGTGTTCTATCGCGGCACTCAGTTCCCCGCGCGGTATCGCGATGGGGCTTTCATCGCGTTCCACGGTTCGTGGAACCGCGCGCCGCTGCCCCAGGCCGGCTATCGTGTCGTGTTCGTGCCCTTCAAGGACGGCAAGCCGGTCGGGACGTACGACACGTTCGCGGACGGCTTCTGGCATCAGGACGGCGCCGGTCCGCAACACCGGCCGGTGGGTGTGGCGGTGGGCCCGGATGGCTCGTTGTACATCACCGACGACGCGGCGGGGCGGATTTGGAGAGTGATGTATAGAGGGCGGTAGGGGTGGCCGGGTACTCGGGCAAGCCTCTGGTCGCGAAGCTCGGCATTAAGCCGGGCTCGACGATCGCGATCCTCGGCGCGCCGCGCGGCTACGACCGCCTGTTAGGAAGGTTACCGGAAGTGAGGCGGCGAACCCCTGCGACTGGCCGCCTCGATTTCGTTCAATTCTTCACGACCGAGAAACACGAGCTCGAGCGTCGGTTCGCGACGCTGGCGCGCTCGCTCACCCCTGCGGGCATGCTGTGGATCTCCTGGCCCAAGAAGGCCTCCGGTGTGACGACCGATCTCACGGAGGACGTGATCCGCGCGGTGGGCCTGGCGCACGGGCTCGTGGATGTGAAGGTGGCGGCGGTGGACGACGTGTGGTCGGGGCTCAAGTTCGTGCGGCGGCTCGAGGATCGGTGAGGAACGCGGCCCCGGCAGAGGATCGCCGGGGCCGCGCCTTGCATGCCGCAAACCGCCTCCCTTAGGGCAACGAACAGCTCTGCTTGGCGAGGTTGTTGTTCCGCGCCGCCGCCTCGTTGAAAGGAATCGGGAAATTCCGATACGGCTCACCCGGGGCGGGCTCCTGCTCCGCACCGACACCCACGGGTGGCGGGTTGGAGTTGAGCTTGCCGAACATCCGCGCGTCGAGCCAGCGACTGCCGCTCTGCCACAGCAACGAATAGCGCTTCTCGTAGAGGATGCTGTTGAGCACCGAGTCGGGCGCCACGCTTGTGTCCGCGGTCAAGCCACCGTCGTTGGTGCGGATGAAGTTCGCCTCCGCCAGGGCCGTCGCATAGGCGCCCTTTCCCCAGTTGACCTCGGCCTGAATCAACAGCAGCTCCTTGTTCGTGAGGATCGACGTTGGCGTGGTCGGGTCGGGGTAAAGCTTGAACACGTACTTCGATGAGTACCCCGACACGCCGATCGTGGCGAAGGAGGAGTCGATCTTCCGCCCGACCCGAAGGTCTCCCGCCGCCGCATCAGTCAGCACACGCGGGTTTGCCCGAAAGGACGTCTTCGCAAGACCCTGGTCCCACAGACCGTTCTGCGCGTCGCCCGTCGACGAACTGTACGTGTGGGCCGGGCCGAGGTCGAGTTTGCTTGCGTCTGCGACCATGAACGACCCGGTCAAGGCCGCCTGGGCCGAATTGAGGTATGTCGCATCGATGGTACTGACCACGGGCCCGAGCGGCGCATACCCACGGAAGGCGAGGTACACGTCTACCTTGGCCGCGAGCCCGCGGTTGAACTGGAGGAACTTCGCCGGCGTATCGAAACCGGCAAAGCCGGGCGGCAGCACGACGGGGAACGTGCCTCCCCCTGCGGCGAGGTTGGTGGCCGCCGAGTCAAGCAGCGCCGCGACGTACGCCAGGACATCGTTCTTGCAGCGCAGCGCCGCGAGCGGACCAGTGGGGTCGACGTCCACATCGACCGGTGCACCGGTCGTGTCGTGCGACTCGATGACCCGCAGCATGATCTGGGCCTTGATGGTCTGGACGAGGCCCGCGGTCGCAGGCTTGTCCTGGGCGTTGAGCAAGCCGGACGGCGCTCCGGCTATTCCGTGCAGGCCGATGTTGGCGAGCCGCACGGTCGCGAACGGCCACAGCGCGCCGCCCAGGAAGTCGCTCGGGTCGATGCTACTCGGCCCGAGCAGCTCGGTCACGAAGCGCGGCTCCGATCCCGTCAGGCGCATGCCGTCGCGCCCCATCGTCTCTCCGTAAATGATTTCGTTTTCGTTCTGGACGCGGTCGCCGCGAACCACGCCGGTGACGAGCGCCTGCAGATGCGGCAGGTCCGTGATGACCGAGTAGTCGTTCGCGCTCGGGTTGTTCAGGTTCGCCTCTTCGGGGAGATTGCACGCGCCGAGGACGAGCGCCCCGAGTGCCAGTGCCACGTATGTAGTCCGCATGGCTCCCTCACAGTGCGGAAGCATCGGTCGAGTGTTGGGTCGCGTGGTCATGGTCAGAAGTCCACGGCGATCGTGAAGAAGTAGCTGCGCGACGGCGGAAATGGTGCCAGGTCCTGACCACGGTTGATGTTCTGGTTGCCGAAGTTCGAGACCTCGGGGTCGAGCCCGGGGTACTTGCTCCACGTGATCAGATTCCGGCCGGAGAGTTCGGCCCGCGCGCCGGTCACACTGCCGCGGAAGAGCGATTGCATCAATCCCTGGGGGAGCTGATACGAGAGCGTGACCTCCCGCAGCTTCACGAACGACGCATCCTGGATGTACACGGCGAGACGTTTGCCGGTGGCGTGGAAGGCCGCGAGCCGTGCTCCCGAAGCGGCGGAATCGGGCGCGATGCCGTCTTCGTCGAACACGTTTTGGGTGATATTCACGACATTGCCCCCATGCCGCCACTCGAGCAGTCCGGAAAGGCGGAACCGGCGGAAGGTTACGTCGCTCGAGAACCCCATGATGAACTTGGGCTCGTAGTCGCCGAGGGCAGCAACTCCTCCCTGCCCGTTGCGCCCATAGATCTGCGACGGCGACGCGCCTTGCTGAATGAACCCGGCGCCGTAGGAAAACCCGAAGTTGTTCGCCGGCGCGAAAGCGGAGACGGACAGGGTGTCCATCGTGCCCGTGTTCTTGGTGAACGTCACACGGGCGAGCCAGCTCAGGTCTGGTGTGCGCACCGCGTACACCGAGACGGACGCGTCGATACCGCGATTCCGGATCCTGGCCCCATCGCCCCCGTTGAAGATTCGCGTGCCGTATCCGGTGCTCGGCGCGAGCGTTTGCTGGAGGATTAAGTCAGTATTGTCCTTCTGGTACACGGTCGCCGATAACGCGACCCGCGAGTTGAAGAGGCCGGCGTCGAAGCCGCCCTCGATCTCCCGCTCGCGCTCGGGGTGCAAGGTCGGATCCGCGACGACGTTCGCCGGGGCCGCGATGGCTACACCGTTCTGTCCCGCGTACGTCACGCCGAGGATGAGGGGCGACTTCTGGCCGTATAGCGGCTCGTTGCCCGTCTGACCATACGCGACCCGAACCTTAAACTCCTCGAATGGCCCGAGCGTGGGCCAGCGGTACGATGCGGCGGCCTTGGGATAGTAGAAGAACTTGTTGACGTCGACGTTGTTGGTGCTCTTCTGTGCCAAGACGCCGCCGGACACGAAGAGGCGCTCGTTGAGGAGCAGCAACTCCTCCTGGCCGAACAGTGCCTGCGTGCGCGTCCGCTGGCGGTTCTCGAACACGCTCCCCGAAGCGCCTCGGTCGACGTTTTGCTGACCCGGGAGCAGATCCTGGGTCACATTGTTGGTCGTTCGCAGGTAATCATAGCCCGAGCGCATGCCGACGGACGTCGTTGCCGTGAAGGCCTTTGAGCTCGGCGAGTAGCTGTGCGTGAGCGTGCCAGCGAGCGTCGCTACTGTCTCGTTCCCCGTCAGGTCGGTGGCGAGCCCCGGCAAGCTGCCCTGCTGCCAGTAGAGCGTCGCCGGCGCATAGATGTTCGCCTTCATCAGGTAGGAGTCGATCCCGCCATCGATGGACGCCCGCAGGGTGTGATTTTCGCCGTTCACGAAGGTGTAGGTCGCGTTCGCCGCACCGATCAGACGGAACACGTCCTCCGGCGCTTGGAATTGGGCGAGGGTCTGGAGCAGATTGTCGCCGCTGCCAGATGTGAACGGATTGAACGGGTACACGCCGTTCACGGGGCGCATGTCGAAGAAACTCGGCGTTTCGCCGATCACGAAGTAGGGCGTGATGTTGACGTTGTCGTTGTTGCTGATGCCGCGCTTCGTGAGCGAGTGGATCAGGTTCGTGTTGGCCCTCACCTGTAGCTTCGATCCGACGAGCTGCGTGAGGTTGAGGCGGATTCCCTGCTTGTCGTAGCCCGTGCCGTACATGGTGCCGTTGTCATGCTGGTTGAGCGCGGAGAAGAAGTACTGGGTGTTCTCGTTCCCCCCGCTGATCTGCAGGTTGGTCTCGTAGGACAGGCTCTTGTCGCCGTACACCTGGTTTTCGTAATCCTGGTATCCACCAGTCTGCTGGAACCAAGCCGTTGTGGTGGCTGCATCGATCTTGCAACAGGCCGAGTCGTACTGAATCGCGTCGGCAAGCTGGAACCGCCGCAACCCGAGCGTGTTGGACGCGGCGTTCGTCCCGAGGCGTTGTGTGATGGAGAACCGCGCGGGTCCGGGTGCGCCGCGCTTGGTCGAGATGACGATGACGCCGTTCGCCGCGGAGGAGCCGTAAATCGCCGCCGCCGACGGTCCCTCGAGAAACTCGATGGACTCGATGTCCGACGGATTTAGGTCGGCGATTCGGTTGACCGGGTTGTCCTGATTCGACGCATCGAGCCCCGCACCGGCGGCAGTGGCCGCGTTGAGGCCGTTCGAGATCGCCGTGTTGGCCACGAGCACGCCGTCGACGACGTAGAGCGGTTGCGAGCGGCCGAAGATCGAGGTCACCCCCTGCATCCGGACCTGCATGCCGCCGCCTGGGGCTCCGGAGTTCGCCGTGACGACGGCGCCGGGCACCACGCCTTGCAGCGCGCTTTCGACTGTTTGGCTGTGCGCGACACTCAGCTGGTCGCTGCGGACCGACTCCACGTTGTTCGCCAGGTTGCGTCGGGAGATCCCGGTCCCCTGGCCAGTCACGATGACCTCGCTGAGCTCGAGGGCGGTGGCCTTCAGCCTGATCTCGACCTCGTTCTGATCCGCCGCGACCGCAACCTCGGCCGAAACGAATCCGATGCGACGGACGTCGAGCGTCACGGCTCCGGCCGGTGCGCCTAAAGCGAATTGACCATCCGACGATGTCGACGCCCACGTCCTGGTCCCTCGGACCGAGACTTGAGCGGCCGCGATCGGCGAACCGGTATGGGCGTCCTTCACAGTCCCGTGGAGCGATCGCTGTCCCGCGGCGCTGGCGGTCCAGCCGACTCCCCACAACATCGCGATCACGAACGGACGGCACGTCTTCACGGCCCCTCCTTTTTCAGGGTTGAAAACCGCGCGTGAGCGTTTCATTGTGAAGCTGAGTTAGTTACTGCAGCCGGGCGGGCGGAGGCCGTGCGCAAGCGTTGCAGCGCCGCGACGCCCGTTGGCAGGGCGGACTAGTGCAGGGTTGCGACGGCGCAACACTCAAAATGGGACCTGGCTCTCGGCCGATGGGAAGTGTGCGTTGCGTCACGCATTGGTCGTGCCAAGCGTGGACGGGTAGATTGGGCACCGATGGCCGAGATCACCACGACACCCCCCCTCACCAAGCTCTCCGAGGAAGAGGAGCTGTTCCGCAACACGGTGCGCGACTTCGCCGAGCGCGAAGTTCGGCCACGCGTGGCCGCCATGGAGCGGGCGTCCTCGGTGGACCCGGCCCTGCTCGCGAAGTGCTTCGAGCTCGGGCTCATGGGCATCGACATCCCGGAATCCCACGGCGGCGCGGGCGGGAGCCTGCTGATGACGGTGCTCGCGGTGGAGGAGTTGTCGGCGGTGGACGCCTCGGTGGCGATCTTCGTGGACGTCCAGAACACCCTCGTGAACACGCTGTTCCGCAAGTGGGCAAGCGATGACGTCAAGCGGCGCTTTCTCCCCCGCCTGGCGAGCGACCTGCTGGGCGCGTACGCCCTGTCCGAGCCGGACTCGGGCTCGGACGCGTTCGGGCTCCAAACCCGCGCCACCAAACGCGGGAACACGTGGATTCTCGACGGCCGCAAGCTGTGGATCACGAACGGCGCCGAGGCGGGGCTGTTTGTGGTGTTTGCAAACAGTGACTTCGCCAAAGGCTACAAGGGGATCACCGCCTTCGCGGTGGAGCGTGGATTCACGGGGTTTGGGGTCGGCAAGAAGGAGGACAAGCTCGGCATCCGGGCCTCGAGCACGTGCGAGCTGATCCTCGACGGTTGCGAGGTCCCGGAAGCGAACGTGATCGGGGAGGTGGGCGTCGGCTACAAGGTGGCGATCGAGACACTCAATACCGGCCGGATCGGAATCGGGGCGCAGATGATCGGCGTGGCGCGCGGTGCCCTCACGGCGGCGCTCACGTACGCCAAGGAGCGGAAGCAGTTCGGGAAGCCGATCGGGGAGTTTCAGGCGGTCCAATTCCAGCTGGCGCAGGCCGCCACGGAGCTCGAGGCCGCCCGGCTCATGGTGTACAACGCGGCGCGGCTCGAGACTGCGGGGGAGGCATACACCACCCAGGCGGCGATGGCGAAGCTGTTCGCCTCCCAGGTCGCGGAGCGGGTCACGTCGCTCGCGGTGGAGCTGTTTGGCGGTTACGGCTACACCAAAGAGTACCCGGTGGAGAAGTTTTACCGCGATGCCAAGATCGGGACGATTTACGAGGGGACGAGCAACATGCAGTTGAACACCATCGCGAAGCAACTCTTGCGGTAACACCATCACGACACTATTGCGTCTCTAACGACGCACATAGCACGTCTAGCTATACTATTTTCTGCACGAAATATGGCGTTATGCAAGTCTACCTGCCAATCACCAGTTGGCCAAGTGACGTGTTTCCAGGGCCCGTGGGCATAGGGCACCCTTCTTGCTCCATCCTCATTCCGGAATAGTAAGTGGCGCGCCCGCTTGTGCTTAGGTAACTGGGTGATATGCCACACGGCCCGCCCGAGTCGCCCAAGCGACTCTTAAGGCGAGCCGGATTGGGTAGGCGGGGACAAAACTCGTGCGGTGATGCACCCCCGCAACAAGTTCAGCTGAGGCCGCAGCGCCCCTCCTCAGCCCTAACAAGTGAGGAGTGACACATGCGAGCCCTTATAGTCCTGTTTGCGCTGGTCGCGACGCCGTACGTGGCGGGTGTGGCCCAAGGTCGTACGCTGAAGGGCAACACCAGCGTGCGCCCGGCGGACGTCACCCAGCCCGGTCTGGGCCACGACGACGCGCATTGCGCGATGCGTGCGGATCTGCACCCGGACAGCGATATCAATAAGTGTGACGCCGTTCCGACGCCGCCGCCTCCCCCGCCCACGGGCGCGGAGATCCACGGCTTGGTGTTCCTGGACGCCAACGCGGACGGCCTGCGCGATCCCACGGAAAGCGGCATCCCGAACTGGTCCGTGATGCTCTCGGGCACGTCGATTCCGGCGGTGCAGACGGACGGTAACGGGAACTATGCCTTCACGGGTCTTCCGGCTGGCACCTACACGGTGTGTGAGGGGCAGCGTTTCGCCTTCTTCCAGACCGCCCCGCAGACCGGCACCGCGTGCGGGTCCGGCATCGGGTACACGATCACGCTCACGACGGGCGAGGTCCGGACCGGCATCGATTTCGGGAACTTCAACTAAGTCTCGTGCAGTGCTGACGCAGCTGGGGCCCCGGGCCGTCTGGCCGGGGCCCTCAGCACAAACAGGTCGGCTGAGGCCGCGGCGCCCTCCCTCAGCCAAAACGCTAGGAGGGCGTCATGCGTGCGGTCCTTGTACTTCTAGCCTTGGTCGCCGCGCCGTTATGCGCGAGCGTTTCCCAGAATCGCACCGGGCCCACCCGCCCGGCACCGTCGGACCGCGACGCCCTTCGGAATTCGAACGGGCGAGACGGCGATCGGGACGACAACGACGAGAAATGCGACAATGCAGCAGGCCGCGCCGCGCGGCACCGGTCGCCCCGGTCCTTCGAGGTTCGGCAAGACGGGCGGCACGAGAAGCGCGCGCGACATCGGGACGCCGGCAGGAAATACGATCAGGACAGTGAGGATTGCGTCGGCGACCCGCCGCCCCCGTCCGCGGGTGGGGAGATCCACGGGGCCGTGTACAATGACGCGAACGGTGATGGCCTGCGTGATCCTACTGAGGTCGGTCTCGGAAGTTGGTTCGTCATGCTCTCCGGCACGACCATTCCGCCGGTTCAGACGGATGCCAACGGGGACTATGCCTTCACCGGTCTTTCGGCCGGCAGCTACACGGTCTGCGCGCAGCAGCGGAATTTCAATATCCAGACCACCCCGCTGGGAAACGCATGCGGCACCCAAGGCGGGTTCCCGATCGTGCTCTCCGCGGGCCAGGTCGTCACCGGCCAGGACTTCGGGTTCTTTTTCTAGAGCATAGGTAGCGTAGCACGTGAGGGCCCCGGGCGGTTTCGCCGGGGCCTTTCTCTTGTAACTTCCGGGTGTATGCACACAGCCCGACGCACCCACTCGTTCACGGAGTCGGTGATCCGCGGGATGACCCGTCTCGCGAGCGAGCACGGGGCCATCAACCTCGCTCAGGGATTTCCCAACTTCGCGGCTCCGGACGTCCTCAAGGAGGCTGCGGCGAAGGCGATCCGGGACGAAGTGAACCAGTACGCCATCACGTGGGGCGCCAAGCGACTGCGGGATGCGCTCGCCCGGAAATACGCCGACTGGTACGGCATGACGGTCGACCCGGAAGCCGAGATCACCGTCACTTGCGGCGCCACCGAAGCGATGGCTTCGGCGCTGCTCGCGATCGTCGATCCGGGCGACGAAGTCATCGTGTTCGAGCCGTTCTACGAGAACTACGGGCCGGACGCCATCTTGTGCGGGGCGAAGCCGGTGTACGTACCGCTCGCGGCGGCCCAGGAGCTCGACCTCGACCGGTTGGCGGCCGCGTTCTCGGCGCGCACCCGCGCGATCATTGTATGCACCCCGAACAACCCGACGGGCAGGGTGCTGTCGCGGCGCGAGCTCGAAGCGATCGCAGAGCTGTGCCGGCGGCACGACGCCTATGCGGTGACGGACGAGATCTACGAGCACATCCATTACGAGGGCGAGCACATTCCCATCGCGACGCTCGACGGGATGGCCGAGCGCACCATCACGATCAGCGGCGCGTCGAAGACGTTCAGCGTCACCGGCTGGCGCATCGGCACGATCGTGGCCCCGTCGGACGCGACCGACGCGATCCGCAAGGTGCATGACTTTCTGACCGTGGGAGCCCCGGCACCGCTCCAGGAGGCCGTCGCCGTCGGGCTCGAGACCCTGGGGGACGACTACTACGAGCGGCTGGCGCTCGACTACCGGGCGCGGCGGGATCTCCTGTGCCGGGCGCTGGTTGACGCCGGCTTCCGCTGTACGCCTCCCCAGGGAGCCTACTACGTGCTGGCGGACTGCTCCGGCGTCTCGGATCTGCCGGACGACGAGTTCTCCTTTTGGCT
>DATNOH010000259.1:0-13306 GCA_035601435.1 Gemmatimonadales bacterium | reverse complement strand
CGTTGAGCTGGCCGGTGCTCATCCAGAACTGCAGCAACCCGGGATCGATGTCGACGAGCGCGCTGCGGCGGGCGCAGGCGAGTAGCCGCGGATCGATGGCGTAGTGGAAATTCAGCAGCACGTCCGCCCGCCGCAGCACGGCCTCGGCCTCGCCCCACGTCCAGCCGATGAAGCGTGGATCGCCGTCCAGGGTGTAGAGCAGCGTCCGGCCCTCGAATCCGAGCTGCTGCATCCGCTCCAGGAAGGTCGAGATCACGTGGGTCTGCCGCTCGGGATCGCGGGCAGGGCGCAGCTGCTCGAGCCAGTAGACGTCGCACCCCAGGCGGCGGAGCCCCAGGGCGTACTGCAGGTACACCCAGAAGTGGCCACCGCCGTCGGGGAAGCTGGCGACCTTGTAGACCGAGATGACGGCCGTGGTCATGTCGCCTCCGCCGTCACGGTGGCCGCGGTCGCGCGCGCCGGCAGATCGTGGAACCCGATCAACTGGATTCGCAGGTGGCGGACCGCCTGCCGCACCCGGGTGTCGCACAGCGTCCGCAGCTCGAGCTCGCGCTCCACGAGATAGCTGGAGCGGAAACCAGGTTCGACGTAGCCGGGGTGGCACGATAGCTCGGTCACGCCCTCTCGAACCTCGGCGTCCAACAGGCGCAGCAAGCCCTCGACCCCGATCTGTTCGGGATGCGTGGCACCGCCCCAGTGCCCGTAGAACTTCCCGACGTGGCGAGCCCCGGAGCGACCCCGCACCGGCGCGCCGACTCGCTGGGCGAGCGCGAGCACGTGCGGCAGCATGCGCGGGTCGCGGTGCACATCGTGGTGCGAGTCCACGTGGGTCGGGAGCGTCCCGGTCAGCTCCCGGAACCGCGCCAGCTGGCGCTCGCATTGGGCGGCGACCCCCTCTACCTCCGAGTCGCCCGCGTCCAGCTCCAAGTGGAGGCCGACGCTCAGATGGGGGTGTTGGCGCGCGAGCGCGGCCGCGTCGACGCTCGCCGGCCGGTCGACGAGCAGGCTCGCGCTCATCAGGATCCCTTCGCGGTGGGCTTGGACGATCCCGCGGTTGATCCCACCGCTCGCACCGAAGTCGTCTCCGTTGACGATGAGCCACTTCATGGATTCACCGCGACCGCCGACTCGAACACCGGTCTCCCGTTGGCGGCGCGCTCCGCCGCCGCGCGGAAGTAGGACGCCAGATGCGACGACGCGTCCGGCACGCCCTTGAAGCCGGGGATGCTGGACATGTCTACGACGTACGTCCTTCCTTCGCTCTCGATCAGGTCGACGCCATAGAGGTCGATACCGAAGGCGCGGCCACAGCGCAGCGCGATGTCGGCTTGCTCGGCCGTCGGGGTGAACGGCTCGCCATACTTCTCCGCTTCCGTTCGGGCCGGGAACACCTTCCGGACACCGAAGAGCCGCTCGCCGATCACGTAGATCTTCAAGTCCCGCCCCTGCGGCGGGTGATAGCGCTGTGCCAGGATCGGCGGCTTGTTCGGGAGGCGAGGCTCGGCGAGGAGATCGGCCTCGTGCCGGACGACGTGGACCCCCAACCCGCAGGTCCCATCGTACGGCTTGACGACGAGCGGTCCGCGGTTCAGCAGCGGGGCCAACAGGTCGGGTTGCGAAACGACGTAGGTGGCGGGCACGGGCGCCCCGGCCGCCTCGAGGATGCGCGCGGCGATTACCTTATCGCGGAGCGCCACCGTCACCGGATAGGGATTCAGGATAGAAGCGCCTTGCGCGTGCAAGGCTCCCGCAAGGCTCATCGAGACGCCGGAGATCTGCCGCAGCACGTACAGGTCGTGCTCCACCCGTACGGTGGAGAGGTCGATCAGGCGTTCGTTACAGGCAATGACATCGACCACCACCCCGGCCTCGGCGAGCGCTTGCATCGCCTTCGGGAAGATGCTCACAAAGCCCGCGCGGTAGGGCCGCTTGAACAGGAATCCGATCCGGGGGGCTTTCATCCGGCCCGGCCCTGGACCACGGAACGGCGGCTCGCCCGGCCCGCCGGCCCCGCCCAACCGAAGCGATCGAGGGCGTGCGTCAGCTCCGCTTCATACAGCCGCAGATTCGGGATGAACGCATCGGCCCAGGGACGCGCCAGGTGGTGCGCCTCCCACGTGATCGCCGCAACCGCGCGCCACACGGCCCCGCACGTCGCGAGGCGCTCAATGTCCGCCTGGTCGCAGTGCTGCCACCGCTCCCTGACCACAGCCCAGTAGGTGGCGAGGTCCGGGCTCGCGGAGATGTGGCAGGATGGATCGACTGCCTGGGCGAGGTCAACGGTGGGAACGGCCCACCCGGCATCCTCCCAGTCGAAGGCTCCGACCCGGAGGCCCTGAGGCGATGCCTGCATGCGCAGGTTCTTGCCGTTGAAGTCACCGTGAATCAGGGTAGGGGGGAGGCCGGTGCTGGCGCGGGCGAGCCGATCCCAATCTTCGTCCAGCTCATCGAACCGCGCCACGAGGACGTCGAGAAACGCCACGTCGGCGGCGCCGAAAGCGGGATTGTCCACCTGGGCGCGAATCACGTCCCGCGTCGCGCGCATCTGTTCGTGGTAACGGGTCGGCCCCGCATCGGGCAACCCGGCCTGGGCCGCCGCGGCCTGCGCCTCGGTGTGCAGGATTCCCAGCCACCGGGCCGCCGCGGCACGGTGGTCCGGGCTCAGCCTGTCGTATTTCTCACCCTGGATTTCCCCGATGAAGAGCCAGCAGCCGTCCTCCGCGGGGTCCTCGGGCGACCGCGGGACGGTGCCGTAGTAGCGCGGTCCCGGGAGCGGCACGTGCGGCAGGATACGCTCGTATATGGTACGCTCGATCTGGCCGCCGCCACGCGTGCAGCGCTTCGCGATCACCGCCGCGCCATCGATCCCGACGCCTTCGAGCCGGTACACCGCCAGGTTGGGCCGCGGCTTGTTGGGCTTGAACTTGGCCGGCGTGATCCGGTCGGGCACCACGCGGTCCGGGTGGAGCTGGCGCCATGCCTGGACCGCCGGGTGCGCCAGCAGATTGTCGCGGCGCTTCTGGGACAGGGCGCGTGTGGGGGTGCGGCTCGGCGGCGCGGGGGTGAGCAGGGCCTCGACCGCCGCCGACGTCGTGTCCGCGACGACTCTGCCACCGTCGATGGTGAGCAATGCCGAGCAGCCGGCGAGCGTGCTCGGCCGGTGACTGATGACGATTACGGTGCGGCCCTGTTTGAGACGCTCCAGTGCGTCGACGATCGCGGCCTCGGTCTTCGCGTCCACCGAGCTCGTGGGCTCGTCCAGGATCAGCACGGGACTGTCCTTCAAGAACGCGCGCGCCAGCGCGATGCGCTGCCGCTGGCCTCCCGAGAGCTGCGCGCCGCGCTCCCCGACCTGAGTGTCGTAGCCCCGGGGCAGCCGCGCGATGAACTCGTGCGCGTTGGCCGCCTGGGCCGCGGCGACGATTTGGTCGCGGCTCGCACCCGGCGCGGCGTATGCGATGTTGTCGGCGATGCTGAGCGAGAACAGGACCGGCTCCTGCAGGACCACGGCGAACTGGCGGCGCAGGTCCGCGAGCTTGTACGCGCGCAAGTCGACGTCGTCGAGCAGGATTTGCCCCTCGGTCGGATCGTAGAAGCGGGTGAGCAAGCTGATGAGCGTGGTCTTGCCGGCGCCGGTGGCCCCCACTATGCCGAGCCGTGTGCCCCGCGCGATATCACAGGAGACGTCGTACAAGACGGGCCGGTCAGGTCCATAGGCGAACGACACGTGGCGGAACGCGACGGCCCCGCGGGCGCGCCCGATGGGTCGGGCGTTCGGCCGCTCGGGCACCTCGGGCTGCTCGTCGAGCAGCGCGAAGGCACGCTCGGCGCTTGCGAGGTAGGACTGGATCCCCGCCGCCTTCTTGCTGATCGTCTTGAGGGGCTCGTACAGTTTGTCGAGGTACCTCAGCGCCATCCACAGCTGCCCGACGGTGAGGACCCCTGCGACGACGTGGCGCACGCCGATGAAGAAGACCGCGGCGGTCCCGAGGGCGCTCGTTAACCCCACCAGCATGCCGTAGCGACCTTCCATCAACGCCATGCGGATGCGCGCCGCCACTCCCTCGGTCGAGCGATGCACGAAGCGGTCGGTCTCGCGCGACTCCTGCCCGAAGGCCTTCACGACACGGAGGGCGCCGAGCGTTTCCTGCACGACCGCGAGCGCCGAGCTCTCGAGCTTTTTGACTTGTCGCGACTGGCGGCGCATGCGGGGCCGGTACAGGCGCGACAGCATGAACAGCGGCGGGGACACTCCGAGGGCCACGAGCGCGAGCTGCCAGTCGAGGCGCAGGGTCACCACGATCATCATGGCGAGCGTAACGGCGGCGGCGACGAACGGAACGATCCCCTCGACCATGATCTTGTCGATCACCGCCGCGTCCTGCTGAATGCGATACAACGAGTCGGCGCTGCCCTTCGAGTCGTGATATGACAGAGAGAGGCGTTGGGCGTGCTGCACCAACTGCGTGCGGAGGCCGAGCACCAGCCGTTCACCGACGTAGGCCTGCATGAAACGGTTGGCGAGTGCCTGCAGCTGGGTCAGCGCCGCGACGCCGAGCAGCAGACCGATCGCCACCAGCAACGCCCCGGCGGATCCCAGCACCGCCGATGGCAGGACTGCGCGCACGTACGCGGGGAGCGGATGCGAGCCGAGCACCGAATCGAAGACGATCTTGAGCGGCACCGGGTCGAGCAGCGCGAGGGGGCTCGCGAGCAGCCCGATCCCGAACAGGCCCGCCAAGTGGAGCCAGTACGGCCTAGCCTGACGCAGCAGGCGCCGGTACAGGGCGAGCTCGCTCATAAGGCTTCACTGCGACGCAGCCGGTCGACGATCTGCCGGATCGTCGCCGTCGCGGCGCCGCACTGCTCGACCGCGCGCGCCGCCCATAGGAGCGCGCCGACCCCGAGAACCGCGGCGGCGACCCAGGCTTGGTCGCGGGCGGCGCCGCGTGACAGCAGCGCGAAGACCAGCGTGAGCAACGGGGCTGCGACTGGCATCACCGGCCACCAGCGCACCCGGATGAGCTGCTTCCCGCCCGCGTGCTCCTCCACGCCCATCAGGAGGCGGGCGGCTCCGAACGAGCCGCCGCGCACCTCGAGGTCCCAACGCGCATCCCGCTCGCCGCGCAGCACGCACACGCCGTCCGCCCGCAGGTCCGTTTCCATGGCCCGCAGCCGTTGGTCCTGGTCTTGCCAGTGCTCACTCCACACGGCGGCCGTGACCGGCCAGAGCGGCCCCGGTCGCCACGGGCAGCGCCGGCGCCACGGGGTGAGGCCCTCCTGAACGCGTCCGCGCAGCCGCGCGACGGGCTGCATCAAATGCAGCGCGGCCGTCAGGACGCGCCGCGCCAGCCGCGCGAGCGTCCCGAGGCGATCGGGGAACCGCGCGCGGGCGCCCCCGAGACACGCCTGGGCGACCGACGGCAGGCACGTTGCCAGACCAAGCGGGACGGCCAACCGCAACGGCCTCCAGGCGGCGCTCAACGTCGCGATCCCCACGAGCATCGCCGTCATCAGATGCCACTCCGGCATCTGGGGCAGGGAGGCCAGCAGCGTCGGCGCCGGCTCGTACAGGGATTGGAACGGCGCCGCGCCCCAGACGCCGTGATACACGCGGGCCCGCCGCCACCCGAGGACGTACGGCAGTCCGCTGCCGTACATACGTCCCGTCCAGCGCACGTGGCCGGCGCCGTTGTATTTCTCCGGCCATTTGCGCTCCAACATCGCCTCGGCCCTGCCGTAGCCGATCTGTTGTCGCCAGTAGGTGCGCGCCGAATTGCGACGGTGGTGCCATACCATAGCCGCCGGGTGGAAGCCGAGCGTCCAGCCGCGATCCTGCAGTCGCCAGCAAAGGTCGACATCGTCGCCGGCAGTGCGAAACCGCGGATCGAATCCCCCGACCGCCTCGAGGCAGGCGGTCCGGAATGCCATGTTGCAGCCGGGGATGTGCTCGGCCTCCCGGTCTGTGACGAGCACGTGGACGGGTCCGCCCGGCGCGCGCGCGACGCACTCGGCGATAGGCCCGTCCCCTTCCGGCGCGATGTTCGGTCCGCCCACGCCGGCGTGCGACGTGCTCAGAAAAGTGGCCGCGAGATACGTGAGCCAGTGCGGATCGGGATAGGCGTCGTCGTCCAGGTAGGCGACGATCTCGCCCGTGGCGGCGGCCAGACCAGTATTGCGCGCGCTGGACAGGCCACGGTTGGGGGTCCGGATCAGGCGTACGTCGTATTGGCTCGCGATCGCGGCGGTGTCATCGGTCGACCCGTCGTCCACGACGATGACTTCGTAGTTGGGATAGTCGAGTCGGCGCAGCCCTTCGCAGGCGTCGCGGATGGTCCGCGCTCCGTTGTAGGAGCAGACCACCACTGAGATGCGGGGCCACGGGAGACTCGGCACGAACGGCGCTTCGGCGAACGCTTCCCGCACGGTCTCGAGTCCGGGCTTGGGCGAGCGATCGGCGCGGGTCAGACCGAACGCCCAGTCCTCGACGTCGTGGCCGTGGCGGTACCACTCGTCGGTCCACGCGAACACGAACACGCCGCCGCACCCCGCGGCGAACGCGGTGCGGACTTGCCACTCGAGCGAGCGCGCCTGACCACCCTCGCCGTTGCGCAGGGCATCGAGGCCCAGCTCACTCATGAAAAGCGGTCGGTCCCCCGCGATGTTCTGCAGGCGCGCCAGGTACGCCTCGAAGCGATCCTGCGACTCGAGATACACGTTGAAGCAGACGAAGTCGAGGAAGGGGAGCCTGAGGTATTCGGTCGTGGGGTAGTTGACGTACGTCACGAGCCCCTCGGGGTCTTCCTGCTTGACGATCCGGTACAGCCGCTCGAGGTAGCGCTCGACCTTGCGCCGACCGAGCCACCGCGCCATCAACGCGGGAATCTCATTACCGAGCGCGTAGCACAGGAGTGCCGGGTGACGCGCGCAAACGCGTACCCGGCTGCGGATCAGCGCCTCGACGTCCGGCGCGCCGGGCCGACGATCGATGAGATACCCGACGTACTGCTCGGCGCTGAGGCCCACCATGACACGCAGACCGTGGCGCGACGCGATGTCGAGCAGCGCGCGGGGCGGCGTCGTGTGGGGGATGCGGACCGCGTTGATTCCGTTCGCCGCCATCTGGGCGAAGTCCCGCTCCACCGTCGCGAGATCGTGGTACTCGTTCCCCGCCGCATCGGGGGTGAACGCTCCGTAGGTCACGCCGCGCACGTACAGCTTCTCGTCGCCGACGAACAGGAACTTGCCGCGCACCGAAGGTCGCGTGGTCAGGCCCGGACACGAGGCGCGCGGGAGCGCCGGCTCGACGGCGGCGACCGCGCGGTCGCCGGCTAGGTGCCGTACAGCGAGCCTCCGCTCTGGGCTCTCGTTCGTCGAGCTCTCGGAGAGGCTCGGGACGATGCGCCGCATTGTCACTTCCTAGGGCGTGTGGTGTGCTAGCGACGACTCGAAGCTGGCCGTCTGTCCGCAAGCGGTATGCCGGGCTCTAGAAGAACTCGAGGGACTGCACGAACTGCACGAGCCAAACGGGGGAAACGGGTGTCACGATTGCGTGAAGCCCGTGCAACTCGATCGTCGCGGTCCCGCTGCGGCGTGCGCGCTCAATTCGATCGCGCGCCGGGTGTAGGATCGTCGCCGATGCGCGGCCGCAACACGCCGAAAAACCGCGCGCGCTACTGCGTTACCTGATCGACGGATCGTGGCTCTTTATCTATTTAGCTATTTGGCAGTACGGCTCGGCCTTGAGCGATCACCTGGCCGTGCGTCGCTCTCCGACGACCCACGCCTGTCGCACCGGCGGCGGCGCCGATCCTGGATGCACGCTCTCCCAGATCTCGCGATTCAGCTCCATCTCGTCCGCTGCATCCGCCTCCGCCAGGTCGCTGGCCGGGATCCGAGAGCGAAAAGCGCTCGGGTTGAGCTCGTGGAGGGGCCACGTGTTCGGCAGATGGGAAAAAGCCGTCGCGTCGGGGCGTCGAGTGAAGGCGTTCCACAACGGCGTCGCGCCGGCATCGTACTGGCTCAGTGGCGCGAGGCCAAGGATCACTTCGATGGTGCGCAGTACGGATGCGGTCGTATAGAAGGTGCTGTCCACCGCGTCGCGACGGGCGTAGGGGGACGCGACCAGCAGCACCGACCGGTGCGCGTCCACGTGGTCGGGGCCGTTCTGCGCGTCGTCCTCGAGTACGAAGACCGCCAGCGATGACCAGACCGCGGATTGCGAGAGGCGCTCCACGATCAACCCGAGGGCGAGGTCGTTGTCGGCCACCATGGCTCGGGGCGTGGGATGTGACGCGCGGCGGCCGGACGTGTGGTCGCGCGGGAGCCACAGAATCACCAGGTCCGGGAAACGGTTCTGCCGGTCCCAGCTCGCGACCGAGTCGGCGAACAGGCGCGCGCGCGTCGTGTCCGGGATGGCGAGCACGAATCCGGGGTAGTTCGTGGCCGTGACGTTCTTCAGGCCCGGGATGTTGCTGTGTACCGGGCGAGTGAGGGTCGAGTCGGAGTCGTCGGACTCGGTCATCTCACCGAAGTTCACCACCGAAAGCCCGTTCCGCTGCGCGGCGTCCCACAGGTAGGTCCCGCCCGGATTGGCGAGGTCCGCGCCGCTCGTTAGATCCCATTCGCGCCGATCCGAATAGATCTGGGGCCAGGTCTTTTCGTTGTAGTCGCTGGCAAACGCCCGATTGGTCCATTCGTGGCCGTCCGCAGAGACCTCGCCGTTCACGTAGAAGTTGTCGAACAACACCCAGCGAGCGGCGATGGCATGGGCGTTGGGTGTGACCGCGTTGTCGAAGATCGCCAGGCGTGCATCGCCGTTGCCGCGCGCCACGTCGCCGAGCACCTGATCGTAGGTCCGGTTTTCCCGGATGATATAGACCACGTGCTTGAGCTCGGGCGGACGGTCGGAGGGTCGGACGGCCGGACCGAGGCGCGTATTGGAAAACGGACTCAGGGCGTACACCTGCGTGGTGTATCGGCGCAACCCGGCGGAGTCGGGGACCGGGATGATGGATACCGAGCCGCCGATCACGTTGCCGATGTACGTGCCGTCCGGATTCGCGCCGGAGCCGTTGCCTTTTCCGTTCGCGGCATAGAGGGTGCGCCCGTCCGCGGAGGCGGCGACCGCGCTCGGATACCATCCGGCGGGGATGAGTCCCGCGACGCGCATACCCTTTGCGCCGAGGCGCACGACGGCCACCGCGTTGCTCCCTGCCATGGCGACGTACAGCGTGCGCCCGTCGGGAGACAGGGCGAGCGCGTTGGGATCGCTGCCCGGAGGTGCGTGCGGCGCGAGCGCGACTGTGAGCTGCTCGCGCACCTGGCCCGTTTCGAGATCGACGCGCGCCACGCCGTTCGCTCCCGCCAGGGCCACGAGCAGCTCCGAGCCGCGCACCACCAGGGCCGAGGGGTGGGGGCCGACGAACAGAGCGTTTCGGCGTACGGGCGGACTCGTGGACAGGTCGACGACGGAGACGGTCGAGTCGCCCCAATCGCTGATGTACAGGTTGCTCCCGCTGGCGACCGCGGTATACGGCCGGTGGCCCACCGCCATTGACCCGCGGCGCTCGAGCGTGGCGGTATCGATGAAGTAGACCGAATCGCTCAAGTTGCCGACCACGGCTACCAGCCCCTGTCGCGGCAGGACCGCGAGGCCGGCCGGGTAGAGCTTCGCGCCGGAATCGGCGAGCGCGACGCTGTCCCTGATCCACGACGCGCCGCCCTGCCACACGAAGCGATACACCCGGTTCGTGGGGCCGCCGCTCGCCCACACCGTGTCGCGCCAGTCCCGACCGGTGCGCGCCAGGCCGAGCCACGCCGCGGGCAACCGCACGCGCCACACGACCTGGGCGCGTACCGGGTCGATGCGCATCAGACTGTTCTCGCCGTAGCCGTCGTTCGTGACCATGACGGACCCATCGGAGAGCGTCACCAGGTTCAAGGGCAACGTGCCGACCGGCACGACGCGGCCGGCCGGGCGGATGCGCCAGCCGGTGGGGAGCAGCGTGGACCCGTCCCGCAGTGGTCCGGGGACGAGGCGGGTGGCGAGGAGCGCCGCGCCGGCGATGGCGGGCAGCGCGAGCAGGGAGCGTTTGAGCATGGGTCGCAATATGGCCGCTCGCGGGACTCCCGGCATCCCCTTAGCCTTAGGCGCGATGGTCGGCCTGATCTTTCATCTGATCCCGCATACCCACTGGGACCGCGAGTGGTACCTGCCGCGCGCCGCGCTCCAGGCCCGCCTGGTGGCGGTCACGGACGATCTCATCGAGCGGCTGCAGGCGAACCCGGCGTACCGCAGTTTTTTGCTCGACGGGCAAACGGTGCTGGTCGAGGATTACCTGCGGGCCCGCCCGGACCGGGAAGGCGACGTGCGGGCGCTCGTGAAGACGGGCCGGCTGCAGGTGGGGCCGTGGTACGTGCTGGCCGACGAGCAGATCCCGTCGGGCGAAGGCCTGGTGCGGAACCTGTTGCTCGGCGCCGCGGACGCGGAGCGGTTGGGCGGGCGGCTGGACGTGCTGTACTCGCCCGATGCCTTCGGGCATCCTCCCGCCTGGCCCACGTTGGCGCGGGAGTTTGGGATCCGCTACGGCGTGGTGTGGCGCGGTTTGGGGGGCGAGACGGGCCAGGAGCGGGACCTGTACCGCTGGCGCGGGCTCGATGAGAAAGACATCCTGCTGTGGCACCTGCCCCCGGCCGGGTACGAGATCGGGGCGGCCCTGCCCGCCGACGCCGGGCGCTTGTTCGCCGCGTGGGCGCCGGTGCGCGGCGCGCTGGTGCAGCGCGCGACCGGTAAGCACATCCCCGTGTTCATCGGGGCCGATCACCACGCCGCGCACCCCGACGTGCCGCGACTCCGCGACCTGCTCGCCGAGCTCGACCCCCAGAGCGCCTTCCGTGTGTCACGGCTCGATGAATTCTTTCAGGCCGCAGCGGACGGCGTGAAGCCCGCGCCGCTGGCGGGAGAGCTGCGCTGGTCCTATCGCTACGCGTGGACGCTCCAGGGCGTGCACGCAACCCGCGCGCCGCTCAAGCGGCGCTATTCCGCCGCCGAGCTCGCACTCGTACGGTTGGCCGAACCCCTGGCCGCATTGGCGCGGCGCGCGGGAGGACGCGACCGCCGGCCGCTGCTCGAGCTCGCGTGGCGCGCGTTGGTACGCTGCCAGTTTCACGATGCCATCGCCGGCTGCGCGGGGGACGACGTCGCGCGCGCGGTCGAGGCGCGGCTCACGAGTGTCGAGGCAGTGGCAGGCGAGGTGGTGCGGGGCAGCGTGCACGACCTGGTGCATCACGATCCCGACGCTGCGCGGGACCGCGCGGCAACACCGTCGCCCGCACTCGTGGTCTGGAACCCCGCGGCGCGTCCCCGCCGCGGGGTCATGATCGCCGACGTCACGCTGTTCCGCCGCGATGTACTGGTCGGCCCGCGCGGGGAGCGGGTCCCGCGGGAGGGGCCGGGCTACCGTCCGTTCTCGCTCGTCGCATCGGATGGCCGCAGTGTTCCCGTGCAACTCCTCGACCGCCGGATCGGGACGGAGCGGCTCGACGCGGCGCGCCACTACCCGGACCAGGACGAGGTGGACGAGGTGCGGATCGCGTTTCGGGCTCAGGTCGTCGCGGGGCTGGGTCTGGCCACCGCCGGCCTGACGGCTGGTGGGACGGCGGCGGGCGGTGGGCGACCTCCGGCCGAGGGGGCGCTCGTGAAGGGGCGCTCGCTCATCAACCATTGGATCGAGGTCGCGCTCGAGCCCACTGGGGCCCTCACCCTGCACGACCGGCGCTCGGGCCAACGTTTCACTGACCTGCTCCGCATCGAGGACAGCGGCGACGCCGGGGATACGTACTCCTACTGCCCGCCGACGGGAGACCGGCTCGCGCGCGCGACGGGTCCGATCAAGGTCCGGCGACTGGCCGCGGGGCCCCTGGTCGCCGCCCTCGAGGCTCGGTTCGAGATCGGGCGACGCGTGGGGCTCCGGCTCGTCGCCATCGTGTACGCCGACAGCCCCATGGTCCGGTGCATTCTCGATATCGACAATCAGGCGACCTGGCACCGCGTGCGCGCGCGCCTGCCGGTTGACCTCCCGGGCGCGCACGCCGTCGCGGGGACGGCGTTCGGCACCGTCGAGCGGCCGTCGATGACCTTCGATCCCGCGGATTATCCGCTCGAGACGCCGGTCCGCACCGCCCCGGCGCATGGGTTCGTAGCGGCGGCGTCCGGGACGCGCGGGCTCGCGCTGTTCGCGCCCGGCTTCTTCGAGTACGAGTGGACGGGTCGGGGAGACCTGCTGGTGACCCTGCTGCGCGCGGTGGGTGAGCTGTCACGGGGCGACCTGCCGAGTCGGCCGGGTCATGCGGGCTGGCGCACCTCCACGCCACTCGCACAGTGCCCGGGGTCGAGTCGTGTCGAGCTGGCCATCGCACCGATCTCGCAAGCCGAGCTGGAGCGCGGCGACACGCTTCCAGCGCTGTGGGAAGACGCGTTCCTGCCGCTGCGCGGGTTCTGGCTGCGCGACGCCGTGGAGCTGGCGCCGACCCCGGTAGACATCGCGCTGGAAGGATCGGGGCTCGTGCTGTCCGCCGTGAAGTCCGCGCAGCAGGGCTCGCCGCTCGTGCTGCGCTGCTACAACGCGACCGGCCGGAAGGCGGCGGGGGCGTGGCGATTCGGGGAGAGCGTGAAGAGCGCTCATCGGGTACGCGCCGACGAGCGCGAATCAGTCGCCCTGGTGCTCGAGGGGCGGGGCAAGACCGTGCGGTTCGTGGCCGAGCCGCACGAGATCGTGACCATCTTGGTGACCTGACCTTGCAAGAACATCATCTGTCCGTGAAGCGAACGGCGCGGTACTTCACGCTGGGCAATAGCTCGGGGGTGGCGGAAGTGTGGTTCGCCTGCCATGGGTACGGCCAGCTGGCAGCGCGATTCCTGGAGAAGCTGCGCGTGCTGGACGACGGTCGGCGCTATCTCGTAGCGCCGGAGGGGCTATCCCGGTTCTATCTGAGCGAGAGTGCCACCGAACGACGCGTCGGCGCGACCTGGATGACGCGGGAAGATCGTCTCGCCGAGATCGATGACTACGTGCGGTACCTCGACGCCGTCTACGCGGACGTGTTTGCGTCCATCGATCGCGCCCATGTGACCGTGCACGCACTGGGGTTTTCCCAGGGCACTTCCACCGTGAGCCGGTGGGCGGCGCTGGGGAAAGCCCAGATCGATCGTCTCACGTTGTGGGGTGGAGAGTTTCCGCCCGACCTCGACTTGAACGTCGACACAGTTGTCAGTCGGTTGCGTGGCGTGCAGCTGGCGCTCGTG
>DATNOH010000258.1:0-5460 GCA_035601435.1 Gemmatimonadales bacterium | reverse complement strand
ACGCGGCATGATTGTGATGCCGGGTGGCGTGGACATTCACGCGCACATCGCCGGGTCGAGCGTGAACCACGCCCGGCGGCTGCTCCCTGAAGAGCATGCGGCCGATCCTGCACCCGCTCCGCGGCTCGATGGTGGCGCGGTGGCGCGCTCCGGCACCGGGGGGACGCTGCCGAGCACGTTCGCGACCGGCTATCGCTACGCGGGACTCGGTTATACCACCGTGATGGAAGCGGCGGTGGCGCCCCTCACCGCGCGCCATGCGCACGCCGAGCTCGACGACACACCGATCATCGATGCCGGCTTCTACGTACTGCTGGGCAACGACGAGTACCTGCTCCGCCAGATCGCTGCCGGTGAGGCGGCCCGGGCCCGCGATTACGCCGCGTGGCTGTTGGGCACTACGCGGGCGTACGCGATCAAGATCGTCAACCCCGGCGGGGTAGCGGTCTGGAAGGGTGTCGCGGGAGGCGATCGCCGCAACGTGAGCAGGCTGGACGACACGCTCGGCTCGAGCGTGGTGACTCCGCGGAAGATCCTGGCGGTGCTCGCCGGTGCCGCGAACGCGCTCGGCTTACCCCACCCGGTGCACATCCATTGCAACAACCTGGGGCAGCCGGGGAACGCCGCGACCACGCTCGAGACGATGAAGGCCCTCTCGGGGCAACGCGCGCACTTCACGCACCTGCAGTTCCACAGCTACGGAGGTGCGCCGGGCAAAGGGTGGGCGTCGGCGGCGCGCGAGGTGATCGAGTACGTGAACGGTCACCCCGAGGTGAGCGTGGACGTCGGGCAGGTGATGTTCGGGTCGGCCACGACGGTGACGGCGGACAGCCCGGTCGAGCATCTGTTGTACGCCAGCAGCGGCCGCAAATGGGTGAACGTGGACATCGAGCTCGAGTCGGGCTGCGGCATCGTGCCCTACGCGTACAAGGAGAAGGCAGCCGTGGCCGCGCTGCAATGGGCGGTAGGGCTCGAGCTGTTCCTGCTGGCGCGTGATCCGTGGCGCGTGGTGCTATCGACCGACCACCCGAACGGAGGGACGTTCCTCTCCTATCCCGAGCTGATCCGCCTGCTCATGGACCGGGCGTACCGTGACGAGCGTCTCAAGAGCGTGAACCAGAAGCTGCTGGCGGGCAGCGCGTTGCTCGATGGGCTGGCCCGCGAATACACGCTGAGCGAGATCGCGACCATCACCCGCGCCGGGCCGGCCAGGCTCCTGGGATTGAAGAACAAGGGGCACCTGGGGCCGGGAGCGGACGCGGACGTGACGATCTACGCAAACGAGGCGGACCGCGCCAAGATGTTTTCCACCCCTCGTTACACGATCAAGGCGGGGACGCTCGTCGTCGAGGACGGGCAGCTGCGCCGCGCACCCGCGGGTCGGCGGCTCGCCGTGCGGCCCGGATACGACGCGGCGGTCACCAAGGACGTGAAGCGATTCTTCGATCAGTACGCGTGCGTCGCATTCGAGAACTACGGTGCGGAGCCGGTGCCATGAAGATCAACGGCGTCACGATCGCCGACACGTTCGCCGAAGCGTTTACGATGCGGGTGGCGCGGCTCGTGATCACGGGGCGGACCGGGAAATGGGCCGGGGAGGCGGCAACCAAACTCACCGGGTTCGCCACCTCGGTGATCGGCTGCAAGTGCGAAGCGGGAATCGAGCGCGAGCTCACGCCCACCGAGACGCCCGACGGGCGACCAGGGATCAGTGTGCTGTTTCTGACCATGGACAAGGCGAGCCTCCCAGAACAGCTGATTGTGCGGGTCGGTCAGACGGTGCTCACCTGCCCCACCACCGCCTGCTTCGACGGCCTGCCCGATGCGCCCGATCGGCTCGCGATCGGGAAGGCGTTACGCGTGTTCGCTGACGGGTTTCAGGCGAGCAAGGTGATTGGCGGGAAACGCTACTGGCGCCTGCCGGTCATGGAGGGGGAGTTCCTCGTCGAGGAAACCTTCGGGATGTTGAAAGGGGTGGGTGGCGGGAATTTCCTGATCCTCGCGGAGGATGCGGACGCCGCCCTGGCCGCCGCCGAGGCCGCCGTGGCCGCGATGACCGGTCTCCCGGGCGTGATCCTCCCGTTCCCGGGCGGCGTGGCGCGGAGCGGCAGCAAGGTGGGCTCGAAGCGCTACAAGAACATGGTGGCGACGACCAATGATCCCTTCGATCCCACACTCCGGGCGATCACCGATACCGCGCTTCCCGACGGCGTGAACAGCGTGCTTGAGATCGTGCTGGACGGCACTGATGCCCCGTCGATCGAGGCGGCCATGCGCGTCGGCATCCCGGCGGCGTGTCGGCCGGGCGTGAACAGCATTACGGCGGCGAACTTCGGCGGGAAGCTCGGGCCGCATCATTTCCACCTCCGCAAGATTCTGGCATGAGCGACGCCATCACGTTGACGCTCGCCGCGCAGCCCGATCACGTGCTCGTCGCCGACTGCATCGCCGCGGACCGATTCCTGGGGCTCGACGCGAAGCAGATCGCCCAGCTGCCGGTGGTGCACGGGGGCCGGGCGGGGACGCTGGGGGAGTTTTTCAAGGTCCGGGGCGGACACTCGGGCGTGGTCCGGATCGAGGGAGACGTCCCGCGGGTGGACGCCATCGGCGCCGGGATGGCGGGTGGTGACCTGACGATCGAGGGGAGCGTGGGCCGGGATCTGGGGCTCGCGATTTCGGGGGGCCGGATCGACGTGCGCGGCAACGCGGGCGACAACGTGGGCGGGGCGCTGCCCGGCGCGGCGCGCGGCATGACGGGTGGCGAGATCATCGTACGCGGGAATGCCGGCGACGAGGCGGGCGCTCGGATGAGGCGGGGACTCGTCGTCGTGATGGGGGACGGGGGACGCGCGATGGGCGAAGGCATGATCGCGGGTACGGTTGTCGTGTTCGGCAAGGCGGGGCCGGGCGCCGGGCGTTTCCTGAAACGCGGCTCGATCGTGGCGCTGGCCGCGATCGATCGGCCGGGCACGTTCCGCTATGCCTGCACCTACCGGCCGCCGCACGTCGGGCTGCTGCTCCGCTACCTGCGCGGCCGCGCCGACGTAGCGGTCGCGGATCGTTTCCTCACCGGCAGGTACGAGCGGTACTCCGGCGACCTCGCCGAACTCGGCAAAGGGGAGATCCTGCAATGGGCGGGGGACTGAGCCTCAACGAACGGGCGTGGCAGATCGCCGATGCCATGGCCACGAACGCCGACACGCTGCGGGTCGCCGTACAGAAGCTTCCCGGAGGCGCGCGCGTGATCGACGCCGGAGTCGACACGCCGGGCGGGTTCGGCGCCGGGCGCGCGCTCGCCGAGATCTGCACGGCCGGGCTCGCCGACATTGCGTATCCCCCGGTTCCGATCGGCGGCGAGACGTGGCCGGGCGTCCGCGTGTGGACCGATCATCCGGCGGTCAGCTGCATGGCCTCCCAGTACGCCGGCTGGGCCATTCAGGTCGGGAAGTACTTCGCGATGGGGTCGGGGCCGTTGCGGGCTCACGCCCGCGTCGAGAAGGAGCTGTTTACGAAGCTCGGCTACGCCGAACGGGCCGAGCGCGGTGTGCTCGTGCTCGAGACGCGCACGCTGCCCACGGACGAGGTGGCCGCCTGGGTGGGCCAGAAGGCCGCGCTCGCGCCCTCGCAGCTGACGTTCGTGGTGGCGCCGACGGCGAGTCTCGCCGGCGGTGTGCAGATCGCCGCGCGCATTTTGGAGACGGGATTGCACAAGATGGACACGCTCGGCTTCGATGTGAACAAGATCGTGAGCGGGATCGGCACGGCGCCCCTGCCACCGGTCGCGAAGAACGATCTCCGGGCGATCGGTCGCACCAACGACTGCATCCTGTACGGCGGCCAGGCGCGTTATACCGTCCAGGCCGATGACGCGGAGCTGGCCGAGCTGGTTCCGAAGATCCCCGCGTCGGCGTCGAAAGATTACGGGACGCCGTTCTACGACATCTTCAAGCGGTACGACGGCGATTTCTACAAGATCGATCCGCTGCTCTTCAGCCCCGCCGAGGTGTGGCTGACGAGCGTGCAAAGCGGCAAGACGTATCATGCCGGGCATGTGAACCCTGAGGTGCTGCGCGCGTCGCTGGTCGAGAGCTGAGACGCCGCGCCCTCACATCCTCCACACCAAGGAGCCATTCCATGCAGCGTCCGTTGCAGCGCCTCGCCATTCTCGCCGGTCTCGCCATCGCGGCCGCGTGCTCGAAGCCCGCACCCCAGCAACAGTCGCAAGCCACGGCACCCACGGGCGTGCAGTGGGTGGTCATCGTGCAGTACAACCAGCCGAAGGACACGGCGGCGTTCGAGAAGTACTACGCCGAAACGCACGTGCCCCTGTTCGTATCTCATGCGCAGGAGATCGGGGTCACGCGCGTCGAGCTGGTCAGATTTTCGCCGTCGGCGGACGGCAAGCCGGCGCCTATCTACCGAATCGCGGATCTCCGGTGGGACTCTCGGGAGGCTCGCGACAAGGGCATGGCGACGGCGGGTTTCAAGGCCGTCGCGGGGGATATCCCGGTGTTCGCCACGGGCGGCTTCGCCGTGCTCCTCGGGAGCAAGACCAACTAACGAAGGTGCGTATCGCGATTCTCGCCGCGCGGCAAGGGGGCTGGCACACCGACCAACTCTGCCGCGCGCTGGCGGCGCGGGGTCATGAGGGACGCGTGCTGCCGTACGAAGGACTGGTCTCGCGCTTCGGCGGGACCGGTCCGCCCTTCGCCGCGGCGGGAGAGGATCTCGCGTCGTGCGGTGCGATCCTCGCGCGCATCATCCCCGCGGGCTCGCTCGAACAGATCATCGTCCGGGTGGACGCGCTGCACGCGCTCGAGGAGCGCGGGATGGCGGTGATCAATTCGCCGCGGACAATCGAGCGAACCGTGGACAAGCTGTGGACCACGGCACTGCTGGCGCACGCCGGGCTGCCGGTGCCCGAGACGGTCGTGTGCGAGCATCCCGACGAGGCGATAGCGGCGTTTCGCGCGCTCGGAGATGTCATCGTGAAGCCGCTGTTCGGGTCGATGGGTCTCGGCATGGTGCGGGTAAGTGACGAAGAGATGGCGTTCCGCGTGTTTCGAACGCTGGAGACGCTCCGGAGCGTGTATTATCTTCAGCGGGCGATCGATCACGACGGCTGCGACCTGCGGGTTTTCGTGGTAGGCGGGCGCGTGATCGGCGCGATCGAGCGAAGCGCGCCCGGGTGGAAGACCAATCTGGCGCGAGGCGGCCGGGCGCGAGCCGTCACGCTGCCGGCGGCGCACGTCGAGTCGGCGTTGAGCGCCGCCCGAGCGGTAGGGGCGGATTACGCCGGCGTCGATCTCCTGCCCGCGCGCGATGGCACGGTGTACGTCGTCGAGGTGAACGGGATCCCCGGATGGCGCGGCTTGCAGGAAGCGACGTCGAGCGACGTCGCCGGAGCGATCGTCGAGCATCTGCTCGAGCGCGTGACGCCGCGGTGACGCTCCCGCCCGC
>DATNOH010000257.1:0-6608 GCA_035601435.1 Gemmatimonadales bacterium | reverse complement strand
CGAGGAGATGCCGCCGGACCGGCGACAAGGCGGGCGACCCCGGCTCAGAGCAGCCCGGCGATCGCCGAGCGGTGGCGCCGCAGGTCGTAGAGCAGGGAGCCCACGTTGGTGGACGGCCGCACCAGGACGACGAGCAAAGCATCGGCGTTGAGAACGGAGACCACGGCCAGACCGGACCCGAACTCGAGCACCCCGGTGCCGAAGTCTCCGCGGCCCCCGGCCTGACCCAGTTGCGCCAATCCGTTGATGACCGATGGCAGGAGCGCGGCCACATTCTCGGCGTCGAGGCCGTCGGCCGCGCGGGCGTCGATCGGCAACCCATCACGCCCCACGACCACGACCGCGTCCACGCCGCCGCGGCGGGCGAGTGCCTCGACAACATCCCGGATTGTCGCCATACGGCGGCCAAGCTAGGAATCGGAACTAGCGAAGTCAAGCAGCCACCGTGGGTTGACCCACTTGGACGCCGCGGGGTATCTTCCCGCACCGAATGCTTTCCAACCGCCGAATTGCCACACTCGCCGTCGCGCTGACGGCCCTGGTACTGCTCAGCGCGGCCTGCAGCGATACGACTGGCCTGCCCGCGCCCTTCTTCACCAATACGGTGGACACGGTGTCGCTGTACGCGTTGCGCGGGACGCTGGTCACACAGCCGTCCGCCTACACGCTCGATGCCGCGCAAGCCGTCCGCACGGACCAGACCACGGCGCTCGACTTCGCGTTCGACTTCGACTCGCTCGGAGCGCCGGCGCTGTTTCCCACGGGAGCGATCAATCTGGGCCAATTGTCTGGCGTGCAGACCTCCACGACGACGTTCGACGCCCTCACGCTTGCGCCGACCGGGGGCTACATCTTCGACAAGCCGCTCGCGCTCGATACCGGGACGGTCGTGCTGGTCCGTTCACGACCCACGCAATGCTCGTTCGGTGTGACGCTATCGTTGTACGCCAAGCTGCGGGTGCTGAGCGTTGACTCGACGGCCCGCCGCTTGGATTTCGAGATCCTGGTCGACCGGAACTGCGGCTACCGCGGTCTCGAGCCCGGACTCCCCAAGCAGTAGCGTCGTGATCGATCTCAAGCTCCTGCGCGCCTCGCCCCAGCAGGTGCGCGCCGCGCTCGCCCGGCGGGGCGATCCCACCGTCACACGGTTGCTCGACGAGCTCGAGGCGTTGGACATGCGCCGCCGCGCGCTCACCGGCCAGCTCGACCAGTTCAAGGCCGAACGAAACGAAGCAGCGCGGATGGACGCGGCGCAGGTGAAGGCGGAGGGCGGACTCCCTGCCGCCACCGCGGCCAAGCGGCGCGAGTTCGGGAAACAAATCGCCGACCTCGAAGCGAAACTGAAATCCGTCGAGGACGAGCTCGAATCGAAGCTGCTCTACGTCCCGAACGTCCCGCTGCCGGACGTGCCTGACGGCGACGCATCGCATAACAAGATCGTCCGGACGCAGGGCGAGCCGGCGCCCAAGGGCGGCAAGCCGCACTGGGAGCTTGGCGAATCCCTCGGGTTGCTCGACCTCGCACGCGGCGCGAAGGTGTCGGGGTCGGGGTTTCCGGTCTTCGTAGGCGCCGGGTCGAAGCTGGTCCGCGCCCTGATCAACTTCATGCTCGATCTGCATACCCAAGAGCACGGCTATATCGAGGTGGAGCCGCCGTTCGTCGTGAAGCGGGAGACGATGCAGGGCACCGGCCAGGTCCCCAAGTTCGAGGACGACGCCTACAAGACCGCGCCCGACGACCTCTTCCTCGTCCCGACCGCCGAGGTGCCGCTCACGAACCTGCATCGCGACGAAATCATGGACGGCGGAAAGCTGCCGTTGGGCTACACCGCCTATACGCCGTGCTTCCGTCGCGAAGCGGGGGCCGCCGGGCGGGACACCCGTGGACTGCTGCGGGTGCATCAGTTCGACAAGGTAGAGCTGGTTCGCTTCGCGCGCCCCGCCGACTCACCGGCAGAGCACGAGCAGATGACCGCGCACGCCGAGGCGGTGCTGCAGCGCCTCGAGCTCCCCTACCGAGTCGTGCTGCTCGCGGCCGGCGACCTGGGCTTCGCCAGCGCCAAGACGTACGACCTCGAGGTCTGGGCGCCGGGCGTCGGCCAGTGGCTCGAGGTCTCGAGCTCGAGCAGCTTCACCGATTTCCAGGCGCGGCGTGCCAACATCCGCCACCGCCCCTCCGCCGGCGCGAAGCCGGAGCTGGTGCACACCCTCAACGCGTCTGGTGTCGCGCTGCCACGCACCATCGCGGCGCTGCTCGAGACGCGGCAGCAGCCCGACGGCTCCGTGACGGTTCCGGCAGCCCTGGTGCCGTACCTCGGTATGGAGCGTCTCGTGCCGCCCCCCGCCGGTGGCACGTAACGACGCCGCGCTGCGCCGCGCGGGTCCTCCCGTGGTGGCCGGGCTGGCGCTGCTGCTCGGGGGGATCACCATCTGGTACGCCTGGGTGGTGGCGCGCCACCTGCGCGATGACGCGCGCCAGACGAGCAGCCTGCTCGGCCGGGTGTTCGCCGGCCTGAACGATCCCCGACCCGATGCCGCGACCGACGCCCTGCTCGACCTCGCGCGTCAGGTGCGCTCGCTCGGCATCGCGATCGTCGTGACGGACACCGCGGGGCACATCACCGCGCTCGATAACGCGCCTCCGCAGATCGGCGCCGACACGGCCCGGCTGCGGGCCTGGATCGCCGCTCTCGACATCGAGAACCCGCCGCTCGTCCAGCCGGGGGTGGGCACGATCCACTACGGCACGGGAACCGCGGCGCGGCGGTTCGCGAGTATCGCCGCCCTGGAAGGCGCGGTGCTCCTGTGCCTGGCGCTGCTGGCCGGGTGGGCGTACCGCTCACAGGTCGCCGCGGCGCGTGACCGCCTGTGGGTCGCCATGGCGCGGGAATCGGCCCACCAGCTCGGCACACCGCTCATGAGCCTCACGGGATGGATTGCCTACCTGCGGGAAAATCCGGGTACCAGCGGGGTCGAGCTGGCGGAGCATCTTCAGGCCGATGCGGAGCGCCTCGAGCGGGTGGCGAAGCGGTTCGAGCGCATCGGCCGGCCGGCCCGCCGGGAAGCGGTGGGGCTGGGCGCCCTGGCCGAGCGAGTGGTGAGCTACTTCCGCCCGCGGCTCCCGACGCTCGCGAGTCCCGTGACCCTCGCGCTGCGCGCGACCGGGCCGGGTCCCACCGCACTGGGGGATCCGGTGTTGCTCGAATGGGCGCTCGAAGCCGTGATCAAAAACGCGATCGACGCGCTCTCAGGGCGCGGCGGGCGGATCGACGTGGCGGTCGATGCGGCCGCGCGCACCGCCCGGTTGAGCGTCCGCGACGACGGTCCCGGCGTGCCACCGGAAGTGCGGGCCCAGCTGTTCGAGCCCGGCGTATCGACCAAGCCGGGCGGATGGGGCATCGGACTGGCTTTGGCCCGGCGCATCGTCGAGCAACAGCACGGCGGCCGCCTGGCGTACCGGCCGGCCCCGACCGGGGAAGGGGCCGAGTTCGTGCTCGAATTCCCACTCGTGAGCACCACGTGACCCTCGCGCTGAACCCGCAGCAGGACGCCGCTGTCCGCCATCCCGGCGGGCCCCTGCTCGTGCTCGCCGGCGCGGGCTCGGGCAAGACGCGCGTGCTCACGGCCCGGATCGCGCACCTGATCCGGGAACGGGGCGTAGCGCCCTCGCGCGTGTTCGCCGTCACGTTCACGAACAAGGCGGCGGGCGAGATGCGCGCGCGGGTGGCCGCACTGCTCGGCGCCGACCCGCGCGGACTGTGGATCGGCACCTTCCACTCGCTGTCGGCGCGCCTGCTGCGGCGCGAAGCGGCCCTGCTCGGCTTCGGCCCGAACTTCACGATCTACGATCAGGACGACTCGGAGTCCTTCATCAAGCGCCTGCTGGAGCAGCGCGGCCACTCTCCCAAAGCCAATCCCCCGCGCGCCATCCACGCCATCATCTCGGGCGCGAAGAACCGGATGCTGCTCCCCGAGGAGCTGGGCGCGAGCGCCGACGGCTCGCTCGAGCGGGTCGCGGCGGAGATCTACGCGGGGCTCGGTCCCGCGCTCCGCCAGGCCAACGCGATGGATTTCGACGACCTCCTGCTGTTTCCGCTCACGCTGTTCGCCGAGCGTCCGGAACGCCTGGCGTACTGGCAGCGGCGGTTCGATCACGTGCTGGTGGATGAATTCCAGGACACCAACGCCGCCCAGTATCGGCTCGTGAAGCGGCTCGCCAGCGAGCATCGCAATCTCTGCGTGGTGGGCGACGACGACCAGGCGATCTACGGCTGGCGCGGAGCCGATGTGCGCCACATGCTGTCGTTCCAGGAGGACTTCCCCGGCACGACCCTCATCAAGCTCGAGCAGAACTATCGGTCCACCCAGGTGATCCTCGACGCGGCGAACGGCGTCATCGCCGAAAACGCCCGCCGGTTGGGCAAGACGCTGTTCACCGCCAAGCAGGGCGGGGAGCCCGTCACGCTGCTCACCGCCGCGGACGAGCGCGACGAGGCGGAGTGGATCGCCGGCGAGCTCAGCCGCCGGGCGGCGGATAGCGACGTGGCGTATGAGGGCATGGCCGTGCTGTACCGCACCAACGCGCAGTCGCGGCCGTTCGAAGAGGCGTTCCGCTTCCGGGGCATTCCGTACCGGCTGGTAGGCGCCGTGAGCTTTTACGAGCGCCGCGAGGTGAAGGACGTGCTCGCTTACCTCCGGCTCATCGCCAATCCCGCAGACGACGAGGCGTTTGCCCGTATCGTGAACGTGCCCCGGCGCGGGATCGGGGACGCCTCGTTCGCCCAGCTGGTGCGCACGGCGACCCAATGGGGGCAGCCGCTGCTCGCCGCCGCTCGGGCGGCCGACCGGATCCCCGACCTACGACCCAACGTGCGCGCGGCGTTCGCCGGGGTGGCCGCCCTGATCGACGACCTGCGCGTGCGGCATGGCGAGGCCGATCCCGCCACGGCGTTGGAGCACGCGGTAGCGGCGGTGGGCTACGCCCAATACCTGGCCGACGAGGGCGCCGAAGGCGTCGAGCGCCTGGAGAACGTGCAGGAGCTGATCGCCGGGGCGGCGGAGTGGGCGGAGACCGCCGCCGACGACGGGGACGAGGTCGGGGAAGGGGAGAAGGGAGCTACCCTGATCGAGCGGTACCTCACCCAGGCGGCGCTCGTCGGCTCGGCCGACCAGGGGACGGGGGACCCGACGGGGGTCACCTTGATGACGGTGCACATGGCGAAGGGGCTCGAATGGCCGGTCGTGACAGTGGCGGGGCTCGAGGACGGTTTGTTCCCGCTCGCGCGCTCGGCCGGTGAGCCGGGGGGCCTCGAGGAGGAGCGACGGCTGTGCTACGTGGGACTCACGCGCGCGCGCGAAAAATTGTATCTCTCATGGGCGCGCACGCGATACCGTAACGGACGGCTCGAGCTGTCGGAGCCGTCACGCTTCCTGGAGGCGCTGCCGGCGGCGGCGCTGGAAGAGCGGAGCACCACGCCGCTCTGGGACCGCGGCGCGCGCGCCGGCCGCGGGGCGCGCGGCGGGCGGCCCCAGCGCGCGGCGCCGGCGGAGCTCGATTGGGAGGTCGAAGCCTCGCAGGACGCGCCCCGCTACGCCACGGGGGAGCGCGTGCGCCACCGCAAGTTCGGAGGCGGCGTGGTGCGCGCGGTATCGGGCGTCGGCCGCGAGCTCAAGGTCACCGTGGAATTCGACGATCGGGAGATCGGGACCAAGCAGCTGCTCGTGGCCTACGCCGGGCTTGAGCGCGAGTGGGAGAGCGCATGAGCGTCACGCATGACGAAGTCCAGAGGATCGCACGGCTTGCCGAGCTCGACGTGAGCGAGGAAGCGTTGCCGCTGCTCGCCGAGCAGATGTCGCGGATTCTCGAATACGTCGCCCAGATCAACGCCGTGCCGGCGAGCGAGGGCGTGAAGCCGTTCGTGCCGGGCCCAGACGCGGTGCGGTTCCGCGCCGACGAAGTGAAGCCCTGGCCGCTCGCGTTCGGACCCGCCGAACTCGCGCCCGCGTTCCGAGACGGCTTCTTCCTGGTGCCCAAGCTCGGGCAGTTCGAGGACGCCGGAGCGTGATCGATCCCAGCGAAGCGCTGGCAAGCGCCAAGGCGGCGGCCGACCGCATCGTCAGAGTCAAGCGGCTGAACGCCTGTCTCACGCCCATCAAGGAGCTGCGCAAGTCGCTGGTGGCACAGGCGTCGGCGGCGCATCCATCGGGCGTGTTGTACGGGATGCCGGTCGCGGTGAAGGACAACATCTGCACGCTCGAGTTCACTACGAGCTGCGGCTCGAAGATCCTCGAGGGCTACCGCTCGCCGTACGAGGCGACCGCCGTGGCGAAGCTGAAGGCGGCGGGCGCGCTGATCGCCGGGAAGACGAATTGCGACGAGTTCGGCATGGGCTCGTCCACGGAGCACTCGGCGTACGGCCGGTCGCTCCACCCGTTCGACAAGACGCGCGTGCCGGGCGGCTCATCGGGTGGCTCGGCGGCGCTCGTGGCCGCGGGCGCCGTGCCCGCCGCGCTGGGCTCGGAGACGGGCGGCTCGGTGCGGCAGCCGGCATCGCTCTGTGGCGTGGTGGGGATCAAACCGACCTACGGGCGCGTGAGCCGCTACGGCCT
>DATNOH010000256.1:0-3208 GCA_035601435.1 Gemmatimonadales bacterium | reverse complement strand
CACACGAGATCGTGACCATCTTGGTGACCTGACCTTGCAAGAACATCATCTGTCCGTGAAGCGAACGGCGCGGTACTTCACGCTGGGCAATAGCTCGGGGGTGGCGGAAGTGTGGTTCGCGTGCCACGGGTACGGCCAGCTGGCAGCGCGATTCCTGGAGAAGCTGCGCGTGCTCGACGACGGGCGGCGCTATCTCGTAGCGCCGGAGGGGCTATCCCGGTTCTATCTGAGCGAGAGTGCCACCGAACGGCGCGTCGGCGCGACCTGGATGACGCGGGAAGATCGTCTCGCCGAGATCGATGACTACGTGGGGTACCTCGACGCCGTCTACGCGGACGTGTTTGCGTCCATCGATCGCCCCAATGTGACCGTCCACGCGCTGGGGTTTTCCCAGGGCACTTCCACCGTGAGCCGGTGGGCGGCGCTGGGGAAAGCCCAGATCGATCGTCTCACGTTGTGGGGTGGGGAGTTTCCGCCCGACCTCGACTTGAGCGTCGACACGGTTGTCAGCCGGTTACGTGGGGTGCAGCTGGCGCTCGTGCACGGGCGCTCGGACGAGTACATCACACCGAAAGTCGTATCGGGGATCGTGGAGCGTTTGCGTCAACATACGATTCCGTACGAGGAAATCCCGTTCGATGGCGGGCATGAATTGAACGAGGCCGTCCTCCGACGCCTAGTGGGTAGACGTTGAGGTAGACGCGAAGATGCCGAGACGCTAAGTGGATATGAGGAATGACAGGTGAGGAAACCCTACCCCCTCAAACCTCATATCCACTTGGCGACTTGGCGTCTCAGCGTCTACCTCGCCGTCTGATACCTATGTGGATCGAGGGCATCCTGGAGTGCATCCCCCAACAGCGTGCACGCGACTACGACGACCACCAGCGCGATTCCCGGCGCCGCCGCCACCCAGGGCGCATTGACCAGCGTATCTCGTCCCGATGCGATCATGTTGCCCCAAGACGGCGTGGGCGGCTGAACGCCGAGCCCCAGGAACGAGAGGCTCGTTTCCAGGGTGATCGCATTCCCCAGGCCGAGCGCCGCCGAGACGATCACCGGGGTGAGGGCGTTGGGGAGGATGTGGCGCACCAGCACGCGACCCCGCGGCAGCCCGAGCGCGACCGCTCCCTCGACGAACGGGCGAGCCGCAAGCGATCGTACCTCACCATGCACCAGCCGCGCGACCGACATCCAGCCAGTGAGACCGAGGACAACGATGACGAGGCCGGCGCTGGGTCGGGCCATGGCCGCGAGCAGCAGCAGCAGGACGACGCGTGGCAGGGCCAGGACGAAATCCGTGAGCGCGAGCAGCGCCGTGCGCACGGGACCCGGCCAGAAGCCCGCGACGCCGCCGACCAGCACCCCGATCACCACCGACAGCAGGACGGCGAGCGCTCCGACGGCGAGGGAGACCCGCGCTCCGTAGACCAGCCGGGTCCACACATCGCGCCCGAAACGGTCGGTCCCGAGCGCATGGAAGATGCCGGAGTGGTCCGTCGCGAACGGCTGCAGGAATCGCGTGGCCACGACCTCGTGCTGCGCCGTGGGGCTGCCGGTCGAGACGAGCGGCGCCGCAACCGCCGCGCTCGCCACCAGCACGAGCACCGCCAACCCGAACGCGGCCCGACGGTCACGCCACAACGCTCTCACGTTTCTCTTCTCTCGCGCCGGATCCGCGGGTCGATCCATGCGACGCCGAGGTCCGTCAGCAAGTTCCCCGCGACGACCAACACGGCCGTCACTGCGGTAGCCGCCACGACCACGGGGTAATCGCGGGCCTGAACCGCCTCGACCAGTCGGCGGCCCACGCCGGGCCATGCGAACACTGCCTCCACGAGCACCGCACCGGAGAAGAGCGCGGGAAGGGAGAGGCCGAGCAGGGTGACGACCGGGATCAGGGCATTACGTGCAACGTGCCGTCGTGTAACGTGGAACGGTGACAGTCCCTTGGCCTCCGCCGTTCTCACGAACGGCTGGCTCATCACGTCGCGCATCGCGCCGCGCACGAACCGCGCGGCTCCGCCGATGCCGATCAGCGTGAGGGTGGCGAGCGGCAGCGCGAAGTGGCGCAGCCGGTCGGCCAGGCGGCTCCAGCCCGTGAGCGCGTCGGCATCGAGCCCGGCCGCGCCGAACGCGGGCAGCCAGTGCGCCCAATACGTGAACGCCATGACGAGCATGAGCCCGAGCCAGTACCCCGGCACCGCGAACAGCGTGACCGTGGCAATGGAGAGCGCGGTGTCGACGCGCGGCCCCGCGCTCGACTGCCACGCCCCGACGGCGAGGCCGAGCAGGTAGCTCAAGACCAGGGACGTGCCCACGAGCGCGAGTGTCGCCGGCACCGCATCGCCCAAGAGGGCGCGTACCGGTCGGCCGGTGGCGATGCTCTTGCCCCAGTCCCCGCGGGCGAATCGGCCCAGCCAGATCGCATACTGCGCGGCGAGCGGCCGATCGAGGCCGAGGGCGCGGCGCTGGACCTCGAGCTGCGCGGGTGTGGCGGTCGGCCCGAGCAAACGCTCCACAGGGTCCCCAGGCGCGAGCCGCACCAGCAGGAACGTGAGCGTGACGACCCCGGCGACGACGACGGCTCCGGCCAGGGTGCGGGTCCCGAGGTGGGCGAGCATGCGCCGAATCTCGCGCGACCGGCGGAGCCCCGCTAGAATCCGGGCGTGCGGCAACGAGCGCTGTGCCTGGTGGCTGGGAGTCTGATGATCACGGCGTGCGGGCAGGGAGCCGCGCACCGCGGTCGCACCGTGGTATACGCGTCGGGAGCGGACCTCCAGAGCGTGAATCCTCTGCTCACGGTGCACCCCCTCGCCAAGCAGGTGGAGCGCTACGTCCTCCTCACCACCTTGGTGCGCTACGACTCGGCGCTCGTGCCTCGACCGTACCTGGCGCGCGCCTGGACGTGGTCGGAAGACCGAAAGAGTCTCACCTTCCGACTGCAGCCGGGCGTGCGCTGGAGCGACGGTGTGCCCACCACGGCCCGCGATGTCGCGTGGACGCTCTCGGCGGCGAGAGACGCGGCGACCGGGTACCCGCGGCTGAACGATTTCGCGGACGTGGCGTTCGTGAATGACCCCAACGATTCGACGGTGGTGATTCGTTTTGCGCATTCCCAGGATGCAGTACCGGACGTCCTCACCGATTTGGCCATCCTGCCCGCCCGCCTGCTCGACTCGATTCCCCGTGCGGAGCTGCGGCGGGC
>DATNOH010000255.1:0-8689 GCA_035601435.1 Gemmatimonadales bacterium | reverse complement strand
GGCCGAATTCGATCAGGCGGCCGAGGTAAAAGAACCCGGTGAAATCCGAGGCGCGCGACGCCTGCTGCATGTTGTGCGTCACGATGAGAATCGAGTAGCTCTGCTTCAGCTCCACCAGGAGCTCCTCGATGCGCTGCGTGGCACCCGGGTCGAGCGCGGAGCAAGGCTCGTCCAACAGCAGCACCTCGGGTTCGTTCGCCAGGGCGCGCGCGATGCACAGCCGCTGCTGCTGGCCGCCCGACAGCCCGGTCCCGGGGCTCTGCAAACGGTCTTTGACTTCGTCCCACAGCGCCGCCTGCCGCAGTGCCCGCTCCACCCGCTCCGCCATCTCGCGCTCCGGCGCCAGGCCGTTCAACCGCGGGCCGTAGGCCACGTTGTCGAAGATGCTCTTGGGAAAGGGGTTCGGGGCCTGGAATACCATGCCCACCTCGCGCCGCAGCGCGACAGGATCGGTGCCCTTCGAGAACACCGAGACGCCCTCGAGCAGGATGTCGCCCGTGTGCCGGGTGTTGGGAATCAGCTCGTTCAACCGGTTCACCGAGCGCAGGAAGGTGCTCTTGCCGCAGCCCGAAGGCCCGATCAGGGCGGTCACGGCGCGGCGGGGAATGGCGACCGTCACGTCGAACAGCGCCTGGGTCGCGCCGTACCAGAAGCCGTACGTCCGCACGTCGATGATGGTCGTCGGACGGTCGGACGGGCGGACGGCTACTGACCCCGGGCGCAAGCCCGGGGACCCCGGACTCGCGTCCGGGGTCAGTGTCGTGCGACTGTCCGTCAGTCCGACTGTGCTCATCCGAACCTCCCCGTAATGTACGCCTCGGTCTGCTCCTTCGTCGGCTTGGTGAACAATTCCTCGGTGCGGCCGAGCTCCACCAGGTCGCCCAAATAGAAGAAGGCGGTGTAGTCGGAAATGCGCGCGGCCTGCTGCAGGTTGTGGGTCACGATCACGATCGTGTAGCGCGTTTTAAGCTCGTGACACAGTTCCTCGATGTGCTGGGTGCCGGCCGGGTCGAGCGACGCCGTGGGCTCGTCCAGCAGCACCACCTCGGGCTCGGGAGCGAGGGCCCGCGCCACGCAGAGGCGCTGCTGCTGGCCGCCCGACAGGGCGAGTGCGCTCTGCCGCAGGCGATCCTTCACTTCGTCCCACAGCGCGGCCTGCCGCAGCGCACCCTCCACCGCGGCATCCAGCTCGGCGCGCGGGCGGCGGCCGTTCACCCGCAGTCCGGCCGCGACGTTGTCGTAGATCGACATGGTGGGGAACGGCGTGGGCCGCTGGAACACCATGCCGATGCGGCGCCGCAGCTGGACCGCATCGATGCTGGGATCGTACACGTCCTGCCCGTCGAGCAGCACCTTGCCCGTGATCCAGCCCCCCTCCGACAGCTCGTGCATGCGGTTCAGGCAGCGCAGGAACGTCGTCTTGCCGCACCCGGACGGGCCGATCAACGCGGTCACCGTGTGCTTGGGGAACAGGATCGACACGTCCTTGACCGCGGCCCGGCGCCCGTACAGTGCCGTAAGCCGCATGGTCTGGAGCTGCAGCCGGGCGTCAGCGGGCGGCGCCATGACGTTGCCGGATCGCCCAGCGGGCGGCGAGGGAAAGCAGCAGCACCAGTCCCATCAACACGAGCGCCGCGGCCCAGGCCATGCGGTGCCACTCGTCGAATGGACCGGTGGCGTATTGAAAGATTTGCAGCGACAGCGTCTGCATCGGCTGGCCGACGTTGGTCGTGAAGTTCAGGTTTCCTAGCGCCGTGAACAGCAGAGGCGCGGTCTCCCCCGCGATACGGGCTATCCCGACGAGGCAGCCGGTGAGGATGACCGCCAGCGCGGTACGGGCGATGATCCGCAACGACGTCCGCCAGCGCGGATAGCCCAGCGCCAAGGCGGCCTCGCGCAGCGAGTGGGGCACGAGACGCACCATCTCCTCGGTCGTCCGTGCGATCATCGGCACCATCAGGACGGCCAGCGCCACGCTCCCGGCCAGCGCCGAAAAGCCCCCCATGGGCTTCACGAGCCAGGTCCAGGCGAAAATGCCCACCACGATGGACGGCGTGCCGTTCAGCACGTCCGCCACGAACCGTACGGTCCAGCCGAGCCGCCCCGAACCGTACTCGGCGAGGTAGAGTCCGGTCCCGATACCTATGGGCAGACCGATCAACGCGGCGAATCCGACGATGATCAAGGTCCCGACAATCGCGTTTGCCACGCCACCGCCCGACTGTCCGGCAGGGAGGGGGTTCTTGACGAAAAAGTTCCAGTCGAGGGATGACGCGCCCTTCGCGACGAGATACCCGAGAATCAGGACCAGGGCAAGGACGGCCACGAACGACAGCACGGCCACGAGCCCGGTCATGGTACCACTGACGACACGGCGGCGCAGGCGGCGCGCGTTCACAGGGCCCGACTCCCCACGGCCGTCCCGCGGGCGACGCGCCAAATCAGGAGCCGCGCCAAGGCGTTGACCACTACGGTGACCACAAACAGGATCAGTCCGACCTCGAAGAGGGCCGATAGATACAGATCGGTCGTGGCTTCGCTGAACTCGTTGGCGATGGCCGCCGCCATGGTGTAGGCGGGTTGCAGCACCGACAACCCGATGTCGTGCCGGTTGCCGATCAGCATCGTCACCGCCATGGTCTCGCCCAGCGCGCGGCCCAGGCCGAGGATCATGGCGCCGATCAGTCCGGCCCGTCCGTAGGGAACCACCGCGGTCCACACGGCTTCCCATCGGGTGGCGCCCATCCCGAGCGCCGCCTCGCGCTGACTGACCGGGACGGCGAGCAGCACCTCCCGGGAGACCGCGGCAATGTAGGGCACGATCATTATCGCCAGGATCACGCCGCCGGCGAGCAGGGAGTTGCCGTAGAAGACGCCGCTCAGGAACGGGGTCCAGCCGAGCGCCGCCCGCAGCGGCGGGACGATATAGATCCGTAAGAAGGGGATCAGCACGAAGATCCCCCACAGGCCGTACACGACGCTGGGGATCGCCGCCAGCAGCTCCACCAGGAATGCCACCGGCTGGCGCAGCCACTTGGGTGCGAACTCCGTCAGATAGATCGCGACGCCGAGCGCCAGGGGGACGGCCAGCAGCAGCGCCAAGAGCGACGAGGCGAGCGTGCCGAAGATCATCGGCGCCGCGCCGAACACACCCGCCACGGGATCCCACACCGACGTCCAGACGAAGTGGAAGCCGAACCGTCGGATCGCCGGCCAGGCGTTCAGCGCCAACTCGCTTACGAGCGCGAGCAGCAACAACGGGAGCGTGAGTGCCAAGGCCGTGAGCGCGCCGCGATACAGGCGGTCGCCCGCGTTCGCGCCTCGCAGGAGCGGCCAACGGGGCTCGGGCGCCGCCACCGGCTCCATGGGGAGTGTCGCCATTCCGCGGGAACGTATCCGGGCTGTGTCACGGGACTGTAACGGCGGCTGCAAAGAAACACCCCCCGCCGGCGCATACCGCCGTACGGGGGGCAGCGGCAGTCGGATGGAGGGTTACCGAGCTGCCGTCGTCCAGACCGTCTTGCCAGCGGCGGTGATCGTCTTCAACCGCGCCTCGATCCACGGCAGCAGCTGCTTGGGCAGGGGAGCGTAGCCGAGCGGCTCGGCCCGGCCCTGACCCGTTGTCTCGGCCCACCAGACGAATTTCACGAGCGCGCCGGCTTTCACGGCATCATCGTACTGCTTGTGGATCAGGAACCAGGTGAAGCTGGCGATTGGGTACGCCTTCTCGCCATCCGGATTGGTGATGGACACGCGGAAGTCGGTATTCGGGCCCATCGCCTGCATCGCGCCCGCCGCGGCGGCGGTGATGCTCTCGAGGGCGGGTGTGATGAACTTGCCGGCCTTATTGCGGACGACGCCGGCCGGAAGCTTGTTGATCATGGCGTAACCGAGCTCCACGTAGCCGATCGCGCCCGGCGTCTGCTTGACCGTTGCCGTGACGCCCTCATTCCCCTTGCCGCCCAGTCCCACCGGCCAGTTCACCGATGCACCGCGACCCACCTTCTGCTCCCATTCGGGGCTCACCTTCGAGAGGTAGTCGGTCCAGATGAACGAAGTGCCGGACCCATCGGAGCGGTGCACCACGACGATGTCGGTGTTCGGCAGCTTGACGCCAGGGTTCACGGCCGTGATCCGCGCATCGCTCCACTTCGTGATTTTGCCGAGGAAGATGTCGGCGAGCACGTCGGGTGTGAACCGCAGGGTCTGCGTCACGTCCGGGAGATTGTACGTGGGCACGTCGCCACCCAGCACCGTCGGGATGTGCAGGACGTTGCCGTTGATCGCCGTGATGGCGGAATCCCTCATGGGCGCGTCGGTCGCACCGAAGTCCACGGTGCCATCCGAGAACTGCCGGATGCCGCCGCCTGAGCCGATCGACTGGTAGTTCAGCTGGGCGTCGGGATGCGCCTGATTGTAGGTCAGGATCCAGTCCTGGTAGATGATGTTCGGGAACGACGCACCCGCGCCGTTGAGCTTTACCTGCGCGGCAGCAGGGGCGGCAAGGGCGGCAAGGGCGGCAAGTACGAGCCAGCGTGTTTGCGTCATATGGGATCTCGTCCGAGTTAGAACGTGAACTGGGTCTGGAACAGGGCCTGGGAGCGCGTCGCGTAGTTCGCGGCATTCAAGAGGTCGGTCTGATAGTTCGCGTAGTCCCAGTCTCCGAGGAGCCTCCAGTTCGGTGACAACTGATACGACACACCGCCGATGAACCGGGTCTGTTTGTCGGTGGCACCGGCCTGTACGTGCGTGATGTCGACGCGACCGATGACTGCGACTTTGGAGTCCGGGACCTTATAGACGCCGAACGCGCTGTATACGTGGCCGTTGATCGTGCCCAGGGGGCCACTCTGGGCCGCGGCAGCCTCCCCGGCGAGGGTGAGGTGTTTCGACCGGTAGGACACCATGCCCAGGTAGCGGTTGCGCTCCGCGCCCCCGGCGGCCCGCCCGTAGCCGGCGTAGCCCGTCACGCGTAGACCGCCCACGCGACTGGAGTCATCCGTGTCAAGCACCCGCACGGACAGACGCGCCATCGCATCCTTGCCTTGGCCGACCTCTGGGCTCCTATAGAACTCTCCGTTCACTACCGCGACCTGAAAGTTGACCTTGTCGGGACCCCACTTGCCGTCCACGCCCACCCCGAAGTCGGCCGCCGACATGTAGCCGGCTCGCTCCATCGCCATCTGTCCCTGCACGCGGTAGTCCCACAACGACTCTTCCCAGTCGAGCCAGGGCGTATGGATCTGGCCGACTTTGAACGTGAGCGGACTGCCCTGTGGCGTGTATGTCGCGAAGGCGTACTTGAGCCGGTACCCGAGCGAACCGTCGGCGTTGCGGTAAATGTCGGCTGTGACCCGCGTGCCGACACCGCCCGAGAATTTCCCGAGCACGTTCACGTACGCTCGCGTGATATCGAAGTTGTTGAAGTGATTGACGGAGTCTTTCAACTGGTAAACGTATTGCGTGTAGACCACGCCGCCGACCGAGACCTGCGGCGGTTGAGTGCCTTGCGCAGCGAGCGGACTGGCGCCCGCCGCTGCGGCCACGACGGCCACCCCGAGCGCCCGACGCATGGAAAACGTCATTGGCTGTCCCCCCTCCTGGAGCAATGGGTTGTGGTGTGCCTGCATCGATGGGGAAGCGAATGCTGGCGTGTCACGCCCCGGCGCGGTGAGTGTAACGAGCCGGTAACGGACGCGGGGGACGTGCGGGAGCGCGGCTCGGCCACTCGGCGACCGGGGTGGCCACCGGGCCGACCAGTGGGCGCAGCTTTGCCGCGAGCGCCGCGAGGTCGGCGGGCACGGCGCGGGCCAGGCGACGACTGACCAGACGCCGAAACAATCGCTGCTGCGTCTCACGGGCCACGCGCGCGAGCGTCAGCAGGCCGCTCGTTGCCGGTCGCGGGCCAGGTCGTGCCGCGTCGCGAGCACCACCGACGGCTAGCTCGTGCAGCCGGCGCGTGCGCTCCGCCGCCGCCTCCGCGGCCGCATCCCCCAGTAGTGCGATCACGACGTGGAGGTCATGGAAATCCCCCAGCAGCTCTTGCACGTGCTTGAGGCGCCGCAGCACGGGCGTCGCATGCCCGGCTTCCCGGGCGACGGGCTCGAGCAGGTAGCGCGCCCGCTTCACACGAATACGCGCCGCGTGTGCTTCGGCGTGGCTGCCCGGCGAGCGGATGAGGGCGAGCCGTCGTTCCAGGTCGCTCCCCTGGTCCAGGAGCAGCTCGGCGATCAACGACCCTAGCGAGGGAGGCAGCGTCGCGTCGGGGGCCGGCGGGGACTCGAGCGCCCGGCGGAGGCGACGCGCCAGCCGGTCGAACTTCGGAGCAATCCGCTCAAGGATATCCCGGTAGGCCCGCTCGCGCCGCTGTGTGAGCCGGGCCAACAGCCACGGGACCCCGGCCCGTCGCGCCGGCGGGAGCTCGTCGCGCTGGTGTTCCAACCAGGAGATCTGGACCTCCACGTCGCGCGCCTCGCCGGTCGCGCGGGCCAGCTCGCGCAGCCGGCGGCGCAGCTTGGCCGGCACCAGCGCAATGAGCTGCGGCTGGTAGGCACGGAGCGTGCTGCGCAGCCGGCGCATCGCGACCCGGAAATCGTGCAGGGCTTCGACGTCGTCTGCGTTCGTGAGCCGCTCGCGCGCCACGCTCGCGGCGTCGAGCAGCGTCAGGGCGATTCTGCGGGCCGCGCTCGGTGCGGGCGCGGTGAGGAGGCTCCCGGGGCGCTCAGTCACGCGCGGTGCTGAGAAGCCGGAGATGCTTGGGACCAAGGAACCAGTCGAGCGTGGCTGCGCCCTTGCCGACGGGGCCGGCGAACTCGAGCAAGCAGGCGGCGCCCTTGCGGAGCTCCAGGAACGGTCCGTTCGTGTTGGCGAGGAGGGTGCACACCAGGCGGCTGAGATCGGGCTCGTGGCCCACGACCGCCACGCTGCCGCGCGCGTGGCGCCCCGTGAGCCAGCCGATCACGCGATCCACGCTCACGCCCGGTGCCAGCTCCGGCACCCGCTCCACCGTCAGGCCACCGTAGGCGGCGGCGACGATCTCCGCGGTGTCGAACGCCCGCTTGTAGGGGCTCGCGGCCAACAGGTCGAGCTCGGGGATGAGCTCTTTCAAACCGAGCGCGGCTTGCTCCATTTTGCGCCGTCCCTCCGCGGTGAGCGGCCGGTTCGCGTCGTCCTTGTGCGAGCGCGCGAACGCCTCACGATCTTCGGCGATGGCGTGGCGCACGACCAAGAGGCGCATTCCGGCTCGTCAGGCGGGCGCGGGCTCGCCGTGGGGGGTTCGGGGCGCGGACCGCCGCACGATCGGCACGAAGGGCGGACGGACGTCCGTGCTCTCGCGCGCGGCTTCGCGCGCCAGGTGCTGGAGGGCGATCTGGGACCGCAGGGGCGTCTCGCCCTCGCCGGGGGTGCGTCGCCGGTAGGTGCCGTCCGAGGACAGCTCGCGCACCTTGACGGTGTCGCTCAGGATGGGCTGGATGATGTCGCCGACGATGCGCGCCTGGAGCGACGCCTCTTCGATCGGGAAGAGGGTTTCGATCCGCCGCCAGAAGTTGCGCGGCATCCAGTCGGCGCTGGCGAGGAAGACCTCGGGATTGCCGCCGTTCTCGAAGTAGAAAATGCGGCTGTGCTCGAGGTACTTGTCCACGATGCTGGTGACGCGGATGGTCTCCGACACGCCCGGCAGCCCGGGACGCAGGCAGCAGATGCCCCGGACCACGAGATCGATGGCGACGCCCGCCTGCGACGCGCGGTACAGCGCGTCGATGACCGACGGCTCGACGAGGGCGTTCATCTTCACGATGATCCGCGCGGCGCGGCCCTCGCGCGCGTTACGCTCCTCGCGCTCGATCAGACCGATGACCTGCTCGCGCATGCCGACCGGCGCCACCACGAGCTTCTTCCAGCGGTAACCTTCGGCGTTTCCGGTGAGCAGGTTGAACAGGGCGCTCGTGTCCTCGCCCATGTCGGGATTGGCGGTGAAGAGGCCGAGGTCGGTGTACACGCGCGCCGTGGTGGGATTGTAGTTGCCGGTCGAGAGGTGGACGTAGCGGCGGATGCCGGCGCCCTCGCGGCGCACCACCAGCGCGGCCTTGCAGTGCGTCTTCAGGCCCACGATGCCGTACACCACGTGGACACCCGCCCGCTCGAGCATGCGCGCCCAGGTGATGTTGTTCTGCTCGTCCCTGCGCGCCTTGAGCTCGACGAGCGCGGTCACCTGCTTGCCGTTCTGCGCCGCCCGGGCGAGCGCGGAGATGATCGGGCTCGCCCCGCTGGTGCGATACAGCGTCTGCTTGATGGCCAGGACCTGCGGATCATCGGCGGCGCGCTCGATGAAATCCACCACGCACCCGAACGATTCATACGGCAGATGTACCAGCACGTCCTGCGCGCGAATCACGTCGAACACGTCGCGCCCCTGCGCGAACGGAGGCGCCACGCGGGGCACGAGCGGCTCGTCCTTGAGCGCCGGAAACCCGTCGAGGCGGTGCAGGGCCGTCAGGGCGGTCACGTCCACCGGGCCGGGCACGCGGTAGACGTCGCGCGCCTCGAGGTCGTGCGCCTCCGTCAACATCCCGACGAATGTCTCGTCGGCGTCCGACGAGATCTCCAGGCGGACGGGGTCGCTGCGGCGCCGCTGGCGCAGGCTCTCCTCGATCATCTCGAGCAGATCCTCCGCGTCCTCTTCTTCTAT
>DATNOH010000254.1:0-10666 GCA_035601435.1 Gemmatimonadales bacterium | reverse complement strand
CTCGTTCACGATGTTCGCAAGCTCGGCGCCGGCCAGACCGGCCGTACCGCGCGCGATGCGCTCCAGGTCCACGCCCGGCGCGAGGGGAATCTTCCGCGTGTGCACGCGCAGGATCTGCTCCCGCCCCTTCACGTCCGGCATATCGACCACGATCTGGCGGTCGAAGCGTCCTGGCCGCAACAGCGCCGGGTCGAGGATGTCCGGCCGGTTGGTGGCCGCGAGCAGGATGACCCCGTCGTTCGACTCGAAGCCGTCCATCTCCACCAGCAGCTGGTTGAGGGTCTGCTCGCGCTCGTCGTGCCCGCCGCCCAGCCCGGCGCCGCGGTGCCGCCCGACTGCGTCGATCTCGTCGATGAAGATGATGCACGGCGCGTGCGCCTTGCCTTGCTCGAACAGGTCGCGCACCCGCGAGGCGCCCACCCCCACGAACATCTCCACGAAGTCCGACCCCGACATCGAGAAGAACGGCCGGCCCGCCTCGCCCGCGACCGCCTTGGCGAGCAGCGTCTTCCCCGTTCCCGGCGGGCCGACGAGCAGCGCGCCCTTGGGGAGGCGCCCGCCCAGCCGCTGGAATTTCTGGGGGTCTTTCAGGAAGTCGATGATCTCCTCGAGCTCCTGCTTCGCCTCGTCCGCGCCGGCGACGTCGGCGAAGGTCACCTTGGGCGTGTCGCCCGCGAGCAGCTTCGCCTTCGACTTGCCGAAGGCGAAGGCGCGGTTCCCGCCCTGCTGCATCTGGCGCAGCATGAAAATCAGCAGGCCGAAGATCAGCAGGTACGGGAGGAAGCTGAAGAGGAATACGCCGAACGACTGCTTTTCCTCGCGGGCGCGCACGTCTACGCCCTTGTTGCGCAGCGTGGCGACCCAAGTTTCGTTCGACTCGAACGGCAAGAGCGTCGTGAAGTGGTCGTAGTTCCGCCCGCGGACGGGCACGGGGGTCTTGAAGCCGCCCTTCACCTGCTGCCGCTCGGTGATCTCGACGGTGTCGACGTTGGCCTTGTCGAGCTGCTCGGTGAATTGCGAGTAGGAGATCTCCGCCGTCTCCTGTCGCCGGTTCGCCGCGAACTGAACCAGCGCGATAGAGCCCACGATCAGCAGCGCCCAAAACGAGAGCGTGCGGAGCGTCCGGGTCCAGCTGAACTCGCGCGGCGGCGGGATGCGGTTGGCCATCAGGTCAAACTCGCTACGTACGGCAGGTGCCGGAAGTTTTCGGCGTGATCGAGCCCGTACCCCACGAGGAACACTCGCGGAGCGTCGAATCCGATGAACGCCGGCTCGAGCTCGAGATGCTCGGCCAGATGCTTATGCAACAAGGCACAGATTTCCAGGCTCCGTGGCGCTCGCTCGCGCAGCAGCGCCACCAGTCGGTTGAGGGTCTTTCCCGTATCGACGATATCCTCCACCAGGAGGATATGCTTACCCCGCAACTCGGTCTCAGGATCGTACAACAGGCGGACATTCCCGCTCGAGATCGTATCGTTGCCGTAGCTCGCCGCCACCAGGAAGTCCACCTGGAGGGGCCGCTCGATGCGCCGCACGAGATCGCTCAGGAAAATGAAGCTTCCCTTGAGGAGACCGAGCACCAGCAGCTCACCGTCGGGGTACGCCGCAGTGATCTCCTGGCCGAGCTCGCGCACCCTGCGCGCGATCGTCTCCTCGTCGAAGACGATCCGCTTGAGCTCACGTCCGCCCGTCTGCTTGAGGCTCGCCGTGCTTGGTAACATCCACCCGTACCGCCCGGGTTCCGGGCCGCGGGAGATCGTCAGCACTCCGGCAGATGCCCGGCACCCACAGAATGGTTTCGCCGCGGGCAACGATCGGATAAGCGGACCGGTCGCTGCGCGGCACTCGCGCTTCCATCAACATCCGCCGCAGCGGCCGTCGCCCGATGCCGCCGAGCGGAACCAGCCGGTCGCCCGGACGGGGCGGCCGCACTTCCCAGTTCGCTCCCGCGATCCACGTCGTCCAGTCCGTTCGCGGCAGCCGGGCCGGCGCCGGATCGGGAGTCCACACCACGCGAAACTCGCCGAACACCGCACTGCCCCGCTCCCCGGTGGGGACGACTTCCACGGCGGCGTCGGTGACCGCGCGGGTCACCCGCAGGCGATCGAACGCCACCTCCGCCATCCAGCCGTCCGCCAAGGACAGCCGCCGCCCGGATGGGCGGCGCGCCAACTCGACCAGCTGACGCGCGCGCCGCACCCCAAGCACGAGTCCGGCACGCCGCGCCGCGGCCCGCAGCAGCACCGCGGACAGGACGTCATCATAGCGGGCCAAACCCCCCCGGGCAACTTCGATGCGGTGCGGCTCGACGCGCAGTCCAAGATCGGGCAGATGGTCGAGGACGCTGTCCCAGGCGTGCCGCTCGCGCGCCGCCGCCCGCCCCGCGCGCAGCACGTCGTCGCTCGCGCGCGGCCCCAGCCGCTGCGTGACGAGCGGCAGCAGCACGCCGCGCACCCAGCTGCGCTCGTGTCGCGGGTCGCGATTCGCGGGATCGTCGTGCACCGGGAGACCGAGCTCGGCGACGTGCGCCACGAGCCGCGCCTTCGCAAACGGAAGCAACGGCCGCACCAGGCCGCCGCGCCCACGTGCGGGGATCCCGGCCAGACCCGCCGGTGCGCTCCCCTTCAGGACCCGGAGCAGAATCGTCTCGACCTGATCGTCGCGGTGATGCGCGGTGAGCAGGTAGCGTGCGCCGTGCCGGCGCTGCACCTCACCGAGCCAGGCGTAGCGCGCGCGGCGTGCTACCGTCTCCGTGGCGTCAGGACCGAGACTCAGCCGCCCCACCTCGCACGGCAGCTTGTAGCGCTCGGCCAGCTGTGCGACCACCCCAGCGACAACCCCGCTATCCGATCGAATGCCGTGATCGACGTGGGCGACGACGAGCTTCAGACCGAGCTCGGGGGCAAGGGCGTGCAGCAGATCGAGCAATGCGACGGAGTCGGCGCCGCCTGACACCGCCAGCACCGCGGTCCCGGGCTCCGCGAGGAGGCGGGTGCGCGAGAGGTGATGGCGGAGGCGCGACAGCAGCGACGTCATCCTGTAGTATAAATGATTGGCGGATCGGCTGCGGGCGCGCGCCTTGCCCGCCGCTCCGGCACGGCCGTAATTATGGCCATGCCAATCCTGCAGCCCGACCAGATCTACCAGCTGCTGCGCAACTTGACCTCGCCCGTCGTGGCGATCACCTCCGAGCGCGGTGGCAAGCGCAACGCCATGATCGCCGACAGCGCCGTGCGCGCGTCGATCGTGCCCACGATCCCGCGCGTGTCGGTCTACATCCACAAGTTCAACTACAGCCACGACCTGATCTTCGAGACCGGCCGCTTCGTGCTGCACCTGCTACGCGACGACCAGTTCGAGCTGATCCACCGCCTGGGCTTCGCGAGCGGGCGCACGCGCGACAAGCTCGCCGGCGTCCCGCACCGGCTGGGCACATTGGGCGTGCCCGTGCTCGACGAGTGTTACGCGCACTTCGAGTGCCGCGTGGCGAACGTCATGGATACCGGGAGCTCCACCTGCTTCCTGGGCGACGTGGTCGAGGTGGGTCACGGAGCCGCGAGCCGCGCGACGGGCGCGGTCATGACGGCCGCTCATTTTCGCGCCAACATGCCGCCGGAGTGGCGGGGCGAGTACGAAGCGCTGCTGCGCGCTGCGCAGACTTACGCCGCGGAGCGCTCGCGCGACATCCGGCCGGTGGTGTGGAAGGGACTCGAGGGCGGCTAGGCACGCGGGCCGCGGCTCACAGCCTGATGGATACCCTTACGCCGAGTCCCCTTCCGGGCGCCGCGAAGCCGACCTGGACTGGGTTTTCGTAGACTTGCTCCCACCGCTCGCTGCGGACGAAGACGCCGACGAGGGCGCCGAACAGGAGGCCGGTTCCGCCGAGCAGTAAGGCGCCGCCGCCCGCGCCGGGGCAAAGGAAGTCTCCCGAGCAGCTCCCCCCCAAGGCCGCACCAGCCGCGCCCCCGGCCACCAGCCCCACGAGCGCGCCGGTTCCGGCGTGGCCATGGCGGCCCAGGCTGGCTTCGACGCCAGCGATCCGGCTTCGAGAGAAGGCGGCGGGTGGCGCATCCGGCCGCGGCCGGATGCGCAACGAATCACGGTCCTGGGTCACGAGCACTCCCACGGTGCTGCGGCCGGACTCAAGCGTGAGACGCACGCGCTCGCCCGGGTCGATCTTCAGAGTGTCCTGGGCGACGACCGCAGGCGCGAGGGCACAGAGTGCAACCAGCAGCGGCGTGGTGTGGCGCATTCCGACCCCAGGTCAGAGATGGTGTGAACCTGGAGTGAGTCGGTTCAAGGGGAGGTCAAGAAATAGCGGCGGTCGGACTCGAACCGACGACCCGCGGATTATGATTCCGCTGCTCTAACCAGCTGAGCTACGCCGCCGAAGTTGTGGCGCTTGAACTTACATTCGCCAGGGGAGGCGTGGGAGCCCACGACTGTCCCGTATTGGTGGCGCGCTGCTTGGAGCAGCTAGTCGCACGTCCGCGTCCATGGCACCAGGTCGAGTCGCTTGAACGGGATCGGCTTCCCGCTGCGCTCGCACCGCCCGTACTCCTCCGGCCTCTTGTAAAGCCGCTCCAGCGCGGCGTCGATCTCGGCAAGCTCCGCGGTCTCGCGCGCGGCGTTCACGACATCCAACTCTTGGTCTGCGGTGTCCGTCCCCCGATCTCCGGGCTCCTGTTGAACCGTGTCGCGGGTTGCGCGATTGTAGCGCGCAAGCGCATCCACGACCCGTGTACGCTCCTCGAGCAGGCGAGCCTCCAGATGCTTACGTTGTGTCGGCGTCAGCGCCATACTCCCTCCCCCCTGGGAGATAGCCGCGCTCCGTGCGAGTCGCAAGCACTGTTCGCTGGGTCCGGGGGCTTCAACGGAAGTTTCGGCGCCGGCGGCCACATTAGCGGCCCGTTCACAGCCGCACGCAGGTAGCCGAAACGAGGCCCCCGTTCACGCCCGCAGAATGCGAGTGGGTGCCTCCGAACCGTGGGGCCCCCGACACACCCGTTGCGCCAATCCCACATATGCCGTCTGGGAGCCCTAGAGATCGGGCCTAAGCGGCCTCATTGAGCAGCAGCGACGCGGTGCGACGCTTGCATGCTTGTAGAGCAGCCAATGAGAGTGCTACGAGTTGTCCTGCTGACCGCGCTGGTCGCCGGTTGTCACTTCGACAAGCTCTTCAACAGCTCCGGCGGCAGCGCGGCGTCCCGCGGAAGCGGCGGCCCCCCAGCCGGCACGCACCTGATCTTCCTGACGCAGCCGAGCGATGCCGCGGCGGGAGCGAAGATTACGCCCCCCGTGCGGGTCGCGGCGGAGGACGACCAGGACAGGGTCGTCACGACCTTCAGTGGCACGATCTCGATCGCCATCGGCCAGAACGGAAGCCTGCTCGTCGGCCACTTGAACGGGACGACGAGCGTCGCCGCCGTAAACGGCGTCGCCACATTCGCCGATCTGAGTATCGATCAGCCGGGGGTCAGCGACTACACCCTGGTGGCAAGCAGCTCCCCGCTGGCGAGCGCCCAGAGTGCGCCCTTCAAGGTCACGGGGCCCTGATGCGCTGCCCCCGCTGCACCCTCAGCGAGCTGTCCGACGCCGCCGCTACCTGCTGGCTGTGCGGCTACTCCGGCGGGACCGTGGCCGTCGAGGAAGCGCCCACACCCGAGCCGAGCGAGCTCGACGCGCGGCGCGAGTTGGCGCCCGAGTTCCGGATCGACAGCCTGCTCGAGCGGCCACCCGGCCCAATCGTCTACCTGGCCCGTGACGCCGACGAGCGGGTGCTGGCCGTGAAGGTCCTGCCACGCGCCGAGGTTGGTCCGGCGGGGGATCACTTCCATGCCGCGGCCGAGGCCGCGGCGCAGCTCGATCACCCGCACATCGTCCCGGTCTACCGTCACGGCGCCACCGAGAACTTCCTGTGGTGCGCCACCAAGTATGTCGAAGGCCGCTCGCTCGCGAGCATGCTGCAAACCGACGGGCCGCTGGAACGCTCGGCCTGCCTGCGAATCTTCGAGCAGGTCGCGAGCGCTCTGGACTACGCGCACCGCCGCGGCGTGACCCACGGCGCCCTGACCCCCGACTCCATCATCGTGGACGCCAACGAGTGGGCGCTGGTACGCGACTTCGCGATGCGGGGGTTGGTCGACCCGGCGCCAGACGGTGCCCGCGTCAAGGAGCCGCCGACCGGCACCGATCAGCGCGCCCTGGCGGCGATCGTCTATCACTGCCTCACCGGGATGCCGCTTGGCGATGATCCCCTTCCAGCGGACGACGCTCTTCCGGGACTCCCCTTGCACGTTTCGCAGGCGCTGCGCCGCGCGCTCTCGAGCCGCCAAGCCGACCGGTTCCCCAGCGTGCTCGACTTCGTCGCGGCCCTCGGCGGCACGCGGCCGGACACGCGGACGACCTGGTTCGGCGCGAACCCGCGCAAGAAGGGCGCGGGCGCTCCAGTCGTAATCGTCGACGCCGACGCCGACCCTGCCGCGAAGCCGCTCGGCGCACGGATCGCGGCCGCTGGCGCCGGCCTCCTGGTCCTGCTGGGTGGCGGCGCCGCGTGGCTCGGTATTTCTTCGATCCCGGCGTCGTCGGGCAGCCCGGCACGAGAACCGATTGCCAGCGCGCCGGCGTCCAGGCCCGAGGTTGCACCGGCACCGCCGAGGGAGAGCCGCGACACGGTGGCACCTCCCTCCTCGACACGGCCTCCCGTGCGCACGACTCGTCCCACGGTCACGCGACGCGCCCCGGTCGTGCAGCGCGGGACGCCGCGCCCCGCCGCCACCCCGCCGGTGGTGGACCAGCGGCTCGTCGAACCCGGTCTCCTATCGGTCAACGCAATCCCGTGGGGCAGCGTGTATCTCGATGGTCAGCCCATCGGGAACACTCCACAAATCGATCGCACGATTGGGCCGGGTCGTCACCGGCTACGGGTGGAGCGCGATGGCTACCGGCCGTACGAGCGCGTGATCGATGTGGCGCCCGGGCAGCGGCTGCGCATCACCGACATCGCTCTGGTGGAGCGCTAATCGTGGTGCGCACTTCACTCGTTCTCGCCCTGTCGCTGCTACTCTGCGGAGCACGGCTGGTGCGCGCGCAGTCGGCGAGCGATCTGCTGGGACAAGGCGTGCGGCACTACCAGGCCCTGGAGTACGATGCCGCGGCCGCCCTGCTCGAGCGGAGCCTGGCTCGCGATTCGGCCGCGGCACTGCCCGACTCGCTGCGGGCGAAGGCACTCACGTATCTCGCGGCGACCGAGCTGTTCCGGAGTCAGCGCGACTCCGCCATGGGCGCTTTCCGCCAGCTGGTCCTACTCAACCCGCGCTATCGGCCGGACGAGCTCATCTTCCCGCCCCAGGTCACGAATCTGTTTCAAGAAGTCCGCCGGGCCACCAGGGCGATCGCGGTCGCGGTACCGCCCGTGACCGAGCTGCGCACGCGGAGCGACAGCCTGCCCGCCCGGGTGCTCGCGAGCTCGCTCGCGGACGTCGTAGTCACCCTCGCGCACGAAGACGGAACCCCGCTACGAGAGCTGTACAGGGGCCCGGTGGCCGACAGCCTCCTCGTGAAGTGGGACGGGCTCACCGCGGGGGGGAGTCCTGCCGACGACGGCCGTTACATCCTGCAGGTGACGCCGCGCATCCCCACTGCCGATGGGCCGCGAGCGCGCAAAGTCGTGCTCGACGTCAAGAAGGTGATGCCGGATACACTGGCCTGGCCTCCGGAACCGAGCTTTTTGCCCGAGCGGACGTCCACCGGTCCGGCCTTCCGCTCGCTCGCCACCGGGCTGCTCGCCGGAGCCGCCGCCGTCGCGCTCCCCTCGATCGTGGCACCCGGCAAGGATGCGTCGGGCGCGCGCTTCGCCGTGGGCGCGACGGTGGGTGTGGCCGGCTTCGTGGGCTTTTTCGCGCGAAAGCCCCGCGTGCTCGAGGCCAACGCGCGCGCCAACGCATCGCAGCGCGACGCCTGGAAGAAAAAGCTCGACGCGGTGCGGACGGAGAACGCCGCCCGGCTGCGTACGACGCGCCTGGTGGTCCGTGCGGGGCCCGAGACCATCGCTGATCGGGGATCCCCATGAGGACCATCGGGCTGATCGGAATTCTGACGCTCGTTGCGGCGTCCGCCGCTCACTCGCAGGGCCGGCCGACCCTGGCGTTCCGCGGAGATGCCGGCTTCGTGTGGGTGCGGGACGACACGACGGCGGCGGGGGCAGCCGGTCCGGTTCGGCTGCGCGGGCCGATGTTCGGGGGCGAAGGCCGAGTGGTGTTCAACGGGTTCAGCCTGGGATTGGGGCTCTCGAGCGGGACGTTGCAGACGGCCGATCAGACTGTGAAGCGCGATCTGATCGAAGGGCGGCTGGTGGTCGCCGCGCGGCCTGTCCCCTGGCTCGAAATGAGCGTCGGTCCGTTCGTGCGAGCGTACGTCACGGACACGCTCACCGAGCGCTGGGTGTTCTGGCAGGCCCGGGCCCGCGTGGAGGCGCCGATCGTGACGGCGAGTCTGACGAGCTACGTCGAGCTCTGGCGGGCCTGGTCCTCGGACGTCAATCTGGTGGCGGGCGCCGGCCGGGTGCAGGGAGGCGAGGCGGGCGTTGTGTATCGACCGCCGCAGCGGCCGTTCTGGCTGCGCCTTTCCTATCGGCTGGATGACGCCGCGGTACGCGCGCGCGGCAGCGAAACGCTGGAAGCGATCAGCCTGGCCATCATGGTGGGAGGAAGCTAGGCCGCACTCACCGCGGGGTGGGTGCGGGGTTCTCGTCGCCCGCGTCCACCTTCGGTACCAGCCGATACAGCAGCTCGCCTTTCCGGATCATGCCGAACTGCTCGCGCGCCGCGCGCTCCTGAGCGGCGGGATCGGTTTCGAGCGCGTGCGCCAGGCGCTGCAGCGAGTCGAGCTGGCGCTCGAGCTCCCGCACGGCCCGGCGCTCCTCGGCGAGCTGGCTACGGAGCTTGAGCCAGTCGAGCATGCCGTACTCACCCGCCTGAAAGGCCAATCCCGCGAGGACCACCGCCGCGGCGACCGCGATCAGCCGGGCGCGCGTCACAGTCCGTACAAATGCCGGCCGGGGTAGTACGCGGTGTCGCCCAGCTCCTCGACGATGCGCAGCAGCTGGTTGTACTTCGCGACGCGGTCGGTGCGCGAGGCGCTTCCGGTTTTGATCTGCCCCACGCCGGTCGCCACCGCGAGATCGGCGATGAAGGTGTCCTCGGTCTCGCCGGAGCGGTGCGAGATCACGGCGCCGTAGCCGTTGGAGCGCGCGTGCGCGATGCACTGCAGCGTTTCGGTGAGCGATCCGATCTGATTCAGCTTGATGAGGATCGCGTTCGCGACGTTCTCCTCGATCCCGCGATCCAGCCGCTCGATGTTGGTGCAGAAGAGATCGTCGCCCACCAGCTGCACCCGGGCGGACAGCGCCGCCGTGAGCTTCGCCCATCCGGCCCAGTCGTCCTCGGCCAGCCCATCCTCGATCGACACGATGGGGTAGCGGTCGATCCAGCCCTTGTACAACGCGATCATCTCGTCCGATGACTTGGTGCCGGCGCCGCTCTTTTTGAAGACGTAATTCCCTTCCTGGTAGAGCTCTGACGCCGCGGGGTCGAGCGCGATCGCGACGTCCTTCCCGGGCTCGAGCCCGGCGGCCTCGATCGCCGCCATGACCGCCTCGAGCGCCGCCTCGTCGCTCGCGAGATTGGGCGCGAATCCTCCCTCGTCCCCCACCGCGGTGGAGAGGTTGCGCTTCGCCAACACCTTCTTGAGCGCGTGAAACACCTCGACGCCGACCCGCAGGCCGTCGGGAAAGCTCTCGGCGCCGATCGGCACGATCATGTACTCCTGGAAGTCCACGGTGTTGGCCGCGTGCGCGCCGCCGTTGAGGATGTTCATCATCGGCACGGGCAGCACGTTGGTGACCGGCCCCCCGAGATAGCGGTACAGCGTGAGTCCGGCGTCCTGGGCGGCAGCCCGCGCCACAGCCATCGACACCGACAGAATGGCGTTGGCGCCGAGGTGACTCTTGTTGGGGGTGCCGTCGAGGTCGAGCATCGCGTAGTCCACCGCGATCTGCTCCTCGGCCGACATACCCTCGAGCCGCGGACCGATTACCTCGTTCACGTTCTTCACCGCCTCGAGCACGCCCTTGCCGCCGAACCGCTTCTGATCGCCGTCGCGCAGCTCGACCGCTTCGTGCTCGCCGGTGGAGGCGCCGCTCGGCACGGCCGCCCGTCCGGCCGCGCCGCTCGAGAGGGTGACGTCCGCCTCGATGGTCGGGTTGCCCCGGCTGTCGAGAATCTCGCGCGCTCGTACCGAGATGATCGTGCTCATGATGGCCCCTACCCTAGCGGGCGGCGCCCTCTGCGTCAACGCGCGCCTTCAGGGCGAGGATCGCCGCATGCACCCTGTCGCGCAGCTCCTGGCGCCGCTCGACCGTCATCCCCGTCGTGGAGATCGGATCGCCGATCACGATCCTGATCGGCCGCGGCCGCAGGAAGAACCGACCCTTGGGCAAAATCTCGAACGTGTTGGCGACGTACACCGGCACCACGGGCACCTGGGCCGCGATGGCGAGCCCGAAGGGCGCGTTCTTGAACGGCAACAGCTCTCCCGTGCGGCTCCGTGTCCCCTCGGCAAACAACAATGCCGACATCCCACCCCGGATCAGCGCGGCGGCGTCTTT
>DATNOH010000253.1:0-6223 GCA_035601435.1 Gemmatimonadales bacterium | reverse complement strand
ACCAGCATCACGTCGATCAGCGGCGTGACGTTGATGTCGGCCTTGACGGCCGCCCGGGCGCTAGTGGCTGACAGGGCCACTGGTCTGCGACGCCTTCTGCGTCTGGAATTCCTTCGTGAAGATCGAGCGGCCGAACTCCGATCCGACGCTCTTGATCAGGTAGTCGATCAGCTCCTTCGAGGTGTACGTCATCTCGACGGAGAGGAAGTCGATCTTGGTCGTGAAGTAGTTGTAGAGCCACACCGCCGGAATGGCGACGATGAGCCCGAACGCCGTCGTGATCAGGGCTTCCGCGATACCGGCGGACACGGCGCCGAGCGAGCCGCCGCCACCGGACGCCGCCATGCCGGTGAACGCGTTCACGATACCCATCACCGTACCCAGCAGGCCGACGAACGGCGCCGTGGAGCCCGTCGTCGCCAGGATGCCGAGGCCGCGCTTCAGCTCCGCCGAGACGATGAGGATCTCGCGCTCCACCGCGCGCTCCACCGAGTTGATGTCGGCGGCGGTGATCGTGGCGCGGTCCCGCAGCAGCGGCTTCACCTCGGAGAGCGCCTCACCGACGACGCGCGCGACGTGGCTCTTCTTTTGCTTCTCGGCGAGCTTGATCGCGCCGTCGAGCTGCTCCTCCTGCAGGAAGCGGGAGAACTCGGGCGCGAACCGCCGCGTCTCCCCCTGCGACCGCAGGATTTGGTACAGCTTCTGGAAGGCGCTGGTCCACGAGAAGATGGACATCGCCGCCAGGATGAGGACGATGGACTTCGCGAACGGGCCCATCGATACGAACAGGTCGTAAAGCGAGAGACTCATGGGGCGAAGGCTCCTTTGGGGTTGCTACTGTTTGAGCCGGAAGTCGATCGGGATCTGAATCAGCACGCGGACCGCCCGGCCGTGCACGCGCGCAGGCCGGAACAGCGCTTTCGTAACGTAGCTCTTGGCCGACTGATCGAAGCCGGGATTGGGGCTCTGCAGCACTTTGACGGAGGGCGGCTCGGCGCGCCCCAGCGTATCGATGATCGCCTGCACCAGCACCCGGCCCTGGATCTGCGCCTGCCGCAGCAGCTCAGGAAACTGCAGCGTCGGACCAGACAGCACCGCGGGCTTCTCTTCGACGATCGCTTCCATGAACACTTCGTTCCCGGTCGGCACCATCCCGGTCGCGAGGCCGCCCTCGACGCCCGAGCCCGAGTAGTCCTTGGGATCGAAATGCTCCTGGAGGTTCACCGGGGGAATGTTGGTCGGGATCACGTCCGGCGCGACCACCGTCTGGAAGCCCTTGAGGGGTACGTCCAGCTGCACCGGCTGCTGCTCCGGCGGTTTCTCCTGCTTGGGCTGGTCGACGAACACCATCGCGGTGTCCACCTTGACGCTGTTATCCGCCTCACCGGCGCTCAACGTGGCGTACACGGCGCCCGCGATCACGACGGTGTGAACCACGAGCGACACCGCACCCACGCCGAACATCCGCTTGCCGCTCTTCTTGCGCTTGGACTCGATGAGATTGTCAAACACGGGTTTTCGTCCTCCAGTGGACGATCGGGTAACTCCTTATGAAATACCGCCAATTGGCCTCCGCCCGCTAGTGGAGACCCCATTACAAAACGATGACAGCCGGGTGAGGCGTCGGCTTCAGGGGCTCCGCAGCGTGAGGCGCCATTGCACCAGAACCCGCGCCGCGCGGCCCTGCACCCGCCCTGGCGAGAATCGTGCCTGACGGACGTGGTCCAGCAGGGTGTCCCGCAGCGCCGGACTGGGCGATGAGATCACGGCAATGGAGGCCGGCTCGACCCCCCCCATGCTGTCCACCACGAAACGAACGACCGCCACCCCTCCCATGATGGAGCCCGCGCTGCCACTGCGCAGGGTGACTACGTCGGACTCACCGGGGAGCGGGCGCGGCGGCCGGTCCAGCCCGCGGCACTCGGGGACGCAGCTGTACAGCGTGTCGAGGGTGGGCCCTCCAGCAACGCGGGCGAGTGCGGACGTGGGACGCTGGGCCGTGGGTGGAGGCTGAATCGAGCGGCGCACCGCTTCGAAGTCGGCGGCAAGGAGCGAGTCGATCTGCGCCAGTCCCGCGACCTCGAGCCGCGGATCCATGCTCAGGGCGTCGTGAAACGACTCGTGCGCCAGGCTGTCCCTGCCCTTGAAGTATTGCAGGACACCGCGCCATACGAGCGCGTTCACGCGGTCGCGGCCGGTCGCCATGGTGCTCGAGTCGAGGGCGAGCCCGACCAGCACCAGCCCCGAGTCCACGTTGCCCGCGCGGAGCTGCGCGCGCGCTGCTGTCACGAGGTCGGCGGCCCGGACCTGTGCCTCCATGGCCGGTGCCGCACCCATCTCCGCCGCGAGCGCGAGGCCCATCACGATTGCCGCCGCTCTCATTGAGCGACTAACCTACGCGTCGGCTCGCCGGTCAGCGAGTGGGCGCAAGCGTGAAGGCAATCGGCAGCCGCACCAGCACCCGTACCGCTCGGCCATGCGTGCGGCCCGGGCGGAACAGCGCCCTCAGCACGTACGTCCGAGCGGCCGCCTCGAAGCCGGCATGCGAGCTCTGTAGCACCATGGAGCCGGGCTCGGACCGACCTAGCGTGTCGATCACGACCTGCACAAGCACCGTCCCCTCGATCCCGGCGCGCCGCAGCACATCCGGGTAGGCGAGCGGCGGGCCCGCGAGCAGCACCGGCGGGTCATCCACCGCGGCGGCGCTCCACGCGCCATCCGACGCACCGTCCGCGTGAGACGTACCGCCACCGCCTCGGAGTAGCACCTTCGCGTCGAAGCGCGGTCTGGCGTCGATCGGTGGAAGATCGATGGGCGGTTGTTGCGGCACATCAATCGGCGACGCCGTTGGTCCCGGCAGCTGGTCGGACCCGCCACTGTGCGACCGGCGCTCGGACGGCAGCGGCCACGAAAGGACGATGGGCGGGCCCGCGACACGCGACACCAGCGGCGGTCTCAGCGTGGCCAGTACCGCGGCGGCGCACACCCCCGCATGAGCGAGCACCGATACTGCAAAATGATTCCGCATGGAGACCTCGCAAGAAGAAGTCTCCATCAGAATGGCGTGCGTCGCTTGCGGTGGGATGACTCGGGCGTGACGAACCAATGACAGCGGCGTTAGGACTTCGTCGCCGGCGCCTCGCGCGGCAGTGTGACCGTGAACGTGGTTCCGCGCCCGGGGCGGCTCACGACATCGATGCGTCCGCCGTGCGCCTCGGCGATCCATTTGGAGATCGCGAGTCCCAACCCCGCGCCGGGGCGCTCCCCGGTGCGGGTGCGCGCGGAGTCGGCGCGCCAGAAGCGATCGAAGATGTGCGGCAGATCTCCCGGGGCGATGCCGATGCCCGTGTCGGCCACGCTGAGGGTGACCCGGCCGTCCGCGGCGCCCAGCTGCATGCGCACCGTCCCGCCCGGGGGCGTGTACTTCACGGCGTTGGTGAGGAGGTTCAGGATCAGCTGGCGGATCCGCGTCGCATCGACGGAGACGACCATCGGCTCGGGCGGCGTGGCCACCTCGACGCGCACCCCCGACTCCTCGGCGAGGAGCTCGCCGGTCTCGCGGACCTCCTCCACGATCTCCCGCAGGTCCACGGGCTCGCGGTGCAGCGGCGCGATGCCTTCGTCGGCCCTCGCCAGCGTGAGCAGCGCGTCCACCAGCTCCGTCATCCGCTTGATCTCCTGGAGCGTCTCCTCCAGAGTGGCGAGCGTGTCCTGCGGCAGGTTGGGCGTCGTGATGGCGCGCTCCACCCCGGCACGGAGCACGGTGAGCGGCGTCTTCAGCTCGTGGCTCGCGTCGGCCGTGAAGCGCCGCAGGGCGGCGAAGCTGCGCTCGAGCCGCGTCATCATCTGATTCAGCGTTTCGGCGAGCCGACCGAGCTCGTCCTTCACCAGCGGCTCGGCGAGACGACGGTGCAAACTGCGTCCGTCGGTGATCTCGCGGACCTCGGTAATGATCTGATCCACGGCGGCGAGCGCGCGCCGCGAAATCCACGACCCCATGAGCAGTGCGAGGGCGAGCCCGAGCGGCAGCACCAACGCAAAGGTCGAGAGCAGCTCGTCCGGGCCGAGCTCGGCCGTGCGGACGTCCGCGCCGGCGAGGATCGCCCCGAACTGCGGTCCGGCGCCGGTGACGTAATGGACCACATAATGGATCTTCGGACCGTTGGGCTCGAGGCGGAGGGTGCCGCTGGTCCGTCCCGAGAGCGGGGCGCTCGCCAGACTCCGCAGCTGCTCCACCTGCTGGAACGTCAGGGCGCGCGCATCCGACGACGCGAACAGCAGGCTGCCGTCGCGCGCCGTGATGACGAGGAAGTCGGGCACGGCTTCGAGCAGCGCGGCCAGGTCGGGGATGAGGACCGGGCGCTGGGCCGTGTCGGCCCGCACCAGCGTCCCGCGCGCGCGATAGCTCTCCGCGAGAATGCCCGCCGTCAGCGATGCTTCGGACTGAATCCGCTGGTCGAGATCCTGGTAGGAAGCGCTGCGCCGGTCCAGGTACAGCACCCCGGCGAACGCGGCGAGGGTGAGGGCGAGCGCGCCCGAGTACCAGGCGGTGAGCCGCCCGCGCAGCGTTTGCATGTCACGCCTTCACGACGTAGCCGACCCCGCGCACCGTATGAATGAGCTTGGGTTCGCGCCCGTGGTCGATCTTCTTGCGTAGCCGCGTGATCACGACATCCACGATGTTGGTACCGGGGTCGAAGTGGTAGTCCCACGCGTACTCCGTGATCAGCGTGCGCGACATGACGCGGCCCTGGTGGCGCATGAGGTACTCGAGGACGGCGTATTCTTTGGGGGTGAGGTCGATGACTTGCCCGCCGCGCCGCACCTCGCGGCTCCCGCTGTCGAGGGTCAGGTCCGCCACCCTGAGCACGGGCGGGGCGATCGCCTTGGGGCGCCGCCCCAGCGCCTCCACACGAGCGAGCAGCTCCTCCAGGGAGAAGGGCTTCGTGACGTAGTCGTCGGCGCCCATTTTGAGCGCCTGCACCTTGAAATCCACGGCGTCCTGGGCGGTGAGCACGAGCACCGGCATTGCTTCGCCGCGATCGCGCAGCGTGCGCAACACCTCGAGACCCGATAACGCGGGCAGGCGCAGATCGAGCACGAGCATGTCGTAGTGGCCGCCGGCCGAAAGACGCAGCCCTTCGGCGCCGTCCCCGACGAGGTCGGCGTGAAACCCGGCCTCGGTCAGCCCGCGCTTCACGTACTGGCCTACCGTCTTGTCGTCTTCGACGACGAGGATTTTCATCCCGTGGGGAGGTACACCTTGAAATTCGATCCCACGCCGACGTGCGACTCGACGTCGATTCGCCCTCGATGCTCGGCGATGATCCCGTAGCAGATGGACAGACCGAGTCCGGTGCCGCGCCCCTGCGGCTTGGTGGTGAAGAACGGCTCGAAGATCTTGGGCAGATCCTCCCGCTTGATCCCGGTGCCCGTGTCGATGAACTCGAGCAGGACCTCGTCCCCCCGGTCGGGGTTGATGCGGCTGCGCACCGTCAGCGTGCCGCGTGAGTCCATGGCGTCCATGGCATTGAGCATCAGCGCCATGAAGCTCTGGATCAGCCGCTCGTGATCCGCGAGCACCGCCGGGAGGCCGGTGGCCAGCTCACGCGCCACGGTCAGCCGCTTGAACCGCGCGTGGTGCTTGAGGAGGAAGAGCGTGCGCTCCACCACGCCGTTTACGTCGGTCGGCTTCTTGTCCCCGCCTTTCGGCCGCGAAAAGTCGAGCAGGCTCTCCACGATCCGCCGGCAGCGCTGCACCTCGGCGTCGATGATCTTGAGGTACTCGTCGTAAGCCTGGCGGTCGCCCGGGGCTAAGTCCTCGGTCCGGAGCGTCAGGGCTTCGGAGCAGGCCAGGATGGTCGCAAGCGGGTTGTTGATCTCGTGCATCACGCCCGCCGCCAGCTGCCCCACCGCGGCGAGCTTTTCCGTTTCGGTGAGGCGCTGCTGCGCCTGGCGCCACTCGGTGATGTCTTCGCCGATGGTGATGACGTGCGAAATGTCGCGCCCGTCCTGCCGCATCGGGATCTTCGTGATCCGGTAGTAGCGGGCCTCGCCGCTCGCCTGCGACTCCATTTCCACTTGCTGCAGCTCGCCGGTGTCGAACACGCGGTCGAACTCGCGCTTCAGGAGATCGCGCGGCTGGCGATCGAGGACCTCGAAGATCTCGCGACCCACCGCGTCCTCGCGCGACACGCCCTGCGTCCCGGTCTCGCGCTTGCGG
>DATNOH010000252.1:0-23034 GCA_035601435.1 Gemmatimonadales bacterium | reverse complement strand
GCGCTGCTGGGCGTGGCCGAGTCGGCAAACTTCCCTGGCGCCATCAAGGCCGTCGCCGAGTGGTTCCCCAAGAAAGAGCGGGCGCTTGCGACCGGCATCTTCAACGCGGGCACGAACACCGGCGCGATTCTCACACCCCTGCTCGTCCCCTGGATCGCGCTCAGGTGGGGCTGGCAGTGGGCCTTCATCACGACGGGCTCGCTCGGATTCCTCTGGCTGCTCCTCTGGCTCGCGGTGTACCGCAGTCCCGGGTCGAATCCGCGCGTTACGAGCGACGAGCTGGCGTATATCCAGAGCGACCCGCCCGACCCCGAGAACGCCCGCGTGTCGTGGATCCGCCTGCTGGGGTACAGGCAGACGTGGGCGATCGCGGCCGGGAAATTCCTGGCCGATCCCATCTGGTGGTTCTACTTGTACTGGCTCCCAAAATTCCTGGACTCGACATACGGCATCAAGCTTGCACACGTCGCGCTCCCGTTGATCGTCATCTATCTGGTGTCCGACGTCGGTTCGATCGGTGGGGGGTGGCTGTCGAGCGCCTTGATCAAGCGAGGCTGGACGGTGAATCGGGCGAGAAAGAGTGCGATGCTCGCGATGGCGCTGTTGATCGTGCCGACGGCGTTGGCACCACTGGCAGGGAGCATGTGGACCGCCGTGCTGATCGTCAGCGTGGCTGTGGCGGCGCACCAGGCGTGGTCTGCCAACGTGTATACGCTGGCGAGCGACATGTTCCCGCGCGCTGCGGTGGGCTCGGTGGTGGGGATCGGCGCGTTCGCCGGCGGGATCGGCGGCTGGGCGTTCCAGCGCGCCACCGGTCGGATTCTCGAGGCCAACGGCAACAACTACACTCCCATCTTTATCGTTTGCGGGCTTGCCTACGTCTCGGCCTGGACCATCATTCACGTTCTCGCTCCGCGGCTCGAGCCCGCGAGCACCGCATGAATCGCCACGAGGTACTGACCATGCGCCAATCCGTCCCGCGACGAGCCTTCCTTACGGCCACCGCCGCAAGCGTAGCGGGGGCAGGTCTGACCCCCTCGCTCCCCCTCTCCACGTTGTGGAAAGGGGGACAGGGGGTGAGGCCCGAACCATTGAAGCTGGGCGTCGCCAGCTATTCGCTCCGCAACTTCCCCCGCGACAAAGCGATCGAGATGGTGAAGGCGCTGGGCACACCCTATATCAACCTCAAGTCCATGCACCTGCCCTACGAGCTGTCGCGGGACGAAGTGGCCGCCGCGCGGCGTGAAATCGAGGGCGCGGGCCTGCGCATCGTGGGCGGCGGCGTGATCACCTTCGAGCAGGACACCGACGAAGACGTGGGGAAGTACTTCGCGTACGCCCAGGCGGCCGGCATGCCGCTGATAACCGCGCACGCCGACGTCCAGATCCTGCCGCGCATCGAGCGATTCGCCAAGCGATACGACATCAAGGTCGCCATCCACAACCACGGCCCGGAGGACAAGCGGTTCCCTTCTCCCTATGACGCCCTGAAACACGTGCGCGACATGGATCGGCGGATGGGCCTGTGCATCGACATCGGGCACGCGGTCCGAGCGGGCACGGACGTCGTGCGGGCGATCGCGGACGCGGGTCCGCGGGTGCTCGACATGCACGCCAAAGACCTGCGCGATCCGACCACCGCGGCGAGTCAGTGCATCGTCGGCGAGGGCGTCATCCCCATCGCCGCGATCCTGCGGCAGCTCGAGACCATCGGATATCAGGGTTACGTCAATTTGGAGTACGAGATCGACGCCGACGACCCGCTTCCGGGGATGAAGCAGTCGTTCGCCTACATGCGCGGTGCGCTCGCCGGGATCGACGTCGCCCGCCGCAGCCCGCGCTAAGAAGGGAGTAAGGAGATGATACTACCTCTGTTGGTGGCGCTCGTCGCCCAGGGCGCGCAATCCGCTCCCGCGCCCCCGAACGCGCTGACCGCGGCCGAGCGCGCCGCCGGCTGGCGACTGCTGTTCGACGGTCGCACGCTGCGCGGGTGGCGTGGGTTGGGCTACGACAGCGTCCCCACGGCGCATTGGGTGGTCGTGGACGGCACGATCAAGAAGATCGCGAGTGGCGACGTCCCGAAGCTTCCGGATGGCCAGCCGCTGAACGGCGGCGACCTGATGACCGTGGACACGTTCGGCGACTTCGAGCTGACCTGGGAGTGGAAAGTGACGCCGGGCGCCAACAGCGGCCTCAAGTACAACGTCTCCGAGGAGCTCTCAGTCAAAGAGGCGCCGAACCACGCTGCCTTGGGATTCGAATATCAAATCCTGGACGACGACCGGCACCCAGATGGAAAGCTCGCGTCGCATCGCGCCGGTGCCCTGTACGACCTCATCGCGCCGAGCCGGCCGACGCACGTCCATCCGGTGGGCGAGTGGAACCAGTCAAAGCTCGTCTTCAAGGGGAACCACGGCGAGCACTGGTTGAACGGCGAAAAGCTGCTCGAGTTCGACCTTGGGACGGCGCGAATGGACTCTTGCTTAGCCAAGAGCAAGTTTCGCTCGCTCCCCTGGTTCGGCGAGCGGCGCCGCGGGCACATCGTCCTCCAGGACCACGGCGACGAGGTGTACTTCAAAAACATCAAGGTGCGTGATCTATGAAGCGCCGCAAATTCCTGAAGACGGCCTCTGCCGCCGGGATGGGCCTCGCGGGCTCGCCGCGGTTCTCCTCTTGGCTCCGCTCGCCGGGCGAACAAGTCAGGGTTGCCGTCATGGGCATGAACGGACGGGGCACGGTGCTGGCGCGCGGCTTCGCCCGGGCGGCCCACGCCGAAGTCGCGTACGTGTGCGACGTGGATTCGGTCGTGCTGGCCAAGGGCGGTGCCACCGTCGCCGGCGTACAGAGTAAATCGCCCAGAGCGGTCGGCGACTTTCGCAAAGCGCTCGAGGACAAAGACGTGGACGCCCTGGTGATCGCGGCGCCCGACCACTGGCACACCCCCGCCGCGTTGCTCGCGCTGCAGGCGGGGAAGCACGTGTACGTCGAGAAGCCGTGCGGGCACAACCCGCGCGAAGGCGAGCTGTTGGTCGAGGCGCAGCGCAAGTACCGGCGCGTCGTGCAGATGGGGACGCAACAACGCTCCGCGCCCCGTTCGATCGAGATCATCCAGGCGATCAAGGAAGGCGCGATCGGGCAGCCCTATCTCGCGCGCACTTGGTACGCCAACACGCGGGGCCCGATCGGCCACGGCAAACCGGCACCCGCCCCGGCGAACCTGGACTACGAGCTGTGGCAGGGCCCGGCGCCGCGTACGCCGTACCGCGACAACGTCATTCATTACAATTGGCATTGGTTCCGGCGCTGGGGAACGGGCGAGATCCTCAACAACGGCACGCACGAGATCGACGTGGCCCGCTGGGCGCTGGGCGTGAGCTACCCCACGCGCGTGACGTCCGTCGGCGGTCGCTATCACTACGCCGATGACTGGGAGTTCCCCGATACGCAGGAGGCCTGGTTCGAGTTCGCGGACGGGAAAACCATCATCTGGCAGGGGCAGAGCTGCAACGGCCTGACCACGTTCGGACGGTCGCGCGGCACGGCCATCCTGGGCGCCGCCGGCAGCGTGGTGCTCGACCGCGACGGTTACACGATGTACGACCTCAAGGAGAAGGTGATGAAGTCGTCCCTCGCGGCGCGGGCGGCAGACGGCCTCAACGTCACCGCCGACGACGAGATGACGGCTCTGCACATCGACAACTTCGTGGATGCGATCCGCACCGGGAGCGCGCTGCGGCAGCCGATCGAGGAGGGCGCGAAGAGCGTGCTGCTGGGCCACCTCGGCAACATCGCGCAGTCGACCGGCCGCGTCCTGCGTGTCGACGCCTCGTCGGGCCGCATCACGGGCGATGAAGCAGCCATGAAATCGTGGCAGCGGGAGTACGCCCCGGGCTGGACGCCCACGGTGTGAGCCCGTGACCGCCGTCCTCGACCCAGACCGCTTTTTCGATTCCGATCCCGCGGTCCGCCGCATCACGCGGGATCTGTACGAAGAGACGCGCCGGCTGCCCATCGTCTCGCCCCACGGTCACGTGGATCCGGGGATCCTGGCCCGGGACGAGCCCTTCCCGGAGCCCGCGGCGCTGATGGTGCAGCCCGACCATTACATCCTGCGCCTGCTGCACGCTCATGGCGTCTCGCTCGAGTCCCTCGGCATTCCGCGCCGGGACGGAGCACCCGTCGAGACCGATCCGTGCAAGGTGTGGCAACGCTTCGTCGATCATTACTACCTGTTCCGCGGCACGCCTACCGGCGCCTGGCTCGATTACGAGCTGCACGAGGTCTTCGGCATCGGCGAGCGGCTGTCCGGCGAGGCGGGACCACGCATCTATGACGAGATCACCGAGAAGCTGGCTTCCCCCGAGTTCCGGCCCCGGGCGCTGTTCGAGCGCTTCGCGATCGAGGTGCTCGCCACGACCGACAAAGCCAGCGATCCACTGCAGCACCATCAGGCCATCCGGGACTCCGGGTGGCAGGGACGCGTGATTCCCTGCTTCCGCCCCGACGCGGTGTTTCAGATCGCGTCCCCCAGCTGGCCGGCCGAGCTGGAAGCGCTGGGTCGGGAGCACGGCGCGCCGCTGGTGGACTACGCTGAATTCCTCCACGCGCTGCAGGATCGCCGCGCGTTCTTCAAGAGCATGGGGGCTACCGCCACCGACCACGGGGTGCTCGAGCCCTACACCGTTTGGCTCCCGCCCAACGAGGTCGAGGTCCTGTATCAACGGGCGAGGCAGCGCGACGTAACGCCGGCGGACGAGAGGCGCTTCATGGGCCACGTGCTGATGGAGATGGCCCGGCTGTCGCTGGAGGATGGTTTGGTGATGCAGATTCACGCCGGCGCGCTGCGGGACCACAACCGTCCGCTGTTTGAGCGGTTCGGTCCCAATCGGGGCGGGGACATTCCCGTCGCCACCGAGTTCACCCGCAACCTGCGCCCATTGCTGAACGCCTACGGCAACGACTCCCGCTTCACGCTCGTAGCGTTCACGCTGGATGAGTCCACCTACAGTCGCGAGCTGGCGCCGCTCGCCGGGCACTATCCGGCCATGCGCTTGGGACCGCCCTGGTGGTTCCACGACTCCCTGGAAGGCATGCGACGCTTTCGCGAGCGCACGATGGAGACCGCGGGGATCTACAAGACCGCCGGCTTCAACGACGACACGCGCGCGTTCTGCTCGATTCCCGCGCGGCACGATCTGGCGCGCCGGGTCGACGCGAGTTTTCTCGCGGGACTCATCGCGCGCCATGTGATCGACGCGAGCGACGCCCGCCGCATGGCACGGGCGCTCGCCTACGACCTGGCGAAGCAGACCTACAAGCTGTGACGCCGGACCCTCACGTCGTCCGGGCGCCAGGGCGGGTGAACCTGATCGGCGAGCACATCGACTATTGCGGCCTATCCGTTTTCCCCATGGCTCTCCGCCGAAGCGTCCGCATCGAGTTCAGCCCCCGCTCGGATCGAGAGATGCGCCTCGCCAACCGTGACCCCGGCTTTGCGCCGAGCGCGTTCGCGCTGAGTGAGAGCATCCCGCCGGGTCCGGCGGGAGATTGGAGCAACTACGCCAGGGCGGCGGCTCAGGCCCTGGCCCGGCGATTCCCGGCTCTGCGGGGCATCGACGCACGGGTGGAGACCGATCTCCCGATCGCCGCGGGGCTCAGCTCTTCGTCAGCGCTCCTCGTTGCGATCGCCCTCGCCATCATGCATGCGAACCGGGTGACGATGGCGTCGCTCGAGCTGATGGACCTCTTGGCGCGGGGTGAGCGCTACGTCGGCACCGCGGGCGGCGGGATGGACCAGGCGATCATCCTCGGTGCCCGGGCCGGATGCGCCTCACGAATAGACTTCCACCCGCTCCGACTCACTCCCACAGCCGTGCCCTCTGGCTGGCGGTTCATCGTGGCGTGGAGCCTGGTGCACGCCGAGAAGTCCGGGGGCGCGCAGCAGGCGTACAACGAGCGGACGCGCCAGTGTGACGAGGCGCGGCGCCTGGTGGCCTCGCGGCGTGGTCTGCCCGAGGACACCGCCTACGCCGCGCTCCTGGCGGCGGCCTCGGTCGATGAGCTGCTCAAAGTGGCGGGAGCGAGCATGCCACAGGTACTCTCGCGACGGTTCCGCCATGTACTCACCGAGGGAGCACGCGTACGGCAAGCGGAGGCGGCCATGGCCGCTGGGAACCTCGAGGCGTTCGGGCAGCTGCTCGACTCCTCGCATCAGAGTTTGCGGGACGATTACGAGGTGAGCCACGCCGAGCTGGACCGGCTCGTCGAGCTGGCTCGGGAGGCGGGCGCGGCAGGGGCGCGTCTCACGGGTGCCGGGTTCGGTGGCTCGATCGTGGCGCTGTGTCGCGTCGAGCGCGCGCCCGAGGTCGTGTCCGTTCTGCGGGAAAAGTTCTACGCCCCGCGCGGCGTGGCGGACGACGTGGAGCGGCACGTGTTCGTGGCCGAGCCGTCGGCGGGTGCGGAGGTTATGAGTGCGTGAGCGCGACGAGATCTGTGTTGTCGAAGTACGACAGTCACTCAAACTCCCGATAAGCACCAAAGGTGGCTAACTGATCTTCGCCCAGCTCGGCGGGGATCGGCAGACGCGGTTCGTGGAGTTTGTCGCATACCTGATTCCACAACGCCGTGCGGGCATACCTCTGATGCACCTTTTGAAACGGAACGGATAACAACAGTTGTTTGGCCGCTCGAAATTCGGCTTTATCAATCAGCAGCTGTACTCGCCTTTCTATGATCCACTCGTCCTGAAGTGCGTCTACCTGGCTCAACCATTTCTCCCGTTCGGCCATGGTGTGTGTTCCCAATTTTCGAAGCACACTATCGCGTCCAACGACGACCTGGGGATGCAATCGGAGCCATTGCTCCTGAATGGATCCGAACGCCTTGGCGGCACGCTCGATGTCGCCGTCCAACTCAAGCAGCCTGGCCAACAACGCGCGCGCTACCCCCAGGCGGCTCGTAGAGAGAACCTGGATGGCCTGCTTCATTTGTCCTGTTCCGGCCAGCCAGGTACCGTAGTGAAGTCTCCATCGTTCGGTGGTGTCACCTTTGGCAGTTCTGATGGCCCATTTAAAAGCCGCGTCGAGGTGTTCCATGCCGGAAGGGGCCCAGAGACACTGATGCATCTCCGGGGGCTCTGGTCGTCTTCGTTTAGTCTTATGAGCCCTCGAGAGATCTTTCCATACCTGCACATCTCTCTCCCTGGCCCAATCGAACAGCGGAACTTCGCTGAGGGGTCTGAGCTTTACGTTCGGAACCTTCAAAGCGTAGACGTTCAAGGCCTTGTCTGAAGGGATCCAAAACTCCACGTGCCAGCGGGTTTCCTTGGGTCGTAGCTGCAGCTTGACGGACTGATCCCGAATGGGTCCGCCCTGGATTTCGACGTAGGCGTCGCTCTTGGCCGTACTCAGTCTGGCCCAGGCACGGTCTTTCCCGACACCGTAGCTCCATAACTTCATTCCGGGCGAGAGCGCTTCATCGGCAACGTGATACAGCCCTGTGCCCAATGACGGGGTAAAGGCGCCAAACGCGTTCGCGCCTTTCGTCTTCCAAAAGAAGCCCGTCATTTCTTTTACGTCCGACTCACGTTTGGGTCCCGAACTCTGCCAATCGATCGTCTCGAGCTTGGCGGAGTGGGATAGAACCTCGCCGCTTGGAAAATGAAACTCTGTATCTGGACCGGACGGTACAGCGGCATTGGACCATGACATCCAGGGGTGCGGTGAGCTTCCGGGGTTGTGAAAGATCGCGCGTTGTGTCAAGAAATCATCGTCGCCACCCAGTGAGTACTCGACCGACCATTGCATACCGAAGCGCAATTCCCGCTCACCGCAGGTGACATACACCCGCTGTCTCGTTCGATGGATCTTGTATAGCACGGTTTCGTTTTGGGTGGGAGAATGCGAAATGGGAAAGCTCACTTCGATGCCGCCGGCCACAAAGCAAAACCGGGGTAGGATGCGCGTAGGCCTGATGACGTCCGGAACATACAGGACTTCCTTGCCCGATCCCTTATGAATTATCGATGCTACTCTCCCTCCGAGGTCGGGACAGATCGCTACTCTGATCTTATCGTTCTCCAGAACGGCGAATCGGTACTTCTTGGGTACCGGTCGGTGGGACGTCTCGGAAAAGCTTACATAGGGGTACACACCATTGGGATCAAACGCGGTTGGGACCGGACCGGCTGGTAGCAGTTCGTGGGTCAAGACATAATCCTCACGCTCCATGCAAGCCAACCGCGTCATCTCGCCAGACCGTCGCTGAGCGCCTCCAGCATCTGTTTTCCCCGATGAACGGCTTCCGTGATCCGCTGTTGGTCGTAATCACGCTTACTGTAGTCACGGTCTCCGATGAAGGTGGCTAAGTGGGCGTCGAAGTCCTTCATTTGGTCCTTGATCTTCGTGCCGGAAGACTTGGACGCCAGCTCTCGTAGGATTCTGATTTTTTCGTAATCGACGATTCCTTCGCGTAATTTCTCGAACCGGATGCTGCTGTTCGCTCCGGGATACACCAGGAAAGCATCTCCCGCCGGCCACAGCGTATGCCGCGCGTCGCGCACCGGATCCGCGGGCCAGGCATCGTAGGCCCAGCGCAGGAATCCATCATAGCCGTACGCCGCGGAGTACCAACCGATGTACCTGGCTTCAATGGGTGGAGAAAAAACAAACGTGTTGGGCTTCTGCGGCGTGCAGCACACGTAGTACGTCGTCGTAGACCCTCTGGCCCAGCGCTCCTTCACTACTGTAAGGCTTGGCTCACTGGTTATGATCGGAGAGTAGTCGTCCAAGATCCGATCCAGCTCCGGATGCCAGTCTCCGGCGTACGTGATCTTCCACCTACTGGAATGATCCTTGATCACTTTGGCGGCGGCCAAGGTGAAGTTCAAAGGATTCTCATTGATCCCAAGATAGGTCTTGTCGAACCACCCCTTCTGCTCCAAATGGCGCTTCAGATCATCGAGAAAGACCGTCCAAACGGACTTGAACTCGGCGGATTCGGGCGACCATTCCTCGAACACATAGTTACCGGATTTGGCGTCGAGGTAGCGGAACCTGTGCCCCCACGGAACCGGCGTATAGATGGTGATGGCTTTACTGACCCCGGCCTCCATGGCTAACTGCACGTACTGATCGAAGATGTTGTAGTCGAATTTCCAGGTACCGTCGGCACGCTTGGTCCATTCAATCATCGACCCTTCGATCATGTACGAATTGTCCGACCAGGGTGAGTGCACGGCGTACGTGGTGATGTATTTGCCCCCTGCATCGGCATACAAGCGAAGGTGCTTTCTCAGGAGGGCCTTATGCTCGGCGGACCACGGCTCGAGGTGATAGTACCATGCCACGACCCACGGGTTTTGCCATAAGTCGAGCCTGAACTTCCAATCTCCCGGTTTGGGCAGTAGCTGATTTTGAACCCGTATTTTTAGCGGGAGCGAGACGCGACTCTTGTCCGATCTGACGTCAATGGTCCCTTGATACAGTCCGGCCTCGGTGCCGGAAGGGATGTCCAGCGCAAGCCAAATGGGTCTCACCGTTCTACCTGGCAGGTCGAATCGCTCTAGCGGTTCAAATCTGTCCGGCATGAGATAAGCCGTGCTCGTGGCCGTTACGTCGCAGCTCGCGTCCTTAGCGCCATAGGGATAGTTCGACAGGACATAGCGAACCAGATTAGCCTGAAGATTGGTCTTGCTTAAGACCCTGCCTCGCGCGTTGACGAGATCGTTCGTGGTAATCCGTATCTGGCTCAAAGTGTCCGGCGACCAGATCAGCAGCTGCGCATTGAGTCGCTCACCTTTCCATCCGGTGTCTTCCCACCGTTGGGATTCGTTCGGTAAGTCGGGAGCCTCGCTTCTCATGTACAGCTCATCCGTCGAGCCGAACGCGGCATTCAACCCGCTTTTTTGTGTTGCCCACCGGAGCGGATCACCCGGAGCATCGAACGTGTACTCCGGCTGAAAATGCTGCTGCGGTATGGGGACTTTTGCGGGGTCGATTTGTGCGCGTTGCAACTGCGCGAAGGCGAGACCGGTAAGGGAACAATGGATGAAGACAGCTACGACCATCTTACCAGCCGTCATTTGTAGGAGCGTTCCTTTCGACCATGGAATTTGACGCCAGGGCGCCGCTTTTCAAGACGCGCATTACTCGAACCCCACCCGCGGCAGCGTGCGGAACAAGCCCCAAGCCGCCGCGCTCGCAGTCACCAGGCACACGATCCCAGGCAGCAGCTTCCCGTATAGCACGTATCCTGTCCCGAACAGCGCCGCGTAGATGACAGCGCAGCCCAGGAACCAGCACAGAAAAGCGGCGGTCACGCTCTCCCCAGGGTTCGGCGGCCGCGTCGTTACCGCCCCGTTCCAGCCCGGCCCCATGGGCCGGATGCGGTCATAGAACGTCTGGAGCGTGGCGCGATCGGTGGGTGGCGTCGCGAACGTTACGGCCAACCACCCGACAGTGGTGATGGCGATCCCGATCACGAGCTGGAGCGTTGGCGCGAGCGGCGGGAGCCCGAGGGCCCTGTGCACGAACTGGAAGTACACGGCGATCACGAAGGAGATCACCATGCCGGCGATCTCGCTCCACGCGTTGATCCGCCACCAGAACCAGCGTAGCAGGAAGATCAGTCCCGTCCCGGCGCCGATCTGGAGCAGAATCTGGAATGCCTGATAGGAGTTTTGGAGCCAGAGCGACAGGGCCGACGCGAGCGCGATCAACCCTACGGTGACGGCGCGCCCCACCCGGACGTAGTGGCGTTCGTCCTTGTCGGGTGCCACGAACCGGCGGTAGCAATCCTCGACCGCGTAGGAAGCACCCCAGTTGAGATGGGTGCTGATGGTGGACATGTACGCCGCCGCGAGCGAAGCGATCATGAGGCCGAAGAGGCCGTGCGGCAGATACACGAGCATCGCGGAGTACGCCAGGTCGTTTCGCACGATCGCCCGGTCGATGTGGGGGAAACGAGCGGCGATGGACGCGAGGTCGGGATAGATGATGAGCGAGGCGAGCGCCACGATGATCCACGGCCAAGGCCGCACCGCATAGTGGAGCACGTTGAACAACAGGGTCGTGCGCATGGCGTCGCGCTCGGTGGGCGCGGCGAGCATGCGCTGCGCCACGTAGCCCCCGCCTCCCGGCTCGGCGCCGGGATACCACGTGCTCCACCACTGCACCGCCAGCGGAACGACCAGGACGGCGGCCGCGGTGCTCCAATCCGAGAAGTCGGGCAGGAGCGACAGGCGCGAGACCACCGCGGGGTGTGAGAACAGCCCCGACAGCCCGCCGACTTGGGGGAGCCCGAGCGCTACGACGGCGGCCAGCACGGCCCCGACCATCGCGATAATGAACTGCACGAAATCGGTCAACACGACTCCCGACAGCCCGGAGCTTGCCGCGTAGAGCACCGTCACGGCCCCGCCGATGAGCACCGCCGTCCCGCGATCCCACCCGAGCATGACGCCGGCGATCTTGGTCGCGGAGAGATTGACCGAGGCCATGATCATCACGTTAAAAAACACGCCGAGGTAAATCGCGCGGAAGCCGCGGAGGAAGGCCGCCGGCTTGCCGGAGTAGCGCAGCTCGTAGAACGCGATGTCGGTGAGGGCTGCCGAGCGCCGCCACAGCTTGGCGTAGAAGAACACCGTGCACATCCCCGTGATCGCGAACGCCCACCACACCCAGTTCTGGCTCACGCCGCCGGTGCGCACGAGGTCGGTGATGAGGTTGGGCGTGTCGGTCGAGAAGGTCGTGGCCACGAGGGACACCCCCAGGAGCCACCACGACAGCCGGCGACCTGAAAGGAAGAACTCATGTCGGCCCTGACCGGCGCGACGCGTCACGGCCAGGCCAATGGCGACGACGACGACGGCGTAGAGCGCAAGCACGATCCAGTCGAGGGAGTCCAGTTTCATGACCCCCTGTGATGCGTTCTCGGAGGCGCGGCGTCAAGCCCACAAACGGATCCTTCGCCCCGCCGGCGCGAACGATCTGCTTGAAGTAGGTTAGCTCCGAAATGAGAGGGGAGCGTTTATGAAGACGGTGAGTCTGCAGGAGCAGGCCGCCGCGTTCCGGCGGCTCCACGACGGCCCCGGAATCCTCGTGCTCCCCAACGCGTGGGACGTGATCACCGCGCGCGTGATCGAGAGCGCGGGATTCGCCGCCATCGCCACGTCTAGCGCCGGTGTCGCCTGGGCGCTGGGCTACGCCGACGGCGAGCGCATCAGCCGCGGAGAGATGCTGGCGGTGGTCCGCCGCATCGCGTCGAACGTGCGCGTGCCGGTGACCGCCGACATGGAGGCGGGGTACGGGACGACCCCGGAAGCCGCGGCCGAGACGGCCCGCGGCGTCGTCGCGGCGGGCGCCGTCGGGCTGAACCTCGAAGACGGAACGCCCGACGGCCGCCTGGTGGACGTCGCCCTGCACCAGGACCGCATCCGCGCGGTGCGCGAGGCCGGGAAGGCATCCGGGGTCCCTCTCGTCATCAACGCGCGGACCGATGCGTTCGAAGTAAAGGAATGGTCGCCCGCGGAGCGGCTCACCGCGGCGGTGCGACGCGCCAACGCCTACCGGCGGGCCGGCGCCGACTGCCTGTTCGTGCCGCACGTGAGCGACGCGGCGACGATCGGGCAGCTCGCGCAAGAAATCGATGGACCGCTCAACATCATTGCCGGTCCCCCCGCCCCGGCCATCCCCGAGCTCGAGCGCCTCGGGGTGAGGCGCGCGAGCCTCGGTCCACGCGTGGTCCAGGCGGCTCTGGGTCTGGTGCGCCGGGCCGCGACGGAGTTGCGCGAGCGCGGCACTTACGACGCGCTGACCGACCTGATACCGTTCACGGAGCTACAGCGCCTCGTGGCGCCGACCCCTTGACGGGTTCGAACGCTCGGGTATATTTATACCGTTCAGTGAATATTAATGCTTTCGGGTTAATGCTTTTGGGTGGCACCGACATGTCGCACAACTGTTCGCTGAAGACCGTCGCAATTCTGAATCCGGCGACTCCCACTGACGGGAGCGGGCGGCGGGTGTAAGCGCGTAGGCGACTCAAAGCAAACCCCCGGCCCGCTCCCAACAGAGCGGGCCTTTCTGTTGACCGGGTGTGAAGAGGAGACACGATGCCCGCAGCCGACCGATCGCGCTGGGCCCACAGCCGCGCGCGGCAGCTCGACCCCTGGACGGAGCACGATGCCTGCGGCGTCGGATTCGTGGCGCGCGCGTCCGGAGAGCGCTCGGCCGAGATCGCGCGCCTCGCGCTGCAGGCGCTGGCGCGGGTCGCCCACCGCGGCGCCGCGGCCACCGACCGTTCCGGCGACGGTGCCGGCCTGCTCACTCAGATCCCTGCCCCGCTGTTCTACCGTGAGGCTGCGAGCCGCGGGATCGCGCTCGCCCCCGGTCAGCCGTTCGCCGTCGGCGCCTTTTTCCTGCCGCGCGAGCACGATGCGCTCGGCCGCGCCACCGCCATCATCGAGGAAGTGCTCTGCCGCGAGGGGCTCCCGGTGCTCGGCTGGCGCAACGTGCCGGTGGACCTGGACGTCCTGGGCGCGGGGGCCCGCGCCTCGTGTCCCACGATCCGACAGGTCATCATCGAGGCGCCTGCCGGTGGACGGCAAGACGACCCCACGTGGGAGCGGTCCCTCTATCTCGCGCGCCGCACCATTGAGCGCCGCATTGCCGAGGCGGGACCCGACCTCGAGCCGTTCTTCGTGTGCTCCCTTTCATGCCGCACGCTGGTGTACAAGGCGCTGCTCACCGGCACTCAGCTCGCCGGATTCTTCCCCGACCTCGCGTCCTCGGACTACGAGACGGCGCTCGCGATCTTCCACCAGCGCTACTCGACCAACACGACGTCGAGTTGGCCGCTCGTCCAGCCGTTCCGCATGCTCGCGCACAACGGCGAGATCAATACCCTGTGGGGGAACCGCAACGCGATGCTGGCCCGCGAGCCGGCGCTCGCCGGGCCGCTCTGGGGCGATGCGGTGGACCGCCTCAAGCCCGTGATCTGGTCGGAAGGAAGCGATTCGGCCAGTCTCGACAACGCGCTCGAGCTGCTGGTGCGCTCGGGGCGCGACCCGGTGCATGCCCTCATGATGCTCGTCCCCGAGGCGCACGAGGGCGCCGTGGAGATGGAGCCTGCCTTGCGGGGCTTCTACGAGTTCCACGAATGTCTGGTGGAGCCGTGGGACGGGCCGGCCGCGCTCGCCTTCTCGGACGGCGTGTTCGTGGGATCCGCACTCGACCGCAACGGCCTGCGGCCCTGCCGCTACAAGATCACTCGCGACGGACTGGTGGTGGCGGGCTCCGAGTCGGGCCTCGTGGACCTGAACCCGGGCGACGTGGTGGAGAGCGGGCGACTCGGTCCCGGCGAGCTGCTGGTGGTGGACACGCGGCGCAAAGCGATCCTGCGCGACGCGCAGGCCAAGCGCGAGGTGGCCCGGCGGCGGCCCTACAGCCGGTGGGCCGCCCGGGGCATCCGCCTGCTACGGCCGACCGCGGCCGTGCCCGATGCGCCGCCCGCGCCGGAGCCCGAGCGCGTCGCGCGACAGATCGCTTTCGGGTGGAGCTTCGAGGACCTGCGCTATGTGCTCGAGCCGATGGGGAGCGCGGGGCAGGATCCCGTGTGGAGCATGGGCGACGACACGCCCATCCCGCCGCTCGCGCGCATCCCGCCCGGCTTGTACGCGTATCTGCGCCAGCGCTTTGCCCAGGTCACGAACCCGGCGATCGACCCACTGCGCGAGACGCTGGTCATGTCGTTGCGGATGCATATCGGGCGTCGGGGCTCGCTGCTCGCCGACCGGCCGGCCGGACTCCGGCTCGTGCGGAACGAGCATCCCGTCCTTCTCGCAGAAGAGATCGCCGCGCTGCGCGCGGGCGCGGGCGCGCAGGTCGTTACCTTGGACGCGACCTGGAGCGCCTCCGCCGGTGGTGGTCCTGACGCGCTGCGCACCGCACTCGACGGGCTGTGCCGGTCGGCCGGGCACGCGGTGCAGGAGGGCGCCCGGATCGTGATTCTCAGCGATCGGGCTGCCGGCTCCGAGCGCGCCCCGCTCCCGATGGTCCTGGTCGTAGGAGCGGTGCACCAGCACCTGCTGGAGCACGGGCTGCGCACGCGCCTCGGGCTCATCGCCGAAGCGGGAGACGCCTGGGACGTGCACCACTTCGCGGCCCTCATCGGCTACGGCGCCGAGGCCGTGCATCCCTGGCTGGCCCTCGAGTCGGTGCACGCGCAGGTCGCGGAGGACGACGCGCGCGCCCGGTTCCGCAGTGCGGCCGAGGCCGGCCTGCGCAAAATCCTGTCGAAGATGGGGATCTCGACGCTTTCTTCTTACTGCGGCGCCCAGATCTTCGAGGCACTGGGGCTCGGCGCCGAGGTGGTCGACCGCTGCTTTACGGGCACCGTCTCGACGATTGGCGGGATCGGGTTCACCGAGATCGCCGAGGACGTGCTGGCGCGCCACCGGGCCGCGTATCCGGAAGCGGGGGCCGAGCCGCTGCTGCCCGACCACGGACGCGTCCGCTACCGGCGCGACGGCGAGGATCACGGCTGGTCGCCACAGCTGGTGCGGTCGATGCAGGCCGCCGTAAAGGCCGGCTCACCCGAGGCATATGACGGTTTCCGCGCCCGCGTCGCGGCCCGGCTGCCCGCCAGCCCGCGCGACCTGCTCGCGTTCCGCGCCGTGCCTCCCATCCCGCTCGACGAGGTCGAGCCCGCGGAGGAGATCCGCCGCCGCTTCGTGTCGACCGCGATGTCACTCGGCGCATTGTCACCGGAGGCGCACCGCACGCTCGCTATCGGCATGAACCGGATGGGCGCGCGCTCGAACTCGGGCGAGGGCGGCGAAGACCCCGATACGTACGCCCCGCTCGAGAACGGCGACCGCGCCGATAATCGCATCAAGCAGGTGGCGTCGGGGCGGTTCGGGGTCACGACGCACTATCTGATGCGGGCGGACGAGCTCGAGATCAAGATCGCGCAGGGCTCGAAGCCCGGCGAAGGGGGACAGCTCCCCGCCCACAAGGTCACGGCGCTGATCGCCCGTCTGCGCCACTCGGTACCGGGCGTTCCACTGATCTCGCCGCCGCCGCACCACGACATCTATTCGATCGAGGATTTGGCGCAGCTCATCCACGATCTGAAGCAGGTCAACCCCAACGCGCGCGTGGGCGTGAAGCTGGTGGCGGAAGCGGGCGTCGGGCGGGTCGCCGCTGGTGTCGCCAAGGCCTACGCCGACTACGTGCTCGTCTCCGGCCACAACGGTGGGACGGGAGCCTCGCCGCTGTCGTCGATCAAGCACGCGGGCTCGCCGTGGGAGCTGGGGCTGGCGGAAACCCAGGCGATCCTGATCGAGAACGGGTTGCGCCACCGCATCGAGGTGCGTACGGACGGCGGCCTGCGGACGGGGCGCGACGTCGTCATCGCCGCGCTGCTCGGCGCCGAGAGCTACGGGTTCGGCACTGCCGCCCTCGTCGCGATCGGGTGCGACATGGCCCGGCAGTGCCACCTCAACACATGCCCCACCGGCATCGCGACGCAGAAGCCGGAGCTGCGGGCGAAGTTTCGCGGCACCCCGGAGCAGGTGGTCGCGTACTTCACTTGGATCGCGGAAGACGTCCGCCGCATCCTGGCGGGCCTGGGCTGCCGCTCCATGGACGATGCCATCGGCCGGGTGGAGCTGCTGGAGCGCGTGGATCATCCCGAAGTGCCCCGCGCGCAGATGCTCGACCTGTCGCTGCTCCTGACCGATCCCCTGGCGGGACGCGACGAGCCGCGCCGCCGCACGGTGCAGCGCAATGACCGTCCGGGCGTCGAGTCCCTGGACGATGAAATCCTCGCCACGCTCGAGCCGCGCCTCGACTCCGGCCGCCCGTTCGCCGGTGTATACGACATCGGGAACCACCACCTTACGGTGGGTGCACGCATCGCCGGGCGGATCGCAGAGCGGCGGGGCAACGTCGGCCTGCCGCCGGGATCGGTCCGGCTGCGGTTCCTGGGGAGCGCGGGTCAGAGCTTCGGCGCGTTCGCCCTTCCCGGGATGCATCTCGAGCTCGAGGGGGAGGCGAACGACTACGTCGGCAAGGGGCTCACGGGCGGGGAGATCGTCATCCGGCCGTTCCGCGACGCGGCCGCTACGGGCGGCACGGGCCAGCACGTCCTCCTGGGCAACACGGCGCTGTACGGGGCGACCGCCGGCAAGCTGTTCGTCGCCGGGGGCGCCGGGGACCGGTTCGCCGTGCGCAACTCCGGAGTGATCGCCGTGATCGAAGGTGCCGGCGCGCACTGTTGCGAATACATGACCGCCGGAGTCGTGGTCGTGCTCGGACCGGTGGGTCGCAACTTCGCGGCGGGGATGTCGAACGGCACCGCCTACGTCCTCGACGATACCGAGACGTTCTCGGCCCGCTGTAACACCGACATGGTCGCCGTGCGCGCGCTCGAGCCGCCGGACGAGCAAATCGTGCTCGAGCTGTTGCGCGAGCACTGCGCGAAGACCGGCAGCGCGAAGGCGCGCATGATTCTCGACTCGTGGGAGCGCTACGGGCCGCTGTTCCGGAAGGTGGCCCCCTACACGGCGCCGGTGGCGGCGGAGCCGGCGGCGGAGGAGGAAGCGGCGACGGTGTGAGGTGTGCGGGCGTTGCACCGGCGCAACGCCAAGGCTCCGGTCCTCGATTGCAAGCGGCAGGGCGCGGGAATTGCGGCGGTCACGCAGCACCCCCATGGTGGTCGCGAGCCCGCGCGTCGGCCTCGGCGCCTTCATCCTCAGTCTCGCGTTCGGCCTCGCCGCCTGCGGCGACACCAGCGGCCCGCGCGCGGGCCTGAATATCGTGTCGGGCGCCGGCCTGTCCGACACCGTGCTCTCGACCTTCAAGCCGCCGCTGACCGTCCAGCTCCTCGACGGGAATCGCCAACCGATGTCCGGCCAGACCGTGTACTTCAATACGAACGGCTTCGTGTTGGCGTCCCCGATCGACGACCCAGGGTTCGTGACCGACCGCCTGCCCGTGATCACCGACGCGAGCGGGGACGCATCCGTGTGGCTCGAGGCGAAGCAGTGGGCGGCGACCGGGAAGGTCGTCATTGTCGCGCCGAGCGGCCAATCGGTGGACCTGTACTACACTGTGCTCCCCGGTGCACCGGCCCGTGTGCGTGCCGACCCGGTTGATACTGCGCTGTACGTCGGCGGCACCGTCACGTTCCGGCCCTACATAACGGATGCTTATACCAACCCTCTCAAAGTCGTGCCGACGTACCAGTACCAGAGCCTCAATGGTGCCCTTTCCATCACTGGGTCCGGCAAGGCCACGGGGGCGGCGATCGGTCGCGGATCTGTGTCGGTCAGTGCGATGGGGTTCACCGACACCGTGTGGGCAAGCGTTGTTCCGAAGGGTCGTATTGCGATCCAAGAGGCTTATATCGTGGCGACGAACCTCGACGGGTCAGCCTTCGACACGGTCCCCACACCATGGTCGGGGCGCCGCTCGCTCGACTGGTCGCAGGTGAACGGCACGTTCGTCTACGATGTCAACGCGTCTGATTATCGAAGTCTGATTTCACAGGACACCACCGGGCACGCCCGCACCGTCGTGCGGGACCCGCTCATGCGTAACGAATACTATCCGCGTTACGCGCACGACGGCTCCTACATCTACTTCACGGGCATCGACTCCCTCACCACGTGCTGGGGCGTGTGGCGCGTACACCCGGACGGCACGGCGCTCGAGCACATGGTCGCCGACACACTTGATTGCGGCCCCTACGCCTACCAATCGGGTCCCGCTCCGAACTACGCTTCCTCTCCTTCGCCCGACGGCACGCGCCTCGTGTACGTCGGTGGCAGCAACATCCCGTACGTCGGTGGCATCCTCCGCGTCCGAACCTTTGCGACTGGGGCCGACACGAGTCTCGGGGTCATTGGTGTCTTTCCTCGCTGGTCCCCCACGGGCGAATGGATCGCGTACGACAGCCTGGGGACCCTCATGTTGATCCGCCCGGATGGCACTGGCAATCAAGCGCTAGCCTTCCGCGGCGACGACGGTCTCGTCCGTGCCAGTTCGTGGTCGCCTGATGGTCAGTGGCTCGTCTACACTGGCTTCCCGTACTATGGCTGCCCCGATAGAACAGCTTGTTTCACCGGGCTGAAGATCGTGCAGGTAGCGACCGGGCTGAAGCTTCCATTGCCCTATACGGCTTGGTTAACCGACCCCACCTGGCAGCGTTGAGGCGCCGGCGAGGCCACAACCCCGCAGCAGCGGCAGCTCCAGCCCGTCCCGCAGCGCCTGCCAGCTCGCCTCGATGATGTTCTCCGAGCACCCCATTGTGCTCCACCGCTCCGCCCCACGGGCCGACTCCACGAGCACCCGAGGTTTGGCGGCCGTACCCAGATGCTCGTCGACGATGCGCACCTTGTAATCCACCAGGCGTACGTCGGCGAGCTGTGGGTAACGTGGCAACAGCGCCTTGCGTACCGCACAATCGAGCGCGTTCACGGGGCCCGCGCCCTCGGCGGCGGTATGGATCACCTCCCCGTCCACCCGTAGCTGCACCATCGCCTGTGCGGTCGTCTCGCCTCCGTTCCGCCCCTCGACGATCACGGTGAAGCCAAGCAGCTCGAACGGAGGCCGATAGTCGGCCGACGAGCGCCGCACCAGCATCTCGAACGACCCGTCCGCCGCTTCGAACTGCAACCCGGCGTGCTCCAGCTGCTTGATGTGCTGCAACAACTCCTGGTCGTGAGCGCCGTCGCCGGACGCCAGTCCTAGTGCATCGGCCCGCAGCCGGATGTTCTGCCGCCCCGACAGCTCGCTCACCACCACGCGCGTCTCGTTCCCCACGAGCGCTGGATCGATGTGCTGATAGCTCTCCGGCAGCTTCGCCACCGCCGCGACGTGGATGCCCCCCTTGTGCGCGAACGCGCTCGCGCCGACGTACGGCGCGTGCGCATCGGGATTCAGGTTCGCGACCGCCGCCACGAACAGCGCCACCTCCCTGAGGCGCCGCAGCTGCTCGGGCGGCAGCACCGCACAGCCCAGCTTGAGCTGCAGCGTCGCGATGACCGGGATCAGGTCGAGATTGCCGCAGCGCTCGCCGTACCCGTTGATCGTGCCCTGGACGTGGACGCATCCCGCGCGCACGGCCGCCAGGGCGTTGGCCACGGCGAGGCCGCTGTCGTTGTGAGGATGGATACCGAGCGGCGTGCCGAGCTGATCGCGGACGGCGTGCACCCGCTGTTCCACGATCTCCGGGAGCTCGCCTCCATTCGTGTCGCACAGGACGATGCAGTCCGCCCCGGCACCGGCGGCCGCCCGCAACGTGGCGAGGGCATACTCGGCGTCGAGGCGGTAGCCGTCGAAGAAGTGCTCCGCGTCGTAAATCACCTTCCGGCCGAGCCGCTGGAAGTAGCCCACGGTCTCCGAGATCATGCGGAGGTTCTCGTCCCGACTCGTCCCGAGCACACGCTCGACGTGCAGCGTTGAGCTCTTTCCGACGAGCGTTACCACCGGCGTCTCGGCTTGGAGCAGCGCGGTGAGATTCGGGTCATCTTCGCATCGGCCGTTGGCCCGCCGCGTCATCCCGAAGGCCGCGATTTTCGCGTGGCCGAGGGGCTCCTTGCGGATGCGACGGAAGAACTCGGCGTCCTTGGGGTTCGAGCCCGGCCAGCCGCCCTCAAGGTAGTGGATGCCCAGGTCATCCAGCCGCCGCGCGATCTTCACCTTGTCGTCGACCGAGAGCGACAGGCCCTCGCGCTGCGTGCCGTCCCGCAGAGTCGTGTCGTACAGGAACATATTCCTCGCCCCTCGCGTGCTTCCATCGGGATAACAAAAGCGGCGCGGCCTCTCGAGCTGCTCGAGAGGCCGCGCCGCGCATCATCGGGGTTCTGCAGTCCGTCAGCCGAGTGCCGGTACGCCGCCTCTCAGGAAGAGTCGGATAGTAATGCTCGTAATCGACAGGCTGGCACAACGGACGCTCATGCGTGTGATACTAACCCCCGGGCCGACTGGGTCAATCCCACGGGCTCCGCCCCCAGAAGCTCCCGGACCTGGACCACTTCACCGATCACCACGGTGGCGGGGGGCTCGAGTCGCTCCTCCGCGACCCGTGTGGCGAGCGTCGCGAGTGTGGCAACCACCGTCCGCTGGGCCGGCAGCGTACCGCTCGCGATGGCGGCGGCGGGCGTGTCGGGATCCGCGCCGTGCTCGACCATGCGGGCCGCAATCTCCGGCAAGGCCGAGAGTCCCATCAGCACCACCAAGGTCGGTACCCGCGCAAGCGCCTCCCAATCAAGGTTGGACACGCTGTCACACTCGTGCCCCGTGACCACGGCGAAGGCCGATGCGAGCCGCCGGTGGGTAACCGGTATCCCGGCCGCGGCCGGCACGGCGATCGCGGACGTCACACCGGGCACGACGTCGAACCGTACCCCGGCCGCGTGCAGCGCTTCGCATTCTTCGGCGCCGCGACCGAACACGAATGGATCGCCGCCCTTGAGCCGCACGACCGTCAGCCCGCGCCGAGCCCGCTCGACGAGCAACGCGTTGATCTCCTCCTGTGCCAGGTCCGCGCTGCCCCCGTGTGAGCGCTTGCCCACGAACACGCGCTCTGTCGTTGGTGGGGCTTCTGCGACCAGAGACGGAGCCACCAGGCGATCGTATACGACCACGTCGGCCGATCGCAGGATCTCGAGGCCCTTGGCGGTGATCAGGCCGGGGTCGCCGGGGCCAGCGCCGACCAGGTAGACGACCCCCGGCTCGCTATGTCCCCACTCTGAAGAGTGGGCCCGGTGAGTCACTGCCCTTAAGGGCAGTGTGGTTCCGGGCCCAGGCTTCAGCCTGGGAACCTCGAGGCCCACACTCCCCTTGTCCTCGCGAATCACCTCGTCGATCCGTTCGCGCGCCCCTTCCATATCGCCCCGGCGCACGAACTCGATCACGTCGGAGTCGACGATGCGGTACCACAGGATCGTCCGGGCGAGGGTGTCCGGGACCCGAGCGGCCAGCTCGGGCCGCAGCTCGCCCAACAAGCCGCACAGGCGCGCCTCGGCGGGACCGACCAGGCGCGCGACGCGTTGGCGCAGCCGAGCCGCGAGCGCGGGGCTCTTTCCCGATGTCGAGACCGCGACGGTGATGTCCCCCTCCCGGTGGATCGCTGGCGCGATGAAGCTGCAGTGGTCCAGATCGTCCACCGCATTCAGCAGGACGCCCTCGCGCTCCGCCTCGGCCCACACCTGGGCGTTGGCCCCGCGATCGTCGGTTCCCGCGATGGCGAGCCACGCGCCCGCAAGATCGCCCCTTCGATAGGGGCGGCGCCGCAGGTCGACCCCGCCCCCAGCCGCGAGCTCCGCCAGGCGAGGCGTGGTTTCGGGACTCACGACGGTGACGTGCGCGCCGGCCGACAGCAGACCCAGCACCTTCTGCTCGGCCACCGCGCCGCCGCCGATCACGACCGCGCGGCGCCCGCGCAGGTTGAGAAACACCGGGTAGAACGTCACGAGCTGACCGGGACCGAAGCGCGCAGCGCCTCAATGCCCACCCGATGGCAGAAGTCACCGAATCGCTCGTCGTCGAGCCGCTCGTCGCGGTAGCGCTCGAACAGCGGCCGCACGGTGGCGACGAGCCGGTCGCGCGGAACGAGATCCGCGTACAGCGTCCCCAACCTCGTGCCGAGCATGCTGCCACCCACGAACAGGCCGTACTTGTTCAGGGAGCGACCCACGAACGCGAGATCGGCGGTGTAGGGCCGCGCGCAGCCGTTGGGGCAGCCGGTCATCCGGACCGTGAGGGCCGCATCGGCCACGCCCAGCCGCTCGAGCTCGACCTCGAGCTCCGCGATCACGTCGGGCAGCACCCGCTCCGCTTCGGCGACCGCGAGGCCGCAGGTGGGGAGTGCCGGGCACGCCATGGACCAGCGTCGCACCACCGAAAGGGCTCGGTGACCGGCGATGCCGTGGTCGGCCAGGATCCGGTCCACCAGCCGCCGCTGCCGGTCAGGGATGTCGGTCAACAACAGGTTCTGCTGAGGAGTGAAGCGAACGCCCCCTCCAAC
>DATNOH010000251.1:0-2536 GCA_035601435.1 Gemmatimonadales bacterium | reverse complement strand
GAAGCTGTATCGCTCGCTCTACGTCGACACCGCGAGCGCCACGCTGCGGCTCGACGCGGGCATGCTCGACCGGGTGGAGGGCCGGTCCTACCACCAGATCGCGATGGCGGGGCGGAGCCAGCACCGCTCGCAGGACGAGGGACAGCTCGAGCAGCCCGGGCCGAGGATCGGTCGGCTCGTGTTTGTGGAGTGGCGCGAGGCAGCCCGGGGGCCAGGGGACGGGGCGGGGCTGTTCGCCGGGGTGGATACGCTGTTCCCGGGGAAAGCGCGCTATGCGGCATTGATCGATTCGGCGCGCGCCCTGCTCAACCCGATGCGACCCGAGGCGATCGTTCCGCTGCTGGGGCGCGCCCTGCGCGAGGTCGGCGACGCGGATTCCGGGCAACAGACGCTGCTCCAGGAGGCGCTCGCTGCCGCGGCGGGTGTGGCGATCGACGGCTTCGCGGACGACGGCATCGTGATCCCGGGCGAGCGCGTCCAAGTGGAGACGAGCGTGTGGAACGCCGGGGACGCGAGCCTCACGCTCGACACGATCGAGCTCGGCGCGCCGGCAGGGTGGAAGGTCGAGCGGCTGGATCCTGTGGGCTCTCCGGTGCCGGCGGGCACGGTGGCCACGCGCCGCTTCGCCGTGACGGTGGCGCCCGATGCGCCGCGATCTCAGGCGTACTTCCTGCGACGGCCGTTGGCCGGCGCCTTGTATGATTGGACCGGCGTGCCACCCGCGTGGCGGGGATTGCCGTTCGAGCCCCCGCCAGTGCAGATGACCGTGCGGCTGACGATCGCCGGCCAGCCGCTGACCCTGTCCCGCGAGGTGGTGTACCGCTATCGGGATCAGCGCACCGGTGAGGTGCGGCGCCCGCTGTTCGTCACGCGGCCGTTCGATGTGGCCGTGACGCCCGAGCTCGTGGTCTGGCCGGTGGACGGGGCGGCAGGAGGCCCGCGCCATTTCACGATCACCGTGACCAACCGCACCCGCGGGCCGGCCGTCGCGCAGATCGTCGTGACCGCGCCACCGGGCTGGACGACCGTGCGCCCGGACAGCCTGTCGTTCGAGCGGGAGGACGAATCGAAGAGCCTGTCGCTCACGGTCGCGCCACCCCTGGCCGTCCGACCCGGTGTGTACGAGCTGAAGGCCGCGGCGCTCGGGGCAGCCCGCCAGCGGAGCGATGGGGCGCTCGTGCTCATCGACTACCCGCATATCCGTCCCCGCGCGGTCGTCCACGCCTCGACCGCCGAGCTGCGCGCGGCGCGCATCGCGCTGCCGGCGTTGACGCGGGTCGGCTACGTGCGGGGCGCGTCCGATCGGGTCCCCGAAGCGCTGCAGGCTGTGGGCGTCCCGATCGAGCTGCTCGGCGCCGACACCCTGGCCCGCGGAGATCTCTCCCGCTACGACGCGATCGTGATCGGGAGCCGGGCGTACGAGACCGAGCCCGCCCTGGTCGCGAGCAACGGGCGGCTGCTGGATTACGTCCGCGCCGGTGGTCTCATGATCGTCCAGTATCAGCAATACCCGTTTGTGAACGGCGGCTTCGCGCCGTACCGCCTCTCGATCGCGCGTCCGCACGATCGCGTGACCGACGAGACTGCGGCGGTGACGGAGCTCGATTCAACGAGCCGCGTGTTCCATGTCCCGAACGAAATCGGTCCCGAGGACTGGCGCGGCTGGGTGCAGGAGCGCGGACTGTATTTCGCGCACGACTGGGATCCCGCCTACGCGCCGCTGCTCGAGATGCACGATCCCGGCGAGCCACCCCTCCAGGGCGGGCTCCTGCTGGCCGCGCTCGGCAAGGGCACCTTTGTCTACACCGGGCTGAGCTTCTTCAGACAGCTCCCGGCTGGTGTCCCTGGCGCGTATCGCTTGTTTGCGAACGTCCTCGCGCTGGGCAAGCGATAAAATGCGGAGTGCGGAGTGCGGAATGCGGAATGGTCCGTGCGAGCCTCGAGTCGCATTGCACGATCCACCGATCGACCCTTCTCATTCAATTCCGCACTCCGCATTCCGCATTCCGCACTCGCTCGTCGGCGTCATCATGCTCGCGCTTGGTGCGGCAGCGTGTCGGGGAGACGGAAGAACGCCTCTCGTCATCTACAGCCCCCACGGCCGCGACCTCCTCACCCTACTCGAGCGTCGGTTCGAGCAGCTGCACCCGGACGTCGACGTGCGCTGGCTCGACATGGGCTCGCAGGAGGTGTACGACCGGCTGCGCTCCGAGCGCGCCAACCCACAGGCAGACGTGTGGTTCGGCGGCCCTGCGACGATCTTCGCCCGCGGCGCGCGCGACTCGCTGCTCGAGCCGTTCCGGCCCAGCTGGGCGGAGGCCATCGCGCCCCACGGGCGTGCGCCCGGGGACGTGTACTTCGCCGCCTATGAAACGCCCGCGGTCATCGTGTACGCGGAACAGGCGGTAAAGCCGGAACAGGCCCCTCAGGATTGGGACGACCTCCTGGCCCCGCGCTGGAAAAGCAAGATCCTGATCCGCGACCCGCTTGCCTCCGGTACTATGCGCGCCGTGTGGGGCATGATCATCGAACGCGG
>DATNOH010000250.1:0-3169 GCA_035601435.1 Gemmatimonadales bacterium | reverse complement strand
CTCACCTCCTGCCACGGCGATGATCAGCTCGATGGCGCGCCGTAACGCATCCGGCATGCCGAGCATGTCGATGCCACGCTCGAAGCGATAACTCGACTCGCTCGACAGCTCGAGCGCCCGGCGTGTGCGGCGGATACGGGTCGGCTGAAAGTAGGCGCACTCGAGCACCAGATCTTTCGTGTCTGCGCACACCTCCGACTCGGCGCTCCCCATCACACCTGCGATAATCGTGGGGTGCTCGGCGTCACAGATCGCCGTCATGTCCGCGGTCAGCGTGCGCGTCACGCCGTCCAAGGTGACGATCTTTTCGCCCGGCCGCCCGCGCCGCACGACGACCGCGAGTCCACGCAGCTTGGCGAGGTCGAACGCGTGAAGCGGCTGGTTCAGCTCCAACAGGATGTAGTTGGTCGCGTCGACCACATTGTTGATCGGCCGCTGGCCCACGGCGGTGAGCCGGCCGGCGAGCCAGGCGGGGCTCGGGGCCACCCGTACGCCGCGGATTACCGCGATCATGTAGCGGGGCGCGCCCTCGGGGTCTTCCAGTCGCACCTCCACGCCGTCCACCACACCCCGGGCGGACTGGCGGACCGGCGGACTGAGGGACGGGGGCTTGGCCCCCGGGATGGGCGGCAACTTGACCGGGGCCCCGAGCGACGCGCCCAGCTCTCGGGCGACTCCCTTGTGACACAGCAAGTCGGGACGGTTGGCCGGCACGTCGATCACGATCTGGTGATCGGCGATGCCCAGCGCATCCACGAAGCGCGTTCCCGGCGCGGCCGCGGTGTCGAGCTCGAGGATTCCGGTATGGTCGGCGCCGAGGCCGAGCTCTTTCGCGGAGCACAGCATGCCGTTCGATTCCACGCCGCGGATTTTCTTGCGCTCGAGCCTCAGCCCGCCCGGCAGCACGGCGCCCACCGGAGCGTAGGGATAGGTCTTGCCGGCCTGTACGTTGGGTGCACCGCACACGACTTCGACGGACTCGGCCCCTCCCGAGTCCACAAGACAGAGCGACAGCCGGTCGGCATCGGGATGCTTCTTTACCTCCAACACGCGGGCGATCACGATGTCGTTCAGGTCCTGGTGCAGTGGGACGACCGCGTCGACCGCGGCGGCGTGGAGCGTCAGGCGCTCCGCAACATCGCGCGCATCGAGCGGTCGCTCCAGCAGCGCCTCGAGCCAGCGACGCGAGACGATCATCGCGCCCCTCCCGCGAACTGCGCGAGGAACCGCACGTCGCTCTCGAACAGCACCCGGATATCGGGAATGCCGTGGCGGGTCATGGCGATACGCTCGGGCCCCATGCCCCACGCGAAACCGGTGTAGCGCTCGCTGTCCAGGCCGCAGTTCTCGAGCACCGCGGGGTGCACCATTCCCGAGCCGAGGATCTCCATCCAGCCGCTCTGCTTGCACGTGGGGCATCCCGCGCCCTTGCAGATCTGGCACTGCACGTCCATCTCGGCCGACGGCTCGGTGAAGGGGAAGAACGACGGCCGGAAACGGACCCGGGTGTCGGAGGTGAAGAAGCGGCGCGCGAACGTGGCCAGCGTCGCCTTGAAATCGACGAAGCTGATCCCTTCGTCCACCGCCAGGCCCTCGATTTGCTGGAACACCGGGGAGTGCGAGGCGTCGAACGGGTCGCGCCGGTACACCTGCCCCGGGATCACGACGCGGATGGGCGGCGGGTACCGCTCGAGCGTCCGGATCTGCACCGGCGAAGTATGGGTACGCAGCAACACGTCCCCGCCCAGATAGAACGAGTCCTGGGCGTCGAGGGCGGGGTGATCCTTGGGGAAGTTGAGGGCGAAAAAGTTGTAGCGCTCGGTCTCGGCCTCGGGACCCACGGCGCGCGTGAATCCGAGCTCGCGAAAGATGTCGCAGATCTCGTCCACGACCTGGGTCACCAGGTGAAGCCCGCCCTGCCAGCCGGCGCGGCCGGGCATAGAGGCGTCGACGCCGGTGACCGCGACGGCGGCGTGCTTAAGCTCGCGCTCGCGCGCGTCGAAGGCAGCCTCGAACTCGCGCTTCAGCGCGTTCGCCGCGGCACCGACCTCCTTCTTGGAGGACGGATCGAGCTTGGGCAAACGCCCGAGAATCTGGGTGAGGGCGCCGGCCTTGCGTCCCAGGATCTCGGTCTTGAGATCGGACAGCCGGCGTTCGTCCGCCTGCGGAATTTCCTTCAGACGCTCCCGCAGCTCGGCGAGGGCTGCCAGGAGGTCGCGCATGATCAGAGCGCCTGCTTGGCGACCTCCGCGAGCTGCTCGAACGCGACGGGATCGCGGACGGCGAGATCGGCGAGCACCTTACGGTTGATCTCGACGCCGGCCTTGCGGAGCCCGTTCATGAGGCGGCTATAGGACAGCTCGTGCAGCCGCGCGGCGGCGTTAATGCGCGTGATCCAGAGCCGGCGAAAGTCGGCCTTCTTGCGGCGGCGGTCCCGGTACGCGTATTTCTGGGCCCGCTCGACGGACTCCTTGGCCGCCTTCCACAGCTTGGACCGCCCGCCGAAGTAGCCCTTGGCGAGCTTCATGATCTTGTTCTTGCGCTTCAGGCGCGCGACGTTGCTCTTGACGCGGGGCATGGATCGCTCCTTACACCATCAACAGACGCTTGAGACGGAGCTCGTCGGCCTTCGATACCAGCGTGGGTTTGCGCAGCCGGCGCTTCCGCTTGGGGTGCTTCTTGGTCAAGATGTGCCTCTTGTACGCGTGGTAGCGGCGCAGCCGACCGGCCCCGGTGAGCCGGACGCGCTTGCGGAGCGCGCGCTTGGATTTCTGTTTCGGCATTTCGTCCTCCCCGCCCTCAGGGGCGGGGCTAAGAGTGCTATTTCGGGGCCAAGACCATCGACATGTTGCGGCCCTCGAGCTTCGGGTCCTGCTCGATCTTGGCGATGTCCTTCAGCTCGTTGGCGACGCGGTCGAGCACCGCGCGCCCCAGATCGATGTGGGCCATCTGCCGGCCCCGATACATCATCGTCACTTTGACCTTGTTCCCGTCCTGCAGGAACTCGCGCGCGTGCCGAGTCTTGAACGCGAAGTCGTGATCGTCGATCCCTGGCCGGTACTTCACTTCCTTCAGATGGATGACGTGCTGCTTTTTCTTCGCCGCCCGCGCCGCCTTCGCCTCCTCGAACTTGAACTTCCCGTAGTCCATGATCTTCGCGACCGGGGGT
>DATNOH010000249.1:0-6599 GCA_035601435.1 Gemmatimonadales bacterium | reverse complement strand
AAGCTCGCCGCGCTCACGTCGGGCGAAGTCGATTTCGCGGGCATCCAGCCGGCGCATGCCGCGTTCGTCCGCAAGAACCCCACGCTCGCCGTGCTCGACTATCCACTGATCATGCCGTATGGGATCGTGTTCAACACGCGCACGCCGCCGTTCGACGAGGCCAAGGTGCGGCTCGCCGTTGCGCTCGCGCTCGATCGCCGCGAGATCGTCGACGGCTACCTCTTCGGCTTCGGCTCGGTGGCCGACGGTCCCGTGCCGCCGGCCGTTCCCGGGTACGCGCCGGTGCGCCCGGTTCCCACGAACCCCGACTCGGCCCGCCGGCTGCTGGGCGGCCGGCGTATCGCCTTCGAGCTGCTCGCCGTCGGAAGCGGCGAAGGGGCGCTCGAGCAGATGATCCAGGCCCGACTGGCGGCCGTGGGCTTCGACGTCGCGATCCGGCAGCTCGAGCTCACGGCGTTCCTCGCGCGCGTGAACAGCCGGCAACGGGACTTCAGCGCGGCCGTGGTCGGCACGCCGGGCGATCCCGGCCTCGGCTACTTGAGCACGCTCGCCGAGCTGGCAGGTGTGCGTCCCGCGCCTGATCCCGCGCGGGCGCAGCGCTTCTTCCGCGATTCGCTACCCGTCGCGTTCCTGTACCATGCGCGAGGCGTGCAAGGGATGAACCGCCGGGTGAGCGGCGTGCGAATGGATCTGCGGGGAGAGTTGCCGACCGTCGCAGGGTGGCGGACGGCGCCGTGAGGCGGCGCGACCTGCCCACGGAGTTCCACGCGACTGCTCCGGTGCGCCTCGACTTTGCCGGCGGCTGGACCGATGTCCCCCCATTCTCGGCGCGCGAGGGCGGGATCGTCGTGAATGCAGCGATCGAGCTCACGGCCCGGGTCGCAGTGCGACTCGGGGGACGCCTGATCCGGCTCGTGTCCGAGGACCTGGGCCAGGAGCTCGAGTGCGCCGACGCGGGCGGCTTGGTGCTCGACGGCCGGCTCGATCTGCTGAAGGCCGCGCTCCGTATGCTCCCGGTGCAGGCGGCGTGCACGATCACCACGCGTTGCGATGCGCCGCCTGGCTCGGGACTCGGCAGCTCGGGGGCCATGGACGTGGCGCTCGTGGCGGCCCTCGCGCTGGCGCGTGGTGAGCGCCTCACCGGACGCGAGCTCGCCGAGCAGGCATGGTATCTCGAGACCGTGGAGGCGAAGATTCCTGGGGGCAAACAGGATCAGTTTGCCGCGGCGCAGGGCGGCTTCCAGCGGCTCACCTTCCGCGATCCCGACGTCGGAATCGAGCCGATCACGCTCGATCCCGCCTTCGCCGCCGCACTCGAGCGGCGGACGGTGCTGTGCTACACCGGTCAGTCACGCGTGTCGGGGGACACGATCGGGCGCGTGATGGCGGCGTACGAGCGCGGGGACTCGCGCGTCACGAGCGCGTTGCGCGCGATGAAAGACGTGGCCGCCGCCATGGCGGAGGCGCTGCGCGCGGGCGACGTGGCCCGTGTGGCGACCCTGCTGTCGGACAACTGGACGCAACAGCAAGCGCTCGATCCGGAGATGCGGACGCCCGAAATGGCGCGGCTCGAGGGCGCGCTGTCGGCCGCCGGTGCGCTCGGCGGGAAGGCGGCGGGCGCGGGGGCGGGCGGGTCGATGTTCTTCGTCACCTGGGACGATCCCGCACCCGCGATCGCCGCGGCGCGCGCCGCCGGTGCGACGGTCCTCCCGGCGCGGTGGGCGCCCCAAGGGGTCCGCGCGTGGTGACGGCGGAGCAGCTCGCGGCGCGCCGAGAACAGATCGCCACCGCCCCGGACCTCGCGGCGCTACTCGCGCACACCCGGGAGCGCGCGGCGCCGCTCCTGGCGCGCCTGCCGCCCATCCCGGATTCGAAAGCGCTGCTCTCGACCGACGGCGGCGTGTGCCCGGAAGACGGCGCCGCTCTCGGGTTCGACCCCTGGAGCCCGGCTGCGCACGGCTGCCCGCGGTGCGCCAAGACCTTCAGCGGTGAGCGTCATGACCGTCATTGGGTTCGCTACCAGCACCTGTGGCTTGCGGAGCGCGCTGCGCATCTCGCGACGCTGGCGGCGCTGGACGGCAACGACGCGGCTGCCGCGCGGGCAACCGAGATTCTCCGAGCTTACGCCCGGAGCTATTGGCAGTATCCCAACCGAGACAACGTGCTGGGCCCAAGTCGGCTGTTCTTCTCCACCTACCTCGAATCCATCTGGATCGGCAACTACCTCGCGGCCGCCGCGCTGCTCCGGGCCGGCGGCAGGCTCGACGCCGCCGGCGCGGACGACGTGAGCCGGGTGGCCGACGAGGCGGCCAACCTGATCGGCGAGTTCGACGAAGGGTTCTCGAACCGCCAGACCTGGAACAACGCCGCGTTAGCCGCGATCGCCGGCTGGTTCGAGGACGAAGACCTCGCCAAGCGAGCGATCGAAGGTCCCACCGGGCTGCTCGAGCACTTGTTGCGCGGCTTCGGACGGGACGGGACGTGGTACGAGGGAGAGAACTACCATCTCTTCGCGCTGCGGGGCCTCCTGATCGGAGCGGCGTGGGCGCGCCTGGCCGGCGTAGACATTTTTGCCGAGCCCAAGCTCGCAGCGCGGCTTCGGGCGGCGCTGCTCGCCCCCGCGCGCACGGCCCTGCCCGACTTCACGTTCCCGGCGCGGAAAGATGCGAGGTTCGGCGTCTCGTTGGCGCAGCCGGCGTATGTCGAGCTGTGGGAGGTCGGGCTCGCTGGTCTCGGGACACGAGAAACGGGAAACGGGAACGGCGAGCTCGAGAGTTGGCTCGCTGCCGTGTACCAGGCCCCGGCACCGCAGCCCGAGCTGTTCGAGTCTTACCTGCATGACGCGCCGCTGTCCGGCGCCGCGCTCCCCGTTTCGCGTCGCACGTTGTCTTGGTGGTCCCTTGTCTTCATTGCTCCCGAGCTTCCCTCAGGGGCACCGCCTTGGCTCCCGGGCAGCGTCCTCCTCGAATCGCAGGGCCTCGCCGTGCTGCGCACCGCCGGGGGAGGCCGCTATGCGAGTCTCGAGTGCGGCCCATACGGTGGCGGGCACGGGCACCCCGACCGGCTGCATCTTACGCTCTACGCCGATGGCGTTCACTGGCTGGCCGATCCGGGAACGGGATCCTATGTCTCGCACGACCTTTTCTGGTACCGATCTACCTTGGCGCACAACGCGCCACGACTGGACGGCATGTCCCAGCCGCCGGGCGACGCGGTGTGCGAGACGTTCGACACGTCGGGCGAGTGGGCCTGGGTTCGCGGGCGCCACGGCGAGATCACGCGCACCCTCGTGGCCGGCCCTGGGTACTTGCTCGATGTGGTGGAGCTGGCGAGTCGCACCGAGCACGTGCTCGAGCTGCCATGGCACGTCTTGGGGGCGGGAGAGGTGGGACCGGTAAGGTGGACCACTGGGGAGCTCGCGGACGAGTTCGTGTCGCGAGTGGAGCAGGTCGTTCCGGAGGGCCCCGCGCCACTGGTGCTCGAGTCGGCGGTCGGCCCGCGCAGGCTGAGAGCGTTCCTGTCGTTCGCTGGCGAGCTGGTCCGGGCGGAAGGGCCGGGCCGGCCGAGAGACCGGAAGCGAGAGACATTCTACGTTGTGCGCGCTGCGGGCCGGAGTGCCCGCGTCGTGGCGGTGCTGGAACCGGTTGGTGACGCCGCCTCGGTGCGTTCGGTGCGCGTGCTGGGGAGCGTGATCGAGGTCGACACGGCGGCGCAGGGGGTACACCGCCACGCCGCAACGGCCCTCGGCTGGGAGATCACGACCACGGCGGGCCGCGTTCGGCTCGCCGGCCCACGCGCGCCGGAGCCGCCGCTCGCGCCGCTGCTCGAGCTCGACAAGCCGACGCCCGCCGTGGGCGCCGCACTCCGCGTGGCCAAGCCCCCGCCGCTCGACGGGTCGCTCGACGGATTTGACACGAGCGAGCCGCTCCGCCTCGAGCTGGAGGATCAATATCGCCGCAGCGAGGAGCCGTACGCGGGGCCCGACGAGTTCGCCGCCGTTGCCCATGCGGCCTGGGACGACGACGCGCTCTACCTGGCCGTCGACGTCGTGAAGTCCGAGCTGTGCATCCGCCCAGGTGGCGCGCCGCCGCTGCGACTCGATAACGAGCCGGACGACGTTCATTCGGACGGCCTGCAGGTGTACGTGGCCGGCGATGAAGGGCCCGGAGACGGGCGGATGGGCTATCTCATTGTGCCCGACCGTGACACGCCAGCGCTGCGGGTGCGGGCCACCAGTGACACGTCGGGCGATCCCAACAACGTGCGCGGGGCGTGGCGGCGTACCGACCGCGGATACACCGTGACGTTCGCCATCCCGTGGCTCGAATCGGGCGGGCAGCGCGCGCACGTCGGCGGCCGGCTGCGGTTCGACCTGGTCGTAAACGAGATGCTACCGGGCCGCACGCGCCGCGCCGGACAGCTCGTTTGGAGCGGCGGCAACGGGTGGGTGTTCTTACAGGGCGACCGGCAGGATCCCGCCCGGTTCGGGGTATTGGAGCTCGTGGGATGAGACCAATGCGGAATTCGGAATGCGGAATGTGGAATGTCAGCGTGATTGTCGGGACGCGAACGACCTTGCCCTGCAATTCCGCAATCCGCATTCCGCACTCCGCATTCGCGTCATCGGCATCATGAGCATCACCGTCGTCTTGCACGAGCCCCAGGATCTCGTCAACATCGCCCACGTGGTCCGCGCGCTCAAGAATTTCGGGTTCCGCGATCTGCGGCTGGTGAGCCCGCGCGAGTACGACCCCTATCGAGTTGAAGGCATCGCGCACCAGACGCACGACGTGCTCGCGCGCGTGGTCCGGTTCGATCGCCTTGAGGACGCGCTGCTCGACTGCGTGCACGTCGTGGGGTTCACCGCTCGCGGCCGCACGGCGAAGCGCAATCTGCAGCGCCCGCGCGAAGCGGCCGCCGAGATCGTGGCGCGGGCGGAAGCAGGCCCGGTCGCGCTGCTCTTCGGGCGGGAGGACAAGGGGCTGCCCAATGAGGCGCTCGACCGCTGCCACCGCGTGGTGACCATTCCCACCAGCCCGGCGTATGCTTCCCTCAACCTGGCGCACGCCGTCGTGCTCATGCTATACGAGCTGGCGTTGGCGCGCGGCGACGAGGGTCGCCCGTTCAAAGCGCCGCGTCGCGAGGGCCCGCCGGCGACGGTGGACGAGCTGGAACGGCTGTTCGCGGACGCGGAGGCGGCGCTCCGCGCGATCGATTTTTTCAAGACGCGTCAGGCTGAGGGCGTGATGCGGACGCTGCGCGAGGTGATTCATCGCACGCCGCTCGACCAGCGCGAGGCGAAGCTGTTACGAGCAATGGCCATCGAGGTGGTGAAATACGGTGAGCGACTGGCGCGTTCCCGGCTTCACGTCGACCGGTAGCAAGCGGCCCGACGCCCTGTTCGGCGTCGACGCGGACGCGGGTCTGCCGACGCGGATGACCCGCGCGTCGGGGTGCCGGGTGTGGGATGCCGAGGGCCGTGAGTACCTCGATTACGTGATGGCCCTCGGCGCCGTGGCGCTCGGCTACGGGCATCCGGACGTGAACCGCGCCGCCGAGCGGGCGATCGCCGCGGGTGTCACGGGTCCGCTGCCTCCGGTGCTCGAGGAGGAGCTGGCCGATGCGCTCGCCATGCGGATCCCCTGGCTCGAGCGCGTGCGGTTTCTGAAGACGGGCGCGGAAGCGGTGGCGGCGGCGGTGCGGCTCGCCCGCGTGGCGACGGGACGCGAGCGGGTGCTCGGCTGCGGGTACCACGGCTGGCTCGACTGGGCCCAGGGCGGGGAAGGCGTGCCTGCGGGCACCAAGGCGCTGTATGCCGAGATCCCCTTCAACGATGTCGACGGCACGCGTCGACTGATCCGCGAGGCAGGCGACCGTTTGGCCGTGGTCGTCATCGAGCCGGTGGTCGTGATCGAGCCCACCCGCGACTGGCTCGAGGTGTTACGCGCGGAGACGACACGGGTAGGCGCGGTGCTGGTGTTCGACGAGATCAAGACGGCCTTCCGGGTGGCGATCGGCGGTGCGGCCGAGCGGTATGGCGTGCGGCCGGACCTGGCGGTGTTGGGCAAGGCCATCGCGAACGGCTTTCCGCTCGCCGTGGTGGGTGGACGGGCGGACCTCATGGCCGGTGTGGCGCGCACATGGATCTCGTCCACCCTCGCGACCGAGGGTGTGGCGCTCGCCGCCGCGCAAGCGACGCTGGAGATATTCGCGCACCAAGATGTGTGTGGGCATCTGCACCGCATGGGCACCCGGTTGCTGCACGGGCTGCATCGCTTGCACCGCAAGCACGCCGACGTGGTGACGGGGGTGGGCGGGATCGCGGAGATGTGCTTTCTCCATTTTGCGAGCGAAACCATTTCGCGCGATGTGGCGCGGGGTTGCGCCGCGCGCGGGCTCCTCTTCAAGCGCACGGCGTACAACTTCGTGTCGATGGCGCATGATGAGGAGACCGTCGATCGTACGCTGGACTTACTGGGCGAAGTGCTCGCGCAGGCTGGCGACGGAGCCTAGCTTCCCCCCATGACCCTCCAGCGCAAGCTGCTCTTGGGCTTCTCCCTGATGGTGATCCCGGCCCTGCTGGTCGGCGTTCAGGCGAT
>DATNOH010000248.1:0-3444 GCA_035601435.1 Gemmatimonadales bacterium | reverse complement strand
CGCACTCCCAAGGGGGCGGCGTCGTGAAACGGCACATCGTGCTGGTCGGCCTGCCCGGGTCGGGCAAGACCACCGTGGGCAAGCTCGTGGCCGATCGACTGGGGGCGACGTTCGTGGACGTCGACGCGATCATCGAGCGGCGCGAGGGAAGGCCGATCACCCTGATCTTTGCGGAGAAGGGCGAAGCGGCGTTTCGCGAGATGGAGCGCAAGGAGATGGAGACGGCGCTCACCGGCGAGCCCGCGGTGATCGCTCCGGGCGGCGGATGGGCGGCGCAACCCGGCGCGATCGACTCCGCGAAGGCGCACGCGCTCGTGATCTATTTGTACACGCGGCCCGAGACCGCGGTGCAGCGCGCGACGCCGGCGGGAACCCGTCCGTTGTTATCAGGTGAGGACCCGGTGGGGCGGATGCGCCAGCTGCAAAAGGAGCGCGAGTCGTTCTATCGCAACGCGCATGCACACGTCGACACCGATCGTAAGTCTGCACAGCAGGCGATGATCGAGGTCGTCAGGCTTGCGCAATCGAGTGCGGGATGGTAAAGATGCGCACTCGCGTCGTTTGACGAAGGATTGATGCGTGGCTGCTAAGAGAGCGGTAGTGAAGAAGAAAGCCGAGGTCAGGCAGGCGACTGACCCCGGGCGCAAGCCCGGGGACGACGAAGGCACGGACATCGCCGTGGCCGTGGCTCCCAAGAAGCGGGTACGGAAGCCCAAAGCGTCCGCCACCGTGGGCGGGAAGGGTGCGCTCGTCATCGTCGAGTCGCCCACCAAGGCCAAGACGATCGGCAAATACCTCGGCTCGGGCTACACGGTCAAAGCGACCGTGGGGCACCTGCGCGATCTGCCCCAGCGCAAGCTGGGCGTGGACGTGGAGAACGGCTTCACCCCCGAGTACGTGACCATCAAGGAAAAGGCCAAGACCCTCGCCGAAATCAAGAAAGCGGCCAAGGCGTCGGAGCGCGTGCTGCTCGCCACCGACCCGGACCGCGAGGGCGAGGCCATCGCGTGGCACGTAGCGAGCCAGCTCGGCAACGGGGGCAAGGTGCGGCGCGTCCTGTTCCACGAGATCACCAAGGACGCGGTGGCCCACGCGCTGGCCCATCCGCTCGACATCGATCAGCGGAAAGTCGACGCCCAGCAGGCGCGCCGAGTGCTCGACCGGCTGGTGGGCTACAAGACGTCGCCGCTGCTCTGGAAGAGCATCAAGACCGGCCTGTCGGCCGGCCGGGTGCAGACGGTGGCGCTGCGGCTGATCTGCGAGCGCGAGGAGGAGATCCGCAAGTTCGTGCCGCAGGAATACTGGACCATCGAGGCCGATCTCGAGAAGGACGGCCAGGCGTTCCAGGCGCGGCTGCACAAGCTCGACGGGAAAAAGCCGGAGATCAAGGACGAGGCGACCGCGCGGGGGATCGTGGCGGACGCGCTCAAAATTCCTTTTCGAGTCACCGCAGTCGAAAAGGGCGAGCGGCGGCGCGCCGCGCCTCCGCCGTTCCGCACCAGCACGCTGCAGCAGGAAGCGGCCAAGCAGCTGGGCTTCTCCGCGGCGGTCACGATGCGCATCGCGCAGCAGCTGTACGAGGGCATCGAGGTCGGCGCCGAGGGCCCGGTCGGGCTCATCACCTACATGCGGACCGACTCGGTGCGCGTGGCCGACTCGGCCATCGCGCAGGCGCGCGACTACATCGCCAAGGAATTCGGCAAGCGCTACCTGCCGGCCGAGCCCGTGGTTCACAAGGGCGGCAAGAGCGGCACGCGCGTGCAGGACGCGCACGAGGCCATCCGGCCCACCGACGTGCCGCGCACCCCGGACGGCCTGAAGCAGTACCTCGACTCGAAGCAGTTCAAGCTGTACCAGCTGATCTGGCGGCGCTTCGTGGCCTCCCAGATGACCCCCGCGGTGTTCGAGACCACCAAGGTGGACTTCGACATGGGCCGCTTCGTGTTCCGGGCCACCGGATCGCGGGTCCTGTTCGACGGCTACCACAAGCTGTATCACGAGGCGCACGAGCCGGAGGAAGCGAAGACGCTCGAGGACCTGCCCCCGATACCGCCGCTCGCGGAAGGCGAGGTCGTGACGGTGAAGCAGATCATCCCGAACCAGCACTTCACCGAGCCGCCGCCGCGCTTCAGCGAGGCCAGCCTGGTGAAGGAGCTCGAGCGCCTGGGGATCGGCCGCCCGTCCACCTACGCGAGCATCATCTCCACCCTCAAGATGCGCTGGTACGCCACGGCCAAGGATCGCCGCTTCGCGCCCACGCCGCTGGGGGAAACGGTGTGGCAGGTGATGAAGCGCTCGTTCCCCGATGTGTTCAACGTCGGCTTCACGGCGCAGATGGAGGACGAGCTGGACAAGGTGGAGGAAGGCGATCTGGCATGGCAGCAGGTGCTGGGCGACTTCTGGGGGCCGTTCTCGAAGGCGCTCGACGCGGTGGACGTGCAGAAGCTGATCCACGACGTGCACGACCTCTCGGGCCTGCCCAAGGAGAAATGCCCGACCTGCGGCAGCGGCCTGGTGGTGCGGAGCGGGCGGTTCGGCCCGTTCATCGCGTGCGCCCGCTACCCCGACGAGTGCCGCTTCACGCGGCCGCTGCGGCGCGACCGGGTGCCCGACCGGCCCACCGACGAGATCTGCCAGGAATGCGGCGCGCCCATGGTGATCAAGACGGGGCGCTACGGCGAGTTCCTCGCCTGCACCAAGTTCCCCGCCTGCAAGCACACGCGGCCGGTGCCGCTGGGCGTGAAGTGCCCGAAGTGCGGCGTGGGCGACCTCGCGGAGCGCCGCACCAGGAAAGGACGCAATTTCTTCGGGTGCCTGCGCTACCCCGAGTGCGATTACTCGACGTGGAACCGCCCGGTCGCGGTCGCCTGCCCGAGCTGCGGGTTCCTCGGGATGGAAGAGAAGCAGACCAAGACCAAAGGGGTCTCTCGCAAGTGCCTCAAGTGCGGACACGAAATCACGGTCGAGGAGGCGACACCCGCGGAGTCGGTGGTGAGCTGAGAGCGGTAGTGGTGGGAGGCGGCCTCGCGGGCAGCGAGGCCGCCTGGGCGCTCGCCGAGCGGGGCATCGCCGTTACGCTGTGCGAGATGCGTCCCGTGAAGACCACCGCCGCGCACCACACCGACCGGCTGGCCGAGCTCGTCTGCTCCAACTCCTTCAAATCGGTGGAACTCAGCAACGCCCACGGGCTGCTCAAGGCCGAGATGCGGCGGCTCTCGAGCGTGGTGCTGGACGCGGCCGACCAGGCACGCGTGCCGGGGGGCGCGGCCCTCGCGGTTGACCGCGTCGCGTTCGCGCAAGCGGTGCAGGATCGGGTCACCAGCCATCCTGGGATCACCCTGGTGCGGGGCGAGGTGACCGAGCTCGAGTCCCCCGGCATCGTGGCGACGGGTCCGCTCACCTCCGAGGCGCTCGCGGCCGCGATCGCCCGCAAGCTCGACGCCA
>DATNOH010000247.1:0-12779 GCA_035601435.1 Gemmatimonadales bacterium | reverse complement strand
GCGTATAGCTTCCGAACATCCAGTCCGTTCGATGCCACGCGTACCGGTCGGGTGATTTGAGAACCAAGTCCCACACGACCGGATAGCCGTCTTCGGTCATGCGGGTCTCTCCGCGAATCGCGCCGCGAATCGAGCTGCGGGTGTGTGCCCGGATGTCGTAAACAGCGACCGAATCGAACCGGCCGTCCGGCCGCCGATAGGGACGAGCCGCCGTGATGATCATGCCTTTGTGGTCGGGCGTGAATTTGATCGTGTGTGGATCGCTGGCACAATTGCTGTCGCCGGTGGTCCAGGCCCAGGTGCCCTGTACGACGGTGAAGATGTCCTGGTCGGTCGGGACTTCGTACGGACGCTCCAACCACAGATAGGCGATCGCCGCCAGCAGCGAAAGAGGGACCATCGCGAGCCCAACGCGCGGAAGGATCGAGTGGATGGGTGATGCCATCGTCGCGTCGCCCTCCTACATCCCCGTGCTCCCGAACCCTCCCCCGCCCCGCGCGCTGGGCGGCAGCTCCGCTACTTCCTCGAGCTCCACCACCTCGACCCGCTGAAACACGAGCTGCGCGATGCGGGTGCCTCGCGCTACCCCCACGGGCTCGGTACCGAGGTTGATCATCGGGATCATCAGCTCACCGCGATAATCCGAATCGATAGTGGCGGGAGCATTGGGTAAGGTAAGGCCATACTTCAACGCGAGCCCCGAGCGGGGCCGCACCTGCGCTTCGTAGCCGTCCGGGATCGCGAGCGCCAGCCCGGTACGCACCAGCCGCCGCTCCAGCGGCGCCAGTGTAAAGTCCGCCTCGGCGCTGTGGACGTCATACCCCGCGGATCCGGCCGTCTGCCGCGTCGGCAGGGGAAGCCCGTCGTGGTGCGGCAGCCGGCGCACCTGCACCACCGTCGACCGCGTCACACGCGCGCCCCCGGATCACGCTCCACCACCGGGTCGATCACGAGGGGTGGCGGCTCCTCCTCGATCAGATAGGTGAACTGGCGGCGGAACTCTTCCACCGACACGTGCGCGGTCGCGGCGAAGCGTGCCAGCTCGTGCGGATCGTCGAAATCGTCGCGCCGCAGCCGGATCATGTAGCGGCGCGCGATCGCGTACCGCGTCGATGTGATGTCCACCCGCCGCGTGCGCGCCCGGCCGGTGGCGGGATCGATCATGGAGGCAAACGGGATCGGGACGAACCGCCCCGCCTGCAGCGAAATCATGGCCGCGTTGCCGCCCCCCAGGACGTACTTGGCGGCGCAGTAGCCCAGATCGCGCGTGTACTCCATGTCCATCGGGATCGGGTCCGCGCAGCGCAGCTCGTAGCCGATGTTCTTCGCCGCGATCGTCGCCTTCAGCCCGAACTCCTTGAGGCGCTTCTGCACGGCCGCCTTGAGGATCTCGCCGATGTTCACCTCGGCGATGCGGACGTTGCCGTGGGTGTCCCGCTCCACCTCCTCGACGCCCGCCAGTTCCGCGGGATCGATGCCCAGCGTGAGCCCCTCGGCCACCACAGCGACGCCATCCAGCCGGCCGTAGGACAACCGCTTGATGATCGCGCACACCAGCGTGTCTACGACCGATTTGAGACGGATGCGCCGACCGGGAAACTCCTCTGGAATGAGCGTAAGCGTGGCGCCCGCCGCTTTGCCGATACCCACCGCCAGATGCCCGGCCCCGCGGCCCATCGTGATGACGAGGTACCAGCGCGACGTGGTCTTGGCGTCCACCATCAGGTTCTTCACGATCTCTACGCCGTAGTGACGCGCCGTCTGGAAGCCGAAGGTGTCCACGGAAGGCGGCAGGTCGAGATCGTTGTCGATGGTCTTCGGCACGTGCACCACCTGGAGCCGCCCCGCCGCCTTCTCCTCCAGCTTCATGGCCGAATAGGCCGTGTCGTCACCGCCGATGGTGATGAGCTGTGAGACGTTGAGGCGCAACAGCGCCAGCACGGCGTTGTCGAGATGCGCCGGGTCTTTGGTGGGGTTGGCGCGCGAGATCCCGATGTAGGAGCCGCCGCGAAAGTGGATCCGGCTCACCTCGCCGATGTCGAGGGAGGTCACGTGATCGATGTCGCCCTGCATGATCCACTCGAAGCCGTCGCGCACCCCGAGCACGTCGACCGCCTCCAACCGGGCCCGGATCGTGGCCGCACCGATCACACTGTTGATCCCCGGTGCCGGCCCGCCGCCCACCAGGATCGCCAGTGTCCTCCGCTCGGTCATTGCCGTGTCCCTCCCGTCACGCGGACCGGGCGCGCCGCTTGCGCCATGCGAGGACCAGGACCGCCGCTACCGCGATGCCGATCCACCACGCGGCGGCCGTGCCGAGGCGCCCCGCCCGCTCGCTCGACGTGAGCCAATTGGTCTCGCCCTCGAGCGACGCGAGCGTCGCCTCCATGATGGCCTGCCCGCGCGTCTGCTGATCCGCGGGGCCGGCCACGGACAGCTGCACCGCCTCCGGGCGGAGCGGCACCTGCGCGACCAGGACGAACACGGGCTTGCCCGCTTGCGAGGTCTGCGTCTTGAAGCCGCTGACGTCGAAGCTCTTCCATTTGAAGCTCACGACCCGCGTGTTCGCGGGCACGTCCTCCTGCCGCATCGCTTCCCGCGGCAAGATGCCGTGCATGCGCGCGATCAGGATCACCAGCGCGCCGTCTAGCGATGTCGGTGTTGCCTCGGTCCACCCGTCCACCACGTCCTTTTGAGAGCGCGCCTCGGGGAACGCCGTGAAGCCCTGCGGCAGGGTGAGGGTGTAGCCGAGCTCGGAGTTGCGGACCTGTGATTGGGCCGCGGTTGCAGCGACCAGCGAGAGCAACAGCACGGCGGGAGTCACTCGCATGGGTGCGACGCTCCTCTCACACGAGGGATGTGGCATCGGTCGACGGGAGACCGAACGCCTCGGCGACCGCGGGATACACCACCTTGCCCTCGACCACGTTGAGGCCGAGGCACAGCGACGGATCGTCTTTGCACGCCTTCTTCCAGCCGTTCCGGGCCAGCCGCTTCGCGTAAGGAAAGGTCGCGTTCGTGAGCCCGAGCGTGGAGGTGCGCGGCACCCCACCCGGCATGTTGGCGACCGCATAATGAATGATCCCATCCACGACGTAGACGGGATTCTCGTGCGTCGTGGGCTTGATCGTCTCGATGCAGCCACCCTGATCCACCGCCACGTCCACGATGACGGAGCCGGGTTTCATGAGCTTCAGGTCGTCGCGCCGCACCAGCTTCGGCGCCTTGGCCCCCGGCAACAGGACCGCGCCAATGACGAGATCGGCTCGACGCAGCTGCTCGATCAGGTTGTAGCGGTTGGAGTAGAGCAGATCGACATTTGAGGGGAGTACATCGGCCAGGTAGCGCAGCCGATCGAGCGACAGGTCGAGCAGCGTGACGCGCGCGCCGAGGCCGGCCGCCATCTTCGCCGCGTTGGCACCCACCACGCCCCCGCCGATGATCAGGACTTCCGCGGGCAATACCCCGGGGACGCCCCCGAGCAATATCCCGCTCCCGCCGTACACCTTCTCGAGGTACTTCGCCCCCTCTTGGACGGCCATCCGCCCCGCCACCTCGCTCATCGGCGTCAGCAACGGGAGGTCTCCCGAGGGGAGCTGCACCGTCTCGTAGGCGATCGCCACGATCCCCGAGTTGATCACCGCCCGCGTGAGCGGCTCTGAGGCTGCGAAATGGAAATAGGTGAAGACGACTTGGCCCTTCCGCATCCACGGCCACTCGCGCTCGATGGGCTCCTTCACTTTGACCACCATCTCGGCCTTGGCCCACACGTCCGCGGCCTTGGACACGAGCGTCGCCCCCGCCGCGCGATACGCCTCGTCCGCGAACCCCGAGCCGACCCCGGCGCCCTGCTCCACGAGCACGCTGTGGCCGTCGCCCACCAGCGACTCGACCCCCGCCGGCACGAGCGCCACGCGGTGTTCGGCAGTCTTGATCTCTTTGGGGACACCAACGATCATGCGCGCTCCACGACGTTCTTGCGTGACGTCTTCGTGCTACGTCGTTGCGTTACGTTTCTCAGGCTTTGCCCAGCCATACGACCGTCTGCCGCTCCGGCGCAAAGTACTCCGCCGCCACGCCCGCCATCTCTTCTTCGGTAAGCCCCGCCACCGCCGCCAGTACCTGGTCCAGGCTCTGATACGGCTCGCCGTGCACCGAAAAACCGGCCAAACGATACATCCGCGCGGACGGACTCTCCAGAGACAGCATCAGCTGGCCCTGGGTCTGCTGCTTCGCCTCGGCGAGCGCCTCCTCCGTAAGGCCCGTACGCGCAAGCTTGGCGTACTCTTCACGGATCGCCGCCGCTGCCTGCGCGGCGGTCTTGGGCTGCGTGCCGACATAGACGCCGGTAACGCCCACCTCCCGGTAGAAGCTCGTGAAGGCATAAATCGCATAGGCCAGCCCCAGCTCTTCGCGGATGCGCTGGAACAGACGGCTCGACATCCCGCCCCCGAACACGTTCGCCAGCACGAGCAGGGCGTACTTGCGCCGGTCGGCGTAACGGACCGAATCGGTGGCGAATACAATGTGGGTCTGCGCGGTGTCCTTGGCGTGGCGGGCCTCCGCTCCTCGAACGGCAGGACGGATCGGAGCGACCGAAGGCGTTGCACGTTTCACGTTGCCCGTTGCCCGATCGAACCAATCGAGCCGCCCGAGCTCCTCCAGCAGCCGCGCATGGTCGAGATTCCCGGCCGCGGCAATAACACAGTTTGCGGGGAAGTAGGCTCGCTCGTGCAGCTGCTGCAGATCACCTGTTGACATGGCGCCGACCGTGTCCCGCGTGCCCAGAATGGAGTACCCATAGGGATGCTCCGGCCACAGCGTTTGGTAGGAGAGGTCGAACACCTGATCGTCCGGCGTGTCCTCGACGGTATTGATCTCTTCGAGGACCACGTTGCGCTCGAGCTCCAGGTCGCTCGCGCGCAGCACCGGATGTCGCACCAGGTCGGTCAGCACGTCTAGCGCCTGCGGCAGGTCGCTGTCCAGCACCCGGGCCTGAAACGCCGTGGTGTCACGGGACGTGTAGGCGTCGAGCGATCCGCCCCGTGCCTCGAGCGCCACCGCGATCTGCTGCGCGGTGCGGCGCTCGGTGCCCTTGAATACCATGTGCTCGAGCAGGTGGGACACGCCCATCTTGGGACGGGGCTCGTGGGCGCTCGCGCTCCGCACCCAGATCCCCACCGCCACCGAGCGGACGCTCGGCACCCGCTCGGACAACACGATCACACCGCTCGGCGCGGTGGTCTGGGAGATCTCCCGGTCGAGCCGGACGGTCTCCATCAGTGCGAGCGCGCCGGTGCCGCCTCCGGCTTGTCCATCAGCGCCTTGCGGGAGAGCCGCATGCGTCCCCGCTCGTCCACTTCGAGCAGCTTCACCCGCACGTGGTCGCCCTTCTTCACGACGTCCTCCGTGCGCTCGGTGCGGCCATGCTGCAGCTCGGAGATGTGAAGCAGCCCCTCCACCCCCGGCAGGATCTCGATGAACGCGCCGAACGCCGTGGTACTCTTCACGACGCCCTCGTACACCTTGCCCACCTCGGGCTCCTGGACCAGTGCCTGCACCATGTCGCGCGCCCGCTCGCCGCCTTCGCCCACCGCGGAAATGGTGACCAGGCCCGTATCGTCCACGTTGATCTCGGCGCCGGTCTGCTCCTGAATGCCGCGGATGGTCTTGCCTTTGGGGCCGATCAGGTCGCCGATCTTGTCCGGCCGGATCTGGATCGTGATGATGCGCGGCGCGTACTTGGACAGCTCGGAGCGCGGCTTCGCCATCACCTGATCCATGATGTCCAGGATGTGCAGCCGCGCCCGCTTCGCCTTCTCGAGCGCCTCGGCCATGATCTTGAAGTCGAGGCCCATGATCTTGATGTCCATCTGAATCGACGTCACGCCCTGGCGCGTGCCCGCGACCTTGAAGTCCATGTCGCCCAAGGCGTCTTCGGTTCCCAGGATGTCGGTGAGCACCGCCACCCGGTCGGCTTCCTTGATGAGCCCCATCGCGACGCCCGCGCACGCGGCCGTCATCGGGACGCCGGCATCGAACAACGCCAGCGAGCCGCCGCACACCGTGGCCATGGACGACGAGCCGTTCGACTCGAGGATGTCGGACACGATGCGCAGTGTATAGGGGAATTGGTCGTACGGCGGGAGCAGTGCCTGCAGCGCGCGCTCGGCCAGCGCGCCGTGTCCGACCTCGCGGCGCGAGGTACCGCGGATCGGCTTCACTTCACCGGTCGAGAATGGGGGAAAGTTGTAGTGCAGCATGAACGACTTGGTGGTCTCTTGCGCCACGTCGATCGAGTCGATGCGCTGCTCGTCCCGCGTCGTCCCAAGGGTCACCGACACCAGCGCCTGGGTCTGGCCGCGCGTGAACAGCGCGGAGCCGTGCGTGCGCGGCAGCATCCCCACCTCGCAGCTGATCGGCCGCACCGTGTCGAGATCGCGCCCGTCCACCCGCTCGCCGCGGGTCAGAACCTGGTTGCGCATCGTGTGATACTCGATGTCCTCGATCACGTTGGCGACGTCCTTCGCGTTCTCGGGGAACTCGGCCGCCAGCTCGTGCTGCACCGTGGCCTTGAGGGCCGCGAGCGCCTGGGCTCGCTCGGACTTCTCCGGCAGGTTGAGCGCTTCGGACACCCTGGCTTCGGCCAGCTGCTTCACCCGCGTCACCAGCTCGGCCGGGGGCTCGACCTTGGTCCATTCCATCTTGGGCTGCCGCACGTCGGCGACCAGCTCGTTGGCCGCGTCCAGCAGCTCGCGGATGCCCTTGTGTGCCACCTCGAGGGCCTTCACGATCTCGGCCTCCGTGAGCTCGAGCGCCCCGCCTTCCACCATCACGATCGAATCCTTCGAGCCGGACACGACCATGTCCACGTCCGAGAACTCGAGCTGCTGGAAGGTAGGATTCAAGATCCAGGCGCCCTCGACCCGTCCCACGCGCACGGCGGCGATCGGGCCGTTCCATGGCACTTTGGACATGGTCAGTGCCGCCGAGGCCGCCGTCAGACCGAGGACGTCGGCGTCGTTCTCCTGATCCGCCGAGAGGACGTACACGAACACCTGCACCTCGTTCTTGAACCCTTCCGGGAACAGCGGCCGCACCGAGCGGTCGATCCCCCGGGCCGCGAGGATCTCGTCGTCCGAGGGCCGGCCTTCCCGCTTCAAGAAGCCACCGGGGATCTTCCCGGCGGCGTAGGCTTTCTCGCGGTATTCGACGGTCAGGGGAAAGAACGGGAGGGTGGAGACGTTGTCCGATACAGTCACGGTGGCGAGTACGACCGTCTCCCCGAACTGCAGGAGGCAGGAGCCCGCGGCCTGTTTGGCCAGGCGGCCCGCCTCGAGTTTCAGAGCGCGGCCCGCGAAGTTACGTTCTACGTGTTTCACCAGATTACCTGTCTAGAGCACTAAGAAATGCGCGAGGCGCCCCGGTGCTCTTCCGGGGCGCCCAACGCGACGCCAGCGGTGTTAATGGCGGAGACCCAGCTCTTCGATGAGCTGCCGATACCGCTCCAGGTCGGCGCGCTTCAGGTACTCGAGCAGCCGGCGGCGCTGTGAGACCATCCGCAAGAGGCCGCGCTGTCCGTGAAAGTCCTTGGCGTGCACCCGGAAGTGATCGGTGAGGCTGTTGATCCGCTCGGTGAGCAACGCGACCTGGACCGGGGTTGACCCCGTGTCTCCTTCGTGCCGCCCGTACTTCCTGACCGGCGTCGTCTTGTCGTACATCTGATCCAGTTCCCTAATTGTTGAGAGCGCAGTAACTTAGACCGCCGACCCGGGTTTGTAAAGCCCTCGTGACCCATACGCCCTCCTTCCCCGCCCCCTCGCCCAGCGACCTGCTCGGTCGCACGGTCGGGCCCTACGACATCGAACGTTTCCTCGGCCAGGGCGGCTTCGCCTGGGTGTTCGCGGGACGGGAGCTCGACGGGACCCCGGTCGCCGTCAAGATCCTCATGCCGCGCTACGCCGGCGACCCGAACCTCGAGAGCCGGTTCCGCAACGAAGCCGAAACCGCCGCGAAGCTCCAGCACCCGAACATCATTCGCATCCGCTTCGTGGCGCGCTCCGGGGGCTACGTCTACTTCGCAATGGACCTGTGCTCCGACTCGCTCGCCGCGCGGCTCGAGCGGGAAGGCCCGCTGCCGGAGGTCGATATCGTACGCGTCGCGCGCGACGTGGCCCGGGCGCTCCAGTTCGCGCACGCCCAGGGCGTGATGCATCGCGACCTGAAGCCCGACAACATCCTGCTCCACTCGGACGGCCGCGCCGTCCTCTCGGACTTCGGCATCGCGCGCGCGGTCTCGGGCTACGTCGCCTCCACCGGCGTGAACATGACGATCGGAACGCCGCAGTACCTGTCGCCCGAGCAGGCGCAGGGACGACCGCTCGACGCCCGTCTCGATTTCTACGCCCTGGGCGTGACGCTCTTCAAGGCGGCGATCGGCGAGGTCCCCTTCGTCTCCACCGACTGGTTCGAGCTGGCGCGGATGCACGTGGAGGCGGCTCCGCCTTCGCTGCGAAAGCGGCGGCCTCAGCTGTCCAAGCGGTTCCAGCGGGTCGTGATGAAATGTCTCGCGAAGCATCCCGACGATCGCTATCGCGATGCGGGCGCCCTGCTCCTCGATCTTGCCGCCGTGGACGGTACGCTGCCGACCGGGCTGCTGGCGCGGTGGCGGGAGTGGTGGTCAAGCTGAGGGGTTGAACAGGCGGCGCACGGCGGCCACGAGGCGTGCTACGATACCCTGCTGTGCCGTCCCCCCTTCCCCGGCCTCTCTCCGGGCCATTCTCCCGGCCTCTGCCAGGGCCTCTTCCCGGCCCAGCACCGCCTCCGCTGCCCGCCGCAACTCCGCTTCGTGTTCCTTGGGGAAGGGTCGCTCCGCGAGACTGATTGCGAAACCCGAGCCGCCCTGAACCGTCCCCAGCTCGACGATCCCGGGAGACGCCCGGTCGATCACATCGATCAAGGGCTGCAGCATTTGTCGCTTCCCGTTTGGCGCCTCCCGGTAGTACGCCGCCGATACCGCGATCACCAGCCGCTCCGCCTTGACGCGGCCCGCGATGTAGCCCTCGAGCGCGTCCTTAACGGGGGAGGATGCGGAGGGCATCGTTGGTGAGCGCGAGAATCATGAGGGCGATCAGCAGGAAGAACCCCACATTGCTGAGCCGGGTTCGCAGCTCGCGCGACAACGGCCGTCCTCGCACCGCCTCGGCGATGAGGAACACGAGCTGCCCGCCGTCGAGGATGGGAATCGGCAGCAGATTCAGAACCGCCAGGTTGATCGAAAAGAACGCTACGAAGGTGAGCAGCCAATCGAGGCCCAGGCGCGCGACCTGCCCCGAGATCTGGCCGACGGTGATGATGCCCCCAACCTCGCGGAACGAGGTCTCGCGCAGCACGAGGCCTTTGAGGAATCCGAGGACCACCTGGGTCCGACCCCAGGTCTCCTGGAAGCCGGAAACGATCGCGCGCCCGAGCGGCTCCCGCACGTGAATCGTGGGCGGGTTCGGTGCGGCGCCGATGGCCCCGTACACGTGGGGTCGGGGCGACGCGCTGTCCGTCTCGACCTTACTCTCGGGAACCACGGTCACCGACACGACCTGTCCATCACGCAACACGTCGAACTTCACCGGCTTGCCGGGGTTGTTCCACACCATGTGCAGCACTTCGCTCCAAGACCGCAACGTATCGCCGTTGGCCCGCACCAAAAGGTCTCCCGGCTTGAGCCCCGCACGGATCGCCGGTCGGCCCGGCTCTACAATACCGAGCCGCGGCGGATCGAGCCGGGTCAGTGCTTGGGCCAGCGCCTGCCGCATGGCTATTGCGCTGTCGGGCAGTTGCACGACGATGGGCTCGGGCCGGCCCGCGACTTCGAACCGCAGCGTCGTGGGGCCCGTCAGGATGTGGTCGAGCAGCGCATTCCACGAGCGGATTGTATCGCCGTTCACGCGCACGATGCGGTCGCCGGACTTGAGGCTCGCGAGGGCCTTCGCCCCGGGCGGCAGCGCGTCGGCCGCGACCGAGTCGAGCTCCGTGCTCGCGAGCTCGGGCGTGCCTGCCGTCGCCGCCAGGCCCGTGTAGATGAAGAACGCGAACACCACGTTCATCGTGACGCCGGCGAGGATGACGATGATCCGCTTCCACACGGGCTGGCGGTCGAACGCCCGCGCAGGATCGACCGGGACGTCGGACTTCCCGCCCTCGACCCCTCCGGCCACACCTTCGTCTTCGAGGCCCGCCATCTTCACGTAGCCGCCGAGCGGTAGCCAGGAGAGCCAGTATTCGGTCTCGCCGCGCCGCCAGCTGAGAATGGGACGCCCGAACCCGATCGAGAATCGCAGCACCTGAATCCCCACGGCCTTCGCCGCGAGGAAGTGGCCCATTTCGTGTACGAAGATCAGGGGACCAAGGACCACCGCGAGGGCGGCGAGAGTCAGGAGCACGCCGCCTCCCGTGCCAGGTGCCGCGCATCCCCATCAGCGGCGAGCACCGCCTCGAGCGTCGCGGCGTCGCGAACCTGGTGCGCATCGAGCACGTGCCCGATGGTCTCCGCGATTCTGCCGAAGCGGATTTTCCCCCCGAGGAACAGCTCCACGGCCACCTCGTTCGCGGCGTTGAAGGCCGTGGGCGCCGTCCCGCCGGCCGCGGCGGCGGCGCGTCCCAGCCCGTACGCCGGGTAGAGCTCGGCGCGCACCGGCTCGAACGTAAGAGTCCCCGCCGCCACCGGATCGAAGCGGCGCGCACCCTGGTCCGGCACTCGGTCGGGATGGGTGAGGGCGTACAGGATCGGCAGCTCCATCGTGGGAAACCCGACCTGGGCGAGCACCGACCCGTCCACGAACTCGACGAACGCATGCACCACCGACTGCGGGTGCACCACGACGTCCACGCTCTCGTACGGCAGCCCGAACAGGAAATGCGCCTCGATCACCTCGAGCGCCTTGTTCACGAGGCTGGCGGAGTCGACGGTGATCTTCTTCCCCATTTTCCAGGTCGGGTGGCGTAGCGCCTCGTCCACGGTGGCGCCCGCCACGCGCTCCGAGCTCCAGGTGCGGAACGGACCGCCCGACGCCGTGAGGATGAGCCGGGCCAGCTCCCCCGTGCGCCGCCCGGTGATGCACTGCAGCACCGCGCTGTGCTCCGAGTCGACCGGCACGATCTCTCCGCCGCCTTCCCGCGCCGTGCGGGTGACGAGCTCGCCCGCCATCACCAGCGTCTCTTTGTTGGCGAGCGCCACCCGCTTCCCCGCAGCCAGCGCGGCGAGGGTGGCCTCGAGCCCGGCGGCGCCCACGATTCCGTTCACCACGATGTCGACGTCGGGCCGGGTCGCGGCCTCTACGAGGCAGGCGGCGCCGTTGCGCATCCCGCTTCCCGCATCCCGCACCCCGCCGTTCACGATTCCGACATACGCAGGCTTCCACTCCGCCGCTTGTCGCTCGAGCAGCTCGGCGTTCGAATGGGCCGTGAGGGCGGCGACCCGGAACCGCTCCCGCTGGCGCGCCAAGACCTGGAGCGCCGAGCAGCCGATCGATCCGGTGGATCCGAGGATCGCGACGCCGATGGTCATGCGAGACCGAACAACCGGAACAGCCCCGCCGCGACCGGCGCCACGAAGTACACCGAATCGAGCCGATCGAGCACGCCCCCGTGCCCCGGGATGAGGGACGACGAATCCTTGACGCCGACCTCCCGCTTGAACAGCGACTCGGCGACGTCGCCGACCTGCGCCGCCACCGCCAGCACCAAGCCGACGGTCATAAGCTGCCAGACGGCCAGGTGCATGGCGACGCGGTCGAGCACCAGGGGACCGTACACGAGGGCCGTTACCAGGCCACCGACGACCCCTCCGATGGCACCCGCCCATGTCTTTCGGGGCGAGAGCACGGGAGCGAGCTTCGGCCCGCCGAGCAGCGCGCCCGCCGCCATGGCGCACGTGTCACACACCCAGGTGACCACCAACGGCATGACGGCGAGGGCGAACGAGCCACGCGGGTGCGCGTCGGCGTGGGGTCCGTGGCGGATCGCCACGAGAAAGGAGAGCAGCGCCGAAACGTACAGCGGCCCGAATGTCGTGACGGCGAGCGCATTGAGGGGGTGGCGCTCGGGCCCGCGGGTGGCGGCCACGACCAGCGCCACGAGCAGCCAGACCGCGCCGCCGTACACCACGGGCTCCCAGTCGGCGTAGTTCTTCGCCCAGTAGGTCGCAAGTGGGAAGGCTGCCGCGGCGACGAATCCCACCCATTCCAGGGGCTCGACGCCCTGCTTCCTGGCGAAGTCGTACAATTCCCGGGTGCCCAGGACGCCGAGCACCGCCAGCACGGCGGCGAGCACCCAGCCGCCCACCCACAGCGCGCCCATGGCCCCGGCGATGGCCGGGACCGCGACCGCGATGCGCACCAGCAGGTTGCGAGACATGTCAGGCAGTGACGCGGCCGAATCGCCGCTCCCGCCCTTGGTAGTCCAGGATCGCCTCGAACAGGTCGCGCCGCGTGATGTCAGGCCAGAGGACCGGGGTGATGTAGAGCTCGGTGTATGCGAGCTGCCACAACAGGAAATTGGAGAGCCGGCATTCACCCGACGTCCGGATCAGCAGGTCCGGATCGCTCCACGGCGCGGTGTACAGCTTGGCGCGGATGGCGTCTTCGTCGATGTCTTCGAGTCGCTTGACGCCCTTGAGCACCTCCTCGGCGAGGAGGCGCGCCGCCCGGGCCAGCTCGCCGCGCGACGAGTAGGAGATGCAGAGATTGAGCGCCAAGCGCGCGCCGTCGCGGGTTTCCCGCTCGATG
>DATNOH010000246.1:0-22785 GCA_035601435.1 Gemmatimonadales bacterium | reverse complement strand
CGTCCATCGCCGCGATCACGTGCCCGATCTGGTCCTGCGTCTGGCGCACGCGGGCCCGCACTTCTTCCGCCGAGCGGGCGCTCTGCTCGGCCAGCTTGCGCACTTCGTCGGCCACCACTCGGAATCCCAGGCCGTGCTGGCCCGCGCGCGCCGCCTCGATCGCCGCGTTCAGGGCGAGCAGCTCGGTCTGACTGGCGATGCGCGTGATCGCATCCACCAGCTTGCCGATCTCGCGCGAGCCCAGCTCCAGGGTGCCGGCGGCGCGGGACACCTGGTCGAGGTGGTCGACGAGGGTCACCAGCAGCTCGCTCGCCCGCGCGATCTCCTGGCCATGGCGCTGCGCCTGCTGCGCCACGCCGGCGATCTGGCGCTCGGCCTCTTGCGCCCGCGCGTGCAGCTGCGCCGCGACGTCGGCCGCGGCCTCCGAGTCGTCGCGCCCGTGCCCAATGAGCTGCCGCTGGCGCGACGTGCCTTCTGTAAGCCGTTCCGCTTCTTTGGAGATTTCGTGGGACGCGGCCTGCAGCTCCTGGGCGGACGCGGCGAGCTGCTGGGCCATGGCAGCGAGGTCGTGAGACTGGCTCTGAACCTGTCGCACCACCCCGGCGATCGCGCCGGTCGTGCGGTTCACGCTCGCGCCGAGGTAGCCCAGCTCGTCCAGCTCGTCGTCCTGCACCTGCACCGTGAGGTCGCCGCCCTCTACTTGCGCCAGCGTGCCTCTGGCAGTCTGCAGCCGGGTGACGAACCTCCCCAACGTCGGCACCAGCGCCGCGCTCACGAACCCCAGAACCAGCGTCTCCTGCGTGAACGCACTCCAGGTCCAGCCTGGCGTGCCCTGGCTGACCCGGACGGCGGTGGCGAGCCCGAAGCCGGTGAGATTCACGAGCAGGGCCTGCCAGGCCTCGGTCTGGCCCAGGTACAGCGCCACCTGGAGGGGCGCGATCAGGTACACGATGTACAGCAGGTGTCCGCTCGGTCCCACCGCATACAGGATCGCGGAGATCATCGCGGCACTCACCGCGATGTCGGCCTGCGCGTACCAGGCGCGGAATTCCCCGCCGCGCACCAGTCGGGCCATTGCGTAGCCGATGCCGGCGAACACGCCCGCGAAGCCCAGGACAAAGAGCCACGAAACGGCTGTCACCCGCGCGAGGCGGAGGATCGCGAGCAGCGCCGCTCCCAAGGCGACGAAGCGCCAGCGCACGCGGGTATTCGCGAGCACGTAGCGGCGCTGTTTGGCGCTATCTTCGTCGGCGAGCTGCTGGGTCAGGTCGGCCGCATCGGGCATGGAGGAGAAAATGGCCCGGAGCGGAGGGGAGGGGTAGAGGGGCTACATGCGGAACAGGTAGCTCAGCTTGAGGAAAAACCCGTCCGAAGCGCGGCTCAGGTTCCGGAACCGGAAGGCGTCCGCTTCGGTGAGCGACGCGCCGTAGCCCAGGAACACGACGGTCCCGGGCGTCGGCTTGTAGGAAAACAACAGGTCGTTCCGGAAGTCGTTGGTCACGATGGCGCGCGCGGTGTCGCCGTTGACGAGCAGTGGCTGCCCCGTGCGCGGGTCGAGCAGCGCGGCCTGGTCCTCCGCGAAGTACTGCCCGATGTAGCGCACGAAGATCGCGCGCGTCAGCTGGTACTCGAGCTTGAGCCGGGGGATGTTCGCGGTCGAGAACCGGCTCCCGTCGCGCGCGCGGGTGAGGCGCTGGTGCACCCAGCGCGCCTCGAGGCGCAGCGCCGGCGTGGGTCGCAGGGCGGCGACCGTGGTCAACGCGACCTGGTGGCCCTCGGACGCCTCGGGGAAGATGGCCACGGCCGAATAGCCCAGCACCACGCTGCCCGACACGGCGCGGTTCGGTGCGTTCAAAATGAACGCGGCGCCGGGGAGGTGATACAGGTCGTGCGGCACGACGAACGGCGTGGTACCCACGGTGTAGCCCGAGTAGTCCGCGCCGTCGAACCCGAAGTGGTTGAGGCTGAGCGTGACCTGGGACTGCCACCCGCCCCGCAGGGTCGCGATCCAGAAGGTCTGCAGCGTGTCCTCGATGGTCCGGTTCAGACGGCCGAAGTCGCGGTAGCGCCAGATCGGCGCGAATCCGACGATGGCCGTGAACTGTTCGACCAGCGCGCCCGGGCGGCCGTACCAGCTGAACCGGTTGAAGGTCCGGCCGGCCACGAAGTCCGTGCGATTCACGAACCCGCTCGTATCCTGGAAGCTCTTCTGGATGCCGAGCAGCTCGTAGTGGTTACCGTACGCGCGGCCGGTGCGGTCGCCGAAGGTGACGGTCCACAGCTTGCCCGCGCGGGCAGCGCCCTGTCCCCGCGTCCACGACCCGGCGACCTGCACTTCCGAGAACCAGACCTTGCGCCACACGACGTGCGCGTCGACGCCCAGCACGCGGTTGTAGTCGTCGCCGTCGATCCGGTCGGTGTAGGCCATGCCCAGCGTGGACGTCGGCCCGAGGTCGCGCCGCAGGCGCAGCATGTTGTAAATCGGGTGCGCGCCAGTGGCCGACTGGTCGCTGTTGTCCACGGCGCCGAGATAGGCGACTCCCAGGCCGCCGACCTTGCCGGCGAGCTTCGCGCCGAACACCGGCTGCGCGATGCGCCGGGTGTAAATGAGGCTGTTGGGCGTGTCGAACTGCTCGAGCCCTTCGAGAAAGAACGGCCGCTTCTCGGGATAGAACAGCGCGAACCGTTGGTTGAGCGTCACCTGGCCGATGTCGGCCTCGACCTGCGAGAAGTCCGGGTGGGCGGTGGCGGTCGCCCCGAGATTCTGCGTCACGCCCCAGCGCACGTTGCCCGCGAGTTCGGGCGTGCCGCGATAGTCGTAGCCCGGCGTCGTGGGAGCGCCGTCCACCTTGGTGGTGAATTCGGGGGTCAGATCGAGCACCAGGCCGCGCCGCAGCGCGGTCAGGCCCACCAGGCGACCCGCCTGAATGAGAAAGCTCGCGCTGGCGCGGACCGCGGGGGTCCAGGTCTCTTCGTAGCCGGAGTGTTGCACCGCCCGCACGATCTGGATGCCCCAATCCTGGGGATCGCCGCTCTGATAGCGTAGACTCTTGAACGGGATCCGCACCTCGACTTCGTAGCCCCGGTCGGTCACGCGGCCGCGGGACTCGTAGACGTAGTCGGGGTTCAAGTCGATCGTCGCGTCGAACCTGCCGCCGGCGCTGGGGCCTCCCGCGGCGCCCGCGGCCACGCCGTCGCTCCACACGCCATCCTGCTGCACGCCGAGCGGATTGACCGCGAACATGGTGGCGCGACGGTGGTCGAGGTAGGTGTCGAGCAGGATGGCGACGTTGTCGTCCGAGTCGATGTTGTCGCGATCGGCCAGCGTGGCCCGCACCACGGCGCCGTGGCGTTCGAACGCGCGGATTCCGAAATAGATCGCGTCCGGGGCGTACCACACCAGCACCGCGGTCGAATCCTCGGCGGGACGGCCGTCCACCGGCCGGTACTGCGAGAAGCCCGTCAGCATCGCCGCCCGATTCCACACGGGCTCGTCGAGCACGCCGTCGATTTTCACCTGCGCCTCGAAGCGCGGGATGTGCACGTCGAGCTGTTTGGTCAGACCGCTGTAGGTCGCGCCGCCGTCCGCGGCGCCCTGGAGGACCAAAAGCAGGGCGAACATGGGAAGAAAATATGCGTAGTGCGTGGTGCGTGGTACTATCCGGATATTGCGGTATTAGCGATGCGGCAGGCGACCTACGAACCGTCAGCAACCACGTACCACGCACTACGCACAACAGGCTGTAACCGACTATTCGTAACGCAGGGCGACTATCGGATCGAGGGCGGCCGCGCGCCGTGCCGGCCAGATGCCGAAGAACAACCCGACCGCGGCGCTGAACACGAACGCCAGGAGGATCGCCAGCGGCGAAATGAGGGTGTTCCAGTGCGCCAGCTTGGACAGGACCACCGCGCCGAGTGAGCCGAGCACCACGCCGATCAGACCGCCCACGAGGCACAGCACCAGTGCCTCGACCAGAAACTGAATCATGATGTTGATCTGCGTGGCCCCGAGTGCCTTGCGCACGCCGATCTCGCGGGTGCGCTCGGTGACCGACACAAGCATGATATTCATGATCCCGATGCCGCCGACCAGCAGGCTCACGGCGGCGATGCCCGCGAGCAGGTACTTGAAGGTCTCGGTCGTCTGCTGCAGCGTGCTCAGGATGTCGGTCTGATTGCGGATCTGGAAGTCGTTGTCCTGGCCGGGGCGGATCTTGTGCTGGCGCCGCATGACCCGCTCGATCTCGAGGGTCGCCAGGTTCATCGAGTTCAGGTCGGCGGCCTGTACCGTGATCGCGCGCAGCCGGTCGGTGCCCATCACCCGGTACCGGGCCGTCTCGAGGGGAATGAGAATCTGCTCGTCGGGGTTGAAGAACGACCCCTGCGACCCCTTCTCCGACAGCACACCGATGACCTCGAACGAGATCCCGCGGATCATGATCTCTTGGCCGACGATGGCGTCCCGGTTCGCGTTCAGCATGTCGGGGATGGCGGAGCCGAGTACCGCGTAACGGCGTCGCGCCGCGTCGTCCCCTGCGGTGAACGTACGACCCGCGGTGAGCGTGTAGCTGCGCACCGGCACGTACGATGGCGTCGTGCCGACGACGTTCACGTTGATGTTCAAGTTGCCCTTCTTAACCTGGAGGCTGCGGCTCAGCTCCGGTACCACGGCGGTCACGAAACGGGCGTTGTTCGCGAGCGCCGTGTCATCGTCCATCGTGAGGCTCACCCGCTGGTCGCTCGCGACGCCGCGCATGAAGCTCTGGCCGGGATAGACGCTGAGCAAGGTGGGACCGAGCGCCTGAATCCGGTCCTGCACCGACTTCTGCGCCCCGGAGCCCAGCGCGATCATCGTGATCACCGCGCCCACGCCGATGATGATGCCCAGCATGGTGAGGAGCGAGCGGAGCTTGTTGGCCCGCAGCGCTTCGAGCGCGACCCGGATGATCTCGCCGACGAGCATCGCTACCGCGGGGTCGCGGGCTGCGCCTGCTGCTGCCGCACGCCCGGCAAGCCGCCGCCCGTCACATTCTGGAAGCGCTGGCGGAACTGCTGCTGCGACTGCACCAGCGACGCGCTCGGCAGCACCAGCACGGTATCCTGCTGCGTGAGCCCGCGGGCGACCTCGATGTAATCCTGATCGGTCAGCCCCGTGCGGATCGGCACGGCCGTGATTTTCCCGCCCCGCAGCACGAACACGATGTAGCTCGCGCCCTCGCCCTGGTTGGCCACGCGTCCCAGGCGGCTCCCTCCCGCCCCTCCTCCGCCCTGGAACTGGCTGCGCAGCTGCGTCAGCAGCGCCTGCTCCGCGGGCGACAGCTCGGCGCCGCTCATGCGCTTGGCGAACGCGGCCTGCACTTGCTCCGGCGTGACCCCGGGCGGCAAGGTGATGGTCCGCCCGCTGGGCGTCGTGAAGGTCGCCAGCGCTCCCGGCTTGGTCGCTTCGGCCGCGTGCAGCTTGCCGGCGTCCGCCGAGTCTCGCGCGGGGGAGGGCGGCGTCTCGGCCTGCGCCAGCTGCTGCTGCACGGTCTGCAGGTCGAGTCCCAGGACCTGCGCCGCGGACGCGACGTCTCGCGGCGTGCGCAGCGCGGCGTTCGGCACGGCCAGCACGTTCTGCCGGTTGCCGATGTGGATCTCGACTTCGCTGTTCATCCCCGGTTTGAGCTGGTGGCTCGGATTCACAATGTAGACGATGACGGGGAACATCGTGACGTTCTGATTGACCTGCGCCTGCGGCTCGATTTTCAGGACGCTGCCGTCGAATGGGCGATTGGGAAACGCGTCCACTGTGATCGTCACCGGCATCCCGGGCTGCACCTTGCCGACGTCGGTTTCGTCCACCAACGCCTGGACCTGCACGGTGTCGAGGTTCGCCATCTTGAGGATCACGGTGCCGCCACCCACGTCGCGCGTGGGGCTCGAGATCACAGTGCCGAGAACGGCATCGAGCTCGAGCACGGTACCGGCGTTCGGCGCGCGGACTTGCGTATCCTCCATCGCGTCTTTCGCCGTCTGCAGACTCGCCTCGGCGTTGACCACGGCCGACTGCGCGGTAGCGTAGCTCAGCTTCGCGGCCTCGTAGTCGGTTTCGGCGATGGACTTGCTCTGGTACAGGGCCTCACTGCGTTTGAGCTGCGCGGTGGCGTTGTCGAGCTGGGCCTTGGCGACCGCGAGGCTCGCCTCGGCCTGCGTGAGGTCGTTCCGCGGGATACGCGGGTCGATCTTCGCGAGCAGTTGTCCCTTCTTGACGTCGTCGCCGGTCTGCACCGGCATGTCGAGAATCTCGCCCGAGGCCTTGGACTTCACGCTCAGGGTGAGGATCGGCTGGATCGCGCCTGAGGCGGACGCCGAGACCACGATGTCGCGGTGCGCCACGGGAACTTTCTCGTACAGCGGTGCCGACTGCGCCTTGTGGCAGGCGGCGAGGCCGAGCAGCAGGGCCAGGAATCGCTTCACGGTTTGCCTTTCGTCTGCACGTCGCGCTCGACGAGCCCATCCCGCAGGTGGATCTGGCGGGCGGCGTGCGCCGCAATGTCGGCTTCGTGCGTGACCAGCACGATGGTTTGGCCGGTGTCGTGCAGCTCACGGAACAGCCGCATGATCTCCTCGCCGGTAGCGGAGTCGAGATTGCCGGTCGGCTCGTCCGCCAACAGGATCGAGGGTTGGTTCACCAGCGCGCGGGCGATCGCCACCCGCTGGCGCTGTCCGCCCGACAGCTCGTTCGGCCGATGCGACATCCGGTCGGCGAGCCCGACGTGCTCGAGCGCCCGGGCCGCCTGGGCACGGCGCTCCTTCGCGGCCACGCCCGCGTAAATCAGCGGCAGCTCGACGTTGTGGAGGGCACTGGCGCGCGGCAGCAGGTTGAAGGTCTGGAACACGAACCCGATCTCCTTGTTGCGGATCCGCGCCAATTCATCGTCGGACAAATCGCTCACCTGCTGACCGTTGAGCCAGTATTCGCCCCCCGTCGGCGTGTCGAGGCAGCCGATGAGGTTCATGAGCGTCGATTTCCCAGAACCCGAAGGGCCCATGACGGCCACGAACTCGTTGCGCTGCATCTGGATCTCGACGCCGCGCAGCGCGTGCACCACCTCGCCGCCCATGTCGTAGTCGCGCGTCAGCTTGTGTGTGAGGATGACGGTATCGGGCAGCGGCGTGTCGCCGGTGCGGAACGCGGTCGGCTGGACGCTGGTCACAGGGGATGCCCCACGAGCGCCTCGACTTGGGCGCGGCCAATCAGGTAGTTGTAGCGTGCCTGGACCTGGTTCACGTCGGCCTGCGTCATGTTGGCCTGGGCGGTCAGCAGGTCGAGCAGGGTGCTCGCGCCGAGCCGGTAGCGCTCTTGCTGCACACGCAGCGCTTCGGTGGCGGCGGCCACGTTCGCCTGGGTGATGCTGCTTTGCGTGTACGCGGTGAACAACGCCGCGAGCTGCTGGGTGAGCTGTGCGCTGACCAGTCGGCGGGCGTCGGCAGCTTGGGCTTCCGCGACGTCACGCGACACGCTGGCCGCCACCTGGTTCTGCTCACGTCCGAATCCGTTGAACAGCGTCCACTGAACCGAAAAGCGCCACACGGATGTCTCGGGGTACCCATTGAACAGCGGGAGATTGGGCGAGCTGACGCCGGTCCGGCTGTTGTTATAGGAGAGGCTCAACGTGGGCCAGTATAGGGAACGGGCGCTCCACGTCTGGGCGCGCGCCGCGCGGGCCTGGGCGTCCGCCTGGCTCACGAGCGGTGCGGTGGCGACCGCCGACGAGCGCAAGGCGGTCGTGTCGGGAAGCTCCGGAAACGTCGAGTCGGGGGCCGCCTCCACCGGCTGATCGATTCCGATCTGGCGACCGAGGCTGGCCTGCGCCGTGGCCAGATTGGCCTGCGCCTGAAGCAGCGCAAGCCGGGCGTTGCCGAGATCCACGGTTGCCGTGAGCGTATCGGAGCGGGTGGCGGCTCCGGCCTGGAACTTGTTCACCGCGATCTGCAGCTCCTGCTTGGCGCGCTGCAGCTGCGCTTCGGCGACGCGAACGAACTCTCCATCGGCGAGGGCGGTGAAGAACGCTTGCTGGGTCGTGAGCGTCGTCTGGTACCGCTGGTTTATGAGCCCCGCGCTGGCGGCGTCCTCGGTTGCCGCGGTCGCACGCAGGTTGGCGAACCGCTGGAACCCGTCGAACAGCTGGAGCGAAGCGAACAGGCCGCCCGAGTACGCGTAGCCGGGTGGCAGGCGCGTGGTGCTGTTAGGATCGAAGCGGTCCTGGTTGCTACGCGACGCCGAGGCACTGGTGCTCACGGTCGGCAGGAAGGCGCCCCAGGCGGACCGCCTGTTCGCGCCCGCGTTGCGCGCGTCGCCCCGCGCCTGGACCATGGCCGGCTGCACGTCGAGCGCGCGCCGCACCGCTTCGGCCAGCGACACCTGGAGCCGTGCCGCCCGCGCGGGGGCCGGCTGCTGTTGCGCCGCGACACCGCTCGAGACGAGCGCCGACACGATTCCCGCGAACACTCCCCTTCGCCCGGCCCTCATTGCCTCCGTCCTCCCCTCCGTCCCCCCGACCCCGTGTCGGCTTTCTCTTGATCCCTTTGATGCCGGTACCGGGCCACATGGTCGCGGTACTTGGCCTGTTGATCGGGCGTGAGCTGGCGGGCGACCTCCGAGTCCATCTCCGCCCGCATCGAGTCGAAGCGTGGGCGCACCGTCTCCCACACCGCGGTCATCCGAGTCCGGTGGCGCCGCACGATCGCCCGCACCGAATCGCGCTGCACGGGGTCGAGCCGCAACTCCTCGTTCAGCTCGTCCATCATCCGATCGAGGCCGCGCTCGCGATCGGGCGACGCCGCAGACGCGTGGCGCACCCAGAGCGCCCGGCCGCCGGCCCCGACGGCGATCCCTGCCGCGAACGTCGCGACGAGGAACACCACGGCCCAGATTGTGGAGCGGTTCAACATGACGGTCCTTTCCCTTGCTAGTTGTTGCCGATCACGGAAGCGAGGACGACCTCGACCTCCCCCGGGTGCGCCGGCGGCGCGATCAGGACGTCCGAGACCGTCGGGCGAATTGCAGCGGGGGACGCCGCCGCGCGGCCCACGAAGTAGCCGCCGGCCAGCGCGATGAAGAGGGCGGCCGCCACGCCGGCCCGCGCCCACCGGGCGAGCACGGCGTCCCACGATGCCACGCGAACGTGCTCGGCGCGCGCCAGCACGCGCGCGATGAAGGCCGGCGCGTCGCCGGGGTCGAGTGCCTCTCGCAGCGCCTTCCCGAGCACCGCATCGGGCCGATGATCGAACGGCAGTGGATCCTTCATTATTCCTCCTTCCAGTCCGCGAGCAGCACCCGTAAGCGGCGCCTCGCGTGAAACACCTCCGATCGCACCGTTCCTTCGGGGATCCCGAGGACCGCGGCGATCTCACCGTGCGTATAGCCTTCGACGTCGAACAGGACGACCGCCATGCGGCGCCGCTCGGGCAGCTCGGCCAGCGCCTCTCGCAGCCGCTCGTTCAGGGCCCGCCGCTCGGCAGTCGTGTCGGGCCGCGGTCCACCGGCCGTGAGCCCGACGTCCAGGGGCTCGACCCGGCGCACCGACCGGCGTCGCCGCCGGTCCGTCGCGGCGTTGGCGACGATCCGCAGCAACCAGGGGCCGAACGGGCGCCGCGGGTCGTACTGCTGGAGCTTCACCAGCGCCGACAGCATAGCATCCTGCGCGGCGTCGTCCGCGTCCTCGGGATTGCCCAGCACCGCGCGTGCCACCCGGCGTGCCACGCCGGCATAGCGCTCCACCAGGACGCCGAAGGCCTCCCGCTCGCCGGATACCGCCCGGGCGACCAGATCGGCCTCGTCCTGCTGAGCTATACGCGCGGCTTGCGGCGGGGGTTGGGGATCAGCCATCGCCCGCCTCCCGCGTTCGGCGCCGCTCGAAGGTGTAGAGACCGAAGGCTAGAGCCAGTGAGAACGCCCCCGCGGCCAGCGCCATCGCCATCACGCGCGGAAACACCACTAGCAGCACCCCGACGCCGGCAAACAACAGGGTCGCCGCCGAGGTGATCGCGCGACGCAGCCCGCCCGCCACGCGCCGCAGCGTGACCACGGCCACGGCCCCGAGCTCGTACCTCGAGCGCTTGTGGGGTTGCTCGGGAACGGGCGACGCGGCGGTGGCGGGCGCGCCCACGAGCCGGGCAGGGAGGAAGCGCCGACGGGCCTGCAGCACGATCTCGCGGCTGGACGCGAGGTCGCGCAGGAACTGCTGCGCCAGCTGGGCGGCAAGGTGATTGCATTCGGCGAACAGATCCAGCTCGTAGTTCCCGAGTAAGCTCGAGACGTTGAGGTTGCTCGAGCCGACGCGCGCCCAGCGGTGATCGACCAACAGGGTCTTGGCGTGCAGCATGGGCCCCTGCCACTCGAAGATGCGGGCGCCCGCGCGGAGCAGGTCGCGGTAGCCGATCCGGGTGGAATCCCGCAGGACCGGGAGATCGCTCGTCCCTGGGACCAGCAGGCGCACGTCCACGCCGGCCCGGGCGGCGTCGAGCAAACTGGCGTACAGGGGCGGCGGCGCGATCAGGTACGCATCGGTGATCCACAGTCGGTCCGTCGCGCTCGCGGCCAGGAGCTGGACGGCGCGGTACATGCGCGCCCGGCCGGGGACGCCCGACACCACGCGCGCCGTCGAGGACCCGCATTCCGCGGGATCGGCTTCCAGCTCGTCGGGCGGGAGCGGCTCGCCGGCACGCCGCCAGATGCGGGCGAACGCATCGTCGAGCGCCGCGGCAGCTGGTCCGGTGACGGCCACCATGGTGTCGCGCCATGGCCGCCGACCGCGCGCGGCGTCGCCCGCCCACTCGTCGCCGATGCACAGCCCGCCGGTCATCGCCCAGCTGCCGTCGGTGACGAGCAGCTTGCGGTGGTCGCGGGAGAGGGAGTCGAACGGGTGGCGCGTGAGGAGCGGATGGAAAGCGCGCACCTCGGCGCCGGCTTGGGTGAGCCGCCGCCAGTAGCGCCGGGACGTTCCGAACGAGCCGAGGGCGTCGTACAAGACGCGTACGCCGACGCCGGCACGGGCCCGCTCGACGAGCGCGTCGGCGAAGCGCTGGCCCGTCGCGTCGTCGCGGATGATGTAGTTCTCGAAGTGCACCCAGCGGTGCGCGGCGACGATCGCGGCGAGCATCGCCTCGAGCGCGCGCGGGCTGTCGGGGTGAAGCTCCAGGCGGTTGCCCTCGATCGGTCGCGCGCCTGCCGCCCGGTCGATCGCGAGGGCGAGCGGGTCGGGCGCGCCCGGCCCGGCTGCGGCAGGAAGGCTCACCCCACCGCCGCCTGCGGGCCGAGGCCGAGGTCGCTCTCCGCGGGACGGAGCGCCTGAATCACGAAGGCGACGTGCTCCTCGAGCGGCACGGCGATCTCCGCGGCGCCCTGATTCACGTCGTCGCGGTTCACCCCGCGTGCAAACGCCTTGTCCTTGAGCTTTTTCTTCACCGATGACACCTCGAGGTCCGCGAGGCTCTTGGAGGGGCGTACCAGCGCGCACGCCACCAGGAAGCCGCACAGCTCGTCCACCGCGAACAACGTCTGGGCCATTTTGGTGTCGCGCGGCACACCGGTGTAGCTCCCGTGACCGAGTATGGCGCGGCACAAGGGCTCGGGCACGCCTTTATCCCGGAGCAGCCGCACGCCCCACGCGGGATGCCCCTCGGTGGGCGAGTGCTCGTGATTCGGGAACTTCTCGTAGTCGAAGTCGTGCAGCAGGCCCACGATCCCCCACGTCTCCGGGTCTTCGCCGTAGTGCTCGGCGTAGGCGCGCATTGCCGCCTCGACCGCCAGCATGTGCTGGCGCAGCGAAGCGGACTGGGTGTGTTCGTGCATCAACTGCAGGGCTTCGGTGCGGTTCATGCCGTCTCCACGTTCCAGCGCTCTGCCCACAGCTCCGCCATAAGAATGGGCCATAGCTTGCGAGCGTTGTTGCGCGCGCCCGTGCGGTGCTCAGCGAGCAGATGTGCCGTCGGCGCGTCCGGGAACAGGCGAGGTGCCGCGAGATAGCGATCGGCGAGCGACCGCAGTCCCGTGTTGAGCCACCGCGCCACGGGCACCGACAGCCCGCGCTTCCTGCGCCGGATCACTGCGTCCGGAACGAGCCCGCGCGCCGCTTCCTTTAATATCGCCTTGGTGCTGAACCCCCGCACCTTGAGCCCCGCGGGCGACGGCAGCGCCAGCTCCATCACCTCGCGGTCGAGGTAGGGCGCCCGTGCTTCGATCGACGCGAGCATTGTCCCCCGGTCCACTTTCACGAGCAGGTTATCGGGGAGATAGCTGAGGAAGTCGAGCCACAACACCCGGTTGAGCGACGAATCCCCGGGAAAGCCATTCAACAGGCTGCCGGCCCACGCGAGGACGCGCTCGTCCGGCCCCAGCGCACCGAACCACGTCAGGTGACGCTGGACGAGCGGCAGCTCGGCGCCAGCGACGAACTGCTTGAGCAGGAACTCGAGCGTGACCTTGCCGGTCGACGTCGGCAGCCGGTTCACGAGCCAGCGGAGCGCCGCTCGCCCGGGGATGCCGAGAAACCACCCCGCCGCCTTGTGGCCCAGGTACGTCGGGTAGCCGCCGAACAGCTCGTCCGCGCCCTCTCCGGAGAGCACCACTTTGACGTGCGCCCGGGCCGACTCGGCCAGAAGAAACGTGGGAAGGATGGCGGGGTCGCCCACGGGCTCGGCGAGCGCGCGGGTGACGTGTTCGAACGCGTGCTCGAGCGCGGCGTCGTCCGCGGTGACCACGTGGTGAATGGTGCGGATGTGGTGCGTCACCGCTTCGGCGTGAGGGCTCTCGTCGTAGCCCGGTTCGGCGAACTTGACGGAGTAGGTGTGGATCCGCTCGCCCGACATGACCCGCGCGGCCGCGGCCGCGAGCAACGAGGAATCGAGCCCGCCGCTGGTGAACACGCCCACCGGTACGTCCGACATGAGCTCGCGCTCGACCGCGCGGAGCAGCACGTTGCGCAGCGTGGCCGGGCCGTCGAGCCGCGACGGCCGCGCGGCGACGGCGGCGGGGTCCCAATAGCGGCGCACCGCCAATCCCTTGCGGTCGGCGACCAGCAGGTGCGCCGGCGCGAGCTTCGAGATGCCGTCGAGCATGGTGTACGGGGCGGGGACGTAGCCGAGCGCGCCGTACAGCGCCGCCGCCGCGGCGTGCACGCGGCGCGGCTGGTCGGGGAAGGCGAGCAGCGCCTGAATCTCCGACGCGAACCGCAGCTCGCCGTTCACCTCGGTCCAGAACAGCGGCTTCTCGCCGGCGCGGTCGCGCGCCAGCACCAGCCGTGCGTGCCGGTCGTCCCACACGGCCAGGCCGAACATTCCCTCGAGCCGTCCGACGCCGTCCGCGCCGAAGCGCTCGTACAGCGGCACGATCGTTTCGATGTCGCCCGTGGAGCGGAACGGATACCCGGCGAGGGTATACTCGCGGCGCAGCTCCGGCGCATTGTAGATCTCGCCGTTGCAGACCATCCAGATGGAAGCATCGGGGCTCTGAAACGGCTGGTCACCGGTGGTCAGGTCCATGATGGCGAGACGGCGGGCGCCCAGGCGCGCGCGCTCGTGCCCGACGATGCGCTCCCCGTCGGGACCGCGGTGGGCCAACGCGGCGGCCATGGCGGCGACACAGTCGGGATGCTTGAGCGGTGCGCCCGAGAGTGAGACGGCGCCGAAGATGCCGCACATTACCGCCCCCCTCCGCCCCGCCGGGGAGGTTGTGGAGGTTGCGGGGGACGGCAGGGTCCGTAGGCCGCGTAGTGGTCGTCGGCCGCGAGCAGGGGCAGGGTGGCACCGAGGGTCGCGCGTACGTCGCGGTGCCCCGCCCCCGCCAAGAACACCGTGGGCATGGAACAACGCGCCAACGCCTCACGCCAGTAGCCCACCGGAAGCAGCGGCGAGCCGGGAATGGAACGGAACCGCTCTACGTTGTCCGCGATGTAGTTGCTGGTGAGCTCCTGACCGCTCGGAGTCGCCACCGGGATGGTGCGACCAAGATAGAACGGCAGCGACGGTGGGTAGGCGAGCACGCCGAGCACGGTGCCGGTGTCACCGCTGCGCTCGAGCGCCGCGGCGGTGGCGCTCGCCACGGCGGCGGAGGAGCGGTCCTCTCCTACCGCGACGAGCAGGTTTCCGGACACGAACGGGATGGCCATAACAACGACAGCATACCCGAAAAACGTGATGCGGGGCCGGCGGGTGACGGCGCCGAGCCCGACAAGGACTGCTGAGCAGAGCACGACGATGCCCAGCGCCACCGCGGCCGGCGGGATGGCGGTCTTCTCGGCGGGTGTCAGGCTGATGGGCGCGGGGAGCCAGTGCGTAAGCGCCACCAGTGCCAGGCCCGCCAGGCCTGAGACGCCGACATAGACCCGCGCCGCCGTGTGGCTCCCACCGGTCACCAGGTTCCGCGTCGCTGCGAGCGCCAGCGCCGGCATAAGCGGCAGCACGTACTGCGGCAACTTGGACTGGTTGAGGGACAGGAACACCAGCGGCACGACCACCCAGCACGCGAAGAGCAGCGGCTCGGTGGCCCCGGCGTCATGTCTCGCCTGCCAAGTGGCACGGAGGTTCTTCACGCGAGCGAGCGCCGGGACAATCCACGGGAAGGCTGCCAGGGGAACGATCGGCAGATAGTACCAGAACGGCGCCGCGCGGTGGAAGCTCCGCGTGGTCACGCGCTCGAGCGTCTCACGCAGGAACACGTAGCCGGGAAAGTCCGGATGCTCGATCGATACGACGATGACCCAGGGCAGGGCGATGGCGCAGAACAGCGCGAGCCCGCGCCGCGGGAACAGTCGCCGAACCGGCGTGCCCGTGACCAGGGCGTGCGCGACCAGGGCGAGCAACGGGATGGCGACGGCGATGGGGCCCTTCGTGAGGGCGCCGGCGGCCATCGCGGCCCAGGCGGGGACGGGCCGCTCCTCGGTGAAGCAGACGATGGCGGCCGTGGTCCACAGCGTCAGGGTGCTGTCGAAGATGGCAGTGCGGGCGTAGGCGAGCGGCAGCACCATGGTGGCGTAGGCGAGTCCGGCCAGCCAGCCGGCCTCTTCGCCCCAGCGGCGCCGCGCGAACCACACGAGCAACCAGATGGTGGCGAGCGTGGCGAGGTAGGCGGGTAACCGGGCGGCGGCCTCGGTCGGGCCAAACAACTCCATCATGGCGGCTGCGGCGGCGAAGTAGACGATCGGCTTGTCGAGATAAGGAAGGCCGTCCAGGTGCGGCACGACGTAGTCGTTGGTGTGCGCCATCTCGCGCGCCACTTCGGCGTTGCGGCCTTCGTCAGGGTCGAAGAGGCGGTAGCCGTTCAGGTTCCAGCCCAGGGCGACCGCCGCGAGCAGGACGAGGAACCGCAGGCTGATAAACGGGCGCGATGGCGACGGCGGCGAGGTCTGAATAAGCTTGGCGTGTGGGTGATCGAGCTCGGGCGCTAAAGTTATTCGAGCGCGCGTACCAGTGCCAGTTGGCGGGCGATTTGGCGGGCGCGGTGCAGCTGTATCAGGCGTCGCTCGCGGAGCGGCCGACGGCGGAAGCGCACACGTTTCTCGGCTGGGTGTACTCGTTCCAGCGGCGCTACGAAGAGGCGATCGCCGAGTGCAAACGCGCGATCGCGGTGGATCCCACCTTCGGCAATCCGTACAACGACATCGGGTGCTATTTGATCGAGCTGGGATGCGAGGACGACGCGGTTCCGTGGCTCAAGCGCGCGATGGACGCCCCGCGCTACGAAGCGCCGCAGTTCCCGCATGTGAACCTGGCGCGGATCTACGAGAAGAAAGGCCGGGTGCTGGACGCGGTGGCCGAGTATGGGCGCGCTTTGGATAAAATGCCGGGCTACGCTCCGGCGATCGGGGGATTACGACGCTTGCAGGGAAAGGTGAACTAGAGGCAGGGCGGCAAAGGGCGGCAAGGGCGGCAGAGGAGGTTAATGAGAGACATGCATCTGCAACTGCAGCTGATCGCCGATGAGTATCGCAGTGCGCAAGCGCGACTCCACGAGCTGGTGCGCGCGCTTCCGGCCGAGCAGTGGCCCAGGCGGGCCGACTCGGCGCGCTGGTCCGTGGCCGAGTGCGTGGCGCACCTGAATCTCACGTCGCTGGCCTATGTACCGCTGTTGAGCCATGCCGTGTCGCGCGCCCGCATGGTCGAGCGGCGCCCGCCGGGTCGCTACCGGCGCGATCCCATCGGTTGGCTGTTATGGGCCACCATGGGACCGCCGGTTCGGGTCCGTCTCAAGACCATCGCGCGGTTCCTGCCGTCGAGCGTGGCCGCGCCTGAGCTGCTCGTCCAGGAATTCGATCGCCTGCAGGCAGCGCAGCTCGATTGTCTGGCGCAGGCGGACGGCCTGCCGCTTGCTCAGGTGCGGGTCACGTCGCCCTTCAACGCGCGCGTGCGCTACAACTTGTACTCGTGCTTTACGATTCTGCCGCGGCACCAGCATCGCCATTTGTGGCAGGCGGAGCGAGTGTGGGGGAAGAAGGACTACGCCGCTCGCGGTGTGCGCGAGTGAACTCGCGGCTCGGCGTCTGCCCGTAAACGGGCGTGCAGAGCCGCTTCCGCGCCGCCTCGACGCTCAGAAATGTGCCGAGAATCCGAACGCCCAACGGCCAGGTACGCTCGGCGCGAACCCGGCCTGGATCGGAGACTCTTCGGTGTGCCAATGCTCGACGCCGAGGACGCCGCCGACGATCATCCCCCACTAGTCGGGCTGGCGCGGGTGACCCCGCAGCCGTCCCGCCGCCTCATCGATCCTGACGACGTACGCGCGCACTGTCTCGCCGGGCGCGCGTCGCGGCACGACGAAGTGCTGGTCGTCCGGCTGCGAGCTCTTCAGGTCGTCGACCATCAAGTCTCCGCCGTGCGCCTCGACCACCGCTTCGAAGCGCTCCACCGCGGATAGCAGATCGGCCAGGTCGTCAGGGCGCTCGGCGCCGGTCAGTGCGATTCCGCGTTGGCGCAGGCGCGCCGCGACCTCAGCCGCAGCGCGTGCCTGCTCCTCATCGAGGGCCATACTCAGGTCTCCTTGGCTATAGGCATCCGACGCTCCTGAGGTCGCTCCACCACCGATTGCCAGAGCCACTGCCGGGCCGCTTCGACCTCGCCGTCGCTCAACGAATGGCCGCCCGGCTCCCAGTGGATCATCACAGCCGCCCCCGCGCGGCGCAACAGCTCGGCCAGATGCTCGGCCTGCGCGGGGGGCGCGATCGAGTCCGCGCGCCCAGCCCCGATGAACACCGACGTGCCCGTGAGATCGGGCACCGTATCGGGCTCGAATGGGATCATGGGACTCAAGAGCACCGCTCCGCGCAACAGCCCCGGGCGTCGCAGCAACAAGCTCGCGGCGATGTTCGCGCCGTTCGAGAACCCCACCGCCACTATGCCCGTGCGATCGAGCTCGTACGTCCTGGCGGCCGCTTCGATGAACTGCGCCAGCTCTTCGGTACGGCGGGCCAGGTCCTCCTGGTCGAACACCCCTTCGGCCAGGCGGTGAAAGAAACGCGGTGCGCCGCGCTCGAGCACGTTGCCGCGCGGGCTCAAGAGCCCGGCACCCGGGACCAGGGCTCGGCCGAGGGGAATGAGATCTTCCTCGTCCCCGCCCGTGCCGTGCAGTAGCAGCAGCGTCGTGCTGCTCGCGAGCTCCGCTCCGGCGGCTGGCGGGAGGTAGCGGTGAATGAAGCCGAGCGCGTCACCGCTCACGTCCTCAGGCCCCGTGGTGCTCGCGAGTAGCGTGGCCGCCGACGCCGTGACGGGAAGATGAATGGGAGGCAGGATGGCCTCGATTTGGGCGCGGTGAGTCTCGTACTGTCGCGGCAACATCAGGCGCTGCCCGAGCTCGGCGACCGGCTCGTCTATGGCAAAGCCGGGTGGGTCGGTGGCGAGCTCGAACAACACGCCACCCGACTCGCGAAAATAGACCGAGTGGAAGTAGTTCCGATCGATCACCGGCGTGGGGTTGAGCCCCGCCTGTGTGACCAGCTCACGCATCTGGAGCTGCACGCCGTCGTCGGGGACACGCCAGGCCACGTGGTGGACCGTCCCCGCGCCGCCAGCGCCGTGCACGAAGCCGCCCACCGAGCGCACGTCCACGACGGTTCCCGGCCCGCCGTCGCCGGCGGCGAAGCGCCGGGTGGTGCCGTCCTCATGCACCGGACGGAAGCCGAGCGTGTCCACGAGCACCCGTTCGGTGGCGTCCCCCTTGTCCGCCCAGATGGTCACGCCGTGAAAGCCGTGGATCGCGTGCTCGCGCGGAATGCCGGGGGCCGCTCCCCAGGCGGGCCTCGCCTCGGCGCCGAGGTCGCCGACGATTTCGAGCATCAACCCATCGTGGTCCCTGAACGAGATCACCTGCCTGGTCGGCCCCTCGTACCGGATGCCGTGACGCACCAGCCGCTCGACCCAGAATCCGAGCGAGCGTGGCAGCACGGCGAACGCTGTGACGGCGACCTGTCCAGTCCCGTGGCGCCCGGGTCTGGCGCCGGGCCAGGGGAAGAAAGTCATGATACTCCCCGGAGTGCCCACGTCATCGCCGTAGTAGAGATGGTATGTCTCCGGATCGTCGAAATTCACGGTGCGCTTGACGAGCCGGAGGCCGAGCAACCCGACGTAGAAGTCGAGGTTGCGCTGGGGGTCGCTCGCGATCGCGGTGACGTGATGAATGCCGAGCACGCCGGCCATGATCAATACTCTGCGAACGCGTCGTCCGGATAGCAGTATAGCCAGCGCTCTCCTGGCTCCGCGGACGCGATCACGGGATGGCCGCTCGCCCGGGCGTGCTTGCTGGCGTGCCGGTTGGGTGAGTCGTCGCAGCACTGGGTCGTGCCGCACTGCTGGCACGTCCGCAAGTGGACCCACTGCGCGCCGATCTTCACGCACTCCTCGCACTCCCGGCGCTTTGCGTGGCGGACGGTGGTGATCGCGGCGATGTGAACGCAAGGCTGGTCGGGCATGATGCTCGCTGTGCTCGTGGAGGACCTGACGGACGCAGGCTGGTTGTGTGAGGTTACAACGGGCGCGGGCTTCGTGGAAGGCCGGCCCTGGTAGATTGAGCGGACTGGCGGCATTCTGGATCGGCTTCGAGGGTCGGTGGCAGCGGGGTGGTGCCCCTACAAGGAGGAAGGCGAGAATGGGCGTCCTCCTGGCATTCTGCGGCCTGGCTCTCGGTTTCTACTTGTTCAAATTCGTGTACAATTTCTAGTCGAGGGCCGACCACCTTGACGATCCGATGGCTGCTGGCCGCCTTTCATTTGCTCGCGCTGGGCGTGGGCCTCGGCGCGGTCTGGGCTCGCGGTCGCGCGCTCCAGTCTCAGCTCGACGTTCCCGGCCTGCGACGGGTGTTCTACGCCGATACCTGGTGGGGCGTCGCCGCGCTCATATGGATCGGCACGGGCCTGGTCCGGGCGTTCGGCGGGTTCGAGAAGGGCAGCTTCTATTACCTCCACAACCACGTCTTCTGGGCCAAGATGGGCCTGCTCGCCGCGATTCTGATTCTCGAGGTCGCACCAATGATTGCCCTGATTCGGTGGCGTGTGGCGGTGGCTGGCGGGAGCGTGCCCGACACGCGCGCCGCGAGCCGCTTCGCGCGGATCAGCTTCGTGCAGGCGGTGCTTGTGGTCCTGATGGTGCTGGCGGCGACGGCTATGGCGCGCGGGTTCGGCGTGCCGGCGCGATAAGGAGCGGCGCACTTTTTCATCGCGCCCGGGGTATTTTCGAGCGCCGGTAAAATCACGAAAGGTCTGACATCATGTGCAGAAACATCAAGCGCCTGCGGCACGCGGATCATCCGCCGACCGACGCGGAGCTGCACGACGCGGCGCTGCAGTTCGTGCGCAAGATCAGCGGCTTCCACGCTCCCTCGAAGGCCAATGAGGCGGCGTTCGACGCCGCGGTGCGGGACGTCGCCGCAGCGGGGCGGGTGTTGTTCCGCTCGCTGCACGTTCGGGGGCATGCCGATGCGACTGCCTGAGCGCCGCTTCGCGCTCGCGTTGTGCGCGACCCTGCTCGGCTGCAATCGGGCATCGACGCCCGCGTCCGCCGGCCCCGCCCCGTTCACCAGCGCGAACCCGTTCGCGAGTGCCAGTCCGCTCCTGTACCAGGCGCCACCGTTCGACCGGATTCATGACGCCGACTACCAGCCGGCGATCGAGGAGGGAATGCGCCGCCAGCTGGCGGAGGTCGCCGCCATCGCATCGGATACGGCGGCGCCCGGCTTCGACAACACGATCGTGCCGCTGGAGCGCTCAGGTGCGCTGCTCACCCGTGCCTCCAAGGTGTTCATCGCGATGACGCAGGCCAACACCGACGACACGCTGCAGCGGGTGCAGACCGAGGAGGCACCCAGGCTGGCGGCGCATCTCGACGCGATCCTCATGAACGATTCGCTGTTCCGCCGGGTCAGGAGCATATATGAGCGGCGCGCCGATCTCGGCCTCGACTCGGTGCAGGGCTTCCTGGTAGAGCGCTACTACCGCGACTTCGTGCGCGCCGGCGCGCTGCTGGCGGAGGCGGACAAGGCGCGGCTGCGCGCGCTGAACCAGGAGGAGTCGAAGCTCGCGACCGCCTTTCAGAACCGGCTGCTCGCGGCGACCAAGGCAGGGGCAGTGGTCGTGGGCGACAAGAGCGAGCTCGACGGCCTCGGCGACGCCGAGATCGCCGCTGCGGCCGAAGCGGCGCGCGAGCGCAAGCTCGACGGTAAATGGCTGCTGCCGCTGCAGAACACCACCCAGCAGCCGGCGCAGGCCTCGCTCAAGAACCGGGCGCTGCGGCAACGCTTGTTCATCGCGTCGACCACGCGAACGGAACGCGGGGATTCGAACGACACGCGGGACATCGTCAAACGGTTGGCGCAGCTACGCGCCCAGCGCGCCCAGCTGCTCGGCTACCCGAGCGTCGCCGCGTTCGTGCTCGACGACCGCATGGCCAAGACCCCGGAGGCGGCGATCAAGCTCCTGAGCGACCTGGTGCCGGCGGCGACCGCGCGGGCCGCGCGCGAAGCGGAGAAGCTGCAGGCGAAGATCAACGCGCAGCGCGGTGGCTTCAAGCTCGCCCCTTGGGACTGGCAGTACTACGCCGAGCAGGTGCGCAAGGCGGAGTACGCGCTGGACGAATCCCAGCTCATGCCCTACTTCGAGCTCGATCGGGTGCTCAAGGACGGCGTCTTCTTCGCGGCGAACCGGCTGTACGGGCTGACCTTCAAGCAGCGGACGGACCTCCCCGTATACCATCCCGATGTGCGGGTGTTCGAGGTGTTCGATGCCGACGGGACGTCGCTCGCGCTCTGGTACTGCGACTATTTCAAGCGCGACAACAAGGGCGGTGGCGCGTGGGAAGACGCGTTCGTGGACGGCAGCGGATTGTTAGGCACCAAGCCGGTCGTCTTCAACGTCGCGAACTTCACCAAACCGGCCCCGGGCCAGCCGGCCCTGCTGCGCTTCGATGACGTGAAGACGATGTTCCACGAGTTCGGGCACGCGTTGCACGCCATGCTCACGCGCGTCGAGTACCCGCGACTCACCGGCACGAACGTGCCGACGGACTTCGTCGAGTTTCCCTCGCAGTTCAACGAGCATTGGGCGCTCGAGCCCAGCGTGCTGGCACACTACGCCAAGCAGCACAAGACCGGGCAGCCGATGCCGCGCACGCTGGTCGACAAGATCAAGCGAGCCCGCACGTTCGACCAGGGATTCGCCACCACCGAGTACGTAGCCGCCGCCCTGCTCGACATGGCATGGCACAGCCTGCCGGTGGGCCCGCAGCAACCGGATATCGGGGCCTTCGAGTCCCAGGCGCTCAAGCGGTTCGCCGTGGACGTGCCCGAGGTGCCGCCGCGCTACCGCACGACCTACTTCTCCCACATCTGGAACGGCGGGTACTACGCCGGCTACTACGCGTACTTGTGGAGCGAGGTGCTCGATGACGACGCCTACGCGTGGTTCAGGGAGAACGGCGGCATGACCCGTGCCAACGGCGCCCGCTTCCGCGATATGATCCTGTCGCGGGGCGGGACGGGCGACATGGGTGCGTTGTACCGCGCCTTCCGGGGGCGCGATCCGGAGGTGGGACCGTTACTAGAGGAGCGAGGACTGCAGACCGATCAAAAATGACGCCGAAAGGCCCGAGCGCTGACCTTCTCAGCCTGACCTCGCCACGGCGCGGCCACTTCCGCCTCGAATCGGGCCACCATACGAACCTCTGGCTCGATCTCGAGGCGTTGTTCGTCCAACCAGCCCTGGTTCGTCCGTTCGTCACCCACCTCGCGCGAGCGCTCCGGCCCCACCATGTGGCGGGGGTGTGCGGACCGCTCGTCGGCGGTGCGTTCCTCGCCCAGATGCTCGCCTCGTCGCTCAAAGCGGAGTTCTTCTTCACGGAGCGCGTGCTGCCCGGCGAAGGAGATGGGTTGTACCAGGCGCAGTATCATCTCCCGCCTGCCGCCCGCGGCCGCGTGGGGGACAAGCGCGTCGCCATCGTCGACGACGCGATCAGCGCCGGCTCCGCGGTCCGGGCGACCTACGCCGAGCTGCAGGGGCACGGCGCCGAGCCGGTCGTCATCGGGGCGCTGCTGGCTCTCGGCAGCGCGGCGTCGCCCTACTTCGCGGAACGGGGGGTGCCGATCGAAGCGGTGGCGCGCGTCCCGTTCGACCTGTGGGTGCCGGCCGAATGCCCGTTGTGCGCGTCCGGGCAGGCACTCGCCGATCCTTGATTGCGACCGCGACAGCCCGCACCTTAAGCGCGACCCAAAGGAGGTCTCATGACCCCGCTCGTCTCGCTGTGGCTCCCCATCCTGCTGTCGGC
>DATNOH010000245.1:0-7125 GCA_035601435.1 Gemmatimonadales bacterium | reverse complement strand
GCCAGGAGATCGCGCGGGCGAGCGAGCTGCTCGTGACGCTCGTCGACCACCTCGACCAGGTATCCCGCGCGGCCGGCACCCTGGAGCTCGGCTCGCGCGAGATCGGCAAACTGGTGGATGCGATCACGCGCATCGCCAGCCAGACCGACCTGCTCGCCCTGAACGCGGCGATCGAAGCGGCGCGCGCGGGTCAGCACGGCCTGGGATTCCGAGTGGTGGCCGACGAGGTGCGCAAGCTGGCCGAGCAGAGCTCCCGCTCGGCGGAAGAGGTGCGGGCCCGGGTGCGCCAGACGCAGGACCAGATCGGGCAAGTGATCGCGGCCATGGACGAGGGGCGCCGCACGGCCCAGGGCGTGGGCGCCGTGTCCGCGGCGGCCCGGCAGGCGCTGGACGCCATCTTCGGCGACCTGAACGCCACCGTGAAGTTCGCCAGCGCGTTCGCCGGCGAGACGGAAGGACAGACGCAGCGGATCCGCGAGGTGGTGAAGCGGATGGAAGAAGTGGCGGGGATCGCCGAGACGGCGGCCCAGGGCGCCGAGCAGACCTCGGCGGCGACGCAACAGCAGATCGCCTCGCTGGGCGAGCTCACAACGACCTCGCAGCACCTCTCGGTCGCGGCGGCCAAGTTGTCGGAGACGATTCAGCGGTTCAACGTGAACGGAAAAGCGTAGGCGGAACCCCAGAGCCGCCGCCGGAGTTTTGAGCAAGGTGCGGTAACTTGAGACTCCGAGGAGCAATCATGTCGATTCGACCGATCAAGCGAATCCTGCAGTCGCAGCCGACCATCGAGGGCGCCGGCGTGCGGCTGCGGCGCGCGTTCGGCTTCGGTGACACTAAAGAGTTCGACCCTTTTCTGCTGTTCGACGACTTTCGCAACGAGAACCCTGAGGACTATCTCGCGGGGTTCCCCTGGCATCCGCATCGCGGCATCGAAACCATCACCTACGTCCTCGCCGGGACGGTGAACCACGGTGACAGCCTCGGAAACAAGGGCGCCCTGGGGGCCGGTGACGTACAGTGGATGACGGCCGGCAGCGGCATCCTCCACCAAGAGATGCCGCAGGGCGACCCACGGGGGTGGATGCACGGCTTCCAGCTCTGGGCCAACCTGCCGTCCTCCCTGAAGATGACCCGTCCGCGCTACCAGGACATCTCGGGCGGCGACATCCCCGAGGTGACGGATGACGACGGCACGCGCGTGCGGGTGATTTGCGGGAGCTTCTGGGGGAAAACGGGCCCGGTCGAGGGAGTGGCGGCGGACCCGCGCTATCTCGACGTGTGGGTCCCGCCGGGCAAGCGCAAATCGCTGCCGGTCGAGACGTCCGGGCACGCGTTTGCCTATGTGTTCGAGGGCGGCGGCACGTTCCGCGACGCCTCGGAGCCGGGCGCGGTCCGCACGGAGCAGGTGGGACCCGTGGTGACCGGCGGGAATCCGGGCCGTGGAGAGGTGCAAAACCGGTCGCTGGTGCTGTTCGACAGCGGCGACGCGGTGACGGTCCAAGCCGGCGACGCCGGTATCCGGTTCCTGCTCGTGTCGGGGAAGCCGATCGAGGAACCGGTGGCGTGGTACGGCCCCATCGTGATGAACACGCCGGACGAGCTGCGGCGGGCGTACGCCGAGCTGCAGGACGGCACCTTCATCAAGCAACGGTAGGGTCGACCGGCGTGCCGGCAAAGCGCCCTACCCTGCTCGCCGCCGCTGTGGGCGCGCTTGACCATGTTCGGGGATCTGCCGATGCGCCCGTTACCCTGGTCGAGTACGCCGACTTCGAGTGCCCGTTCTGCGGGCGCTGGTTCCCCGAGCTGCAGCGTGTGTTGCAAGACCTGGGGCCGCGCGTTCGCTTTGTATTTCGGCACTTTCCCATCAGCGAGCAGCACCCCCACGCCGAGTCCGCGGCCGAGGTTGCCGAGGCGGCGGGTGCGCAGGGGAAGTTCTGGGAGATGCACGATCTGTTATTCCAGCGGCAGGCTGCGCTAGACGCCGGCCATCTGCTCGCGTACGTTCGCGAGCTGGGACTGGATGCCGTGCGCGTGGAGCGCGAGCTCGAGCGGCAGGTGCATCGCGCGCGCGTGCGGGACGACATTGAAAGCGGATTGCGCAGCGGCGTGAGCGGCACCCCGATGTTCTTCATCAACGGCCGACGCCACGAGGAGCCGGGCGACGCCCGGACCCTGCGGGCGGCGCTGCTGCGGGCAAGCTAGCGCGACAAACCCTCGATCAACCCGTCACACAGAGGAGTAGCACCATGGCTCACGAAACCATGAACGACCTGCCCGAGAATGTGCGCAGCCAGGTGAGCGATCTGCTCAACAACCGGCTGGCGGAGGCGATCGACCTCCAGACGCAAACGAAGCAGGCGCACTGGAACGTCAAGGGCCCGAACTTCATCGCCCTGCACAAGCTGTTCGACGAGATCGACGAAGCAGTGGAGGAGTACGTGGACCTGCTCGCGGAGCGCGTCGTTCAGCTCGGCGGTACGGCCGAGGGAACCGCGCGGATCGTGGCCGAGCGCTCGGAGCTGCCGGAGTATCCCCTCACGATCTCGACGGGCGAGGAGCACGTCTGGGCCTTGTCGTCGGCGCTGTCCAACTTCGGGGAGCGGATGCGCCGGGCCATCGACCAGACGGCGGATCTGGGCGACGTGGGCTCGTCTGATATATGCACGGAGATCTCGCGCGGCACCGACAAGTGGCTGTGGTTCGTTGAAGCACACGCCGAGGGAGCGGTCAGGGCGCACCTGAAGGGCTGACCGCGCGCTGCAGCTCGGCCGCGCAGCGATCGGCCTCCCGCACGAGCTCTTCGACCGGCGCGGTGAGGAGCTCGTGGCCGAGCACCACCGGCTTGCCACCCACGAACACATCGCGCACGTCGCTGGCGCGCGCGGCGTACACCACCAGCGACACGGGATCGCCGGTCGCGGGGTGGAGGTGCGGCTCGCGCAGGTCGAGCACGACCAGGTCGCCGCGCTTGCCGGGCGCGATGGACCCGATCTCGTCCTCGAGGCCCAGCGCGCGGGCGCCACCGAGGGTGGCGAGCTCGAGCACCCGGCCGGCCGGAAGCGCATCGGCGCCGAGCCGCGGCTTCTGGATCAGGGCGGCGAGCCGCATCTCGGTGAACACGTCGAGCCGGTTGTTGCAGGGCGCGCCGTCGGCCCCGATCGCGACGCGACACCCCGCGGCCAGGAGCTCCGGAATCTTGGCCACCCCGCTCGCGAGCTTCAGGTTGGACGATGGGCAATGCACGACCGTAGTTCCCTGGCGCGCCAGGCGCGCCGTCTCGTGCGCGTCCACCCACACGCAGTGGGCCAGCGCCGCGCGCGGGCCCGCGATGCCGACTGAGTCCAGGTAAGCAATCTCCTCGATTCCCGTGGTACGCAGCACTGTCTCCCGCTCGACGATCGTCTCGGCGGCATGCGTGTGCAGCTGGGCGTCGAACCGCTCGGCCAGGTCGCTCGCGGCCCGGAGCAACGGTCCTGAGCAGCTGGGGACGAAGCGCGGGGCGAAGCACACCTGCAGCCGGCCGCCAGCGCCCGCCCCATTGTGCCAGCGTTGGGCCAGCGACTCGGCTTCCGCCAGCGCGTTGTCGGTCGATTCGGCGAGCTCGAGCGGCGCGCCCTCGGGATGCGCGTCCATGAGGCATTTCCCCACCGCCGCCCGGATGCCGATGCGCTCGAGCGCCTGGAAGGCCGCGCCGGTGTGCCGCACCGTCTCCATGTCGAGGATGGCGGTGGTGCCGCCGAGCAGGAGCTCCGCGGCGCCGAGCATGGCGGACCAGTAGACGGTCTCCTCGGTGTGGGCGGCCTCGAGTGGCCAGATGCGGCGCACCAGCCAGTCCTCGAGCCGCAGATCGTCGGCGAGCCCGCGGAACAGCGTCTGACAGAGATGGATGTGGGCCTGGATGAGACCGGGGATGATCAGACAACCGCTGCAATCACGCACCGACACGGGCGTGGGTTTGCGGTCCGCCCGTCCTGCCGTCAGGCCGACCGAATGAATCCTTCCGTCCCGCACGGTGACATCCGCCCGTTCGACTCGCCACTCGCCGTCGTGCAGCAGCACATCACCGCCGGCGAGCAGCAGGTCGGGAGTGTCAGAGTGTGACGGCACGGCGTCAGGTCGCGACGCGCGGTTGGGCGCTGGTCGTGTCGTCCGGCAGGTCGAAGTAAACGCGCAGCTCTTCCAGCAGGTCGTCTTCCGAGTACACGCCCGTCAGGATGCGCTCCGGTCCGCCGGGATCAATCAGCAGGTACCCGTAGGGATAGTCGAGACCCGACAAGAGGACGGCGCGGCGCGTGTGGTTGGGGAGCGCGACGTAGACGGTTTCGGCGTTGGTGGCGAGCAGCTTGATCCCGCCCGCTTCCAGCGCGGGTGCGATCTGCTCGGTGTAATACTTCAGGTCGTCGAAGGTGTCGGCGCGGTCCTCCGCGGCCATGGTGTCAGCCGCGCGCAGCCAGAACAGGACCACGCTCGGCTCCGCCACCACCCGCGGGGCGAGCAGGGAGCCGTCGGTCGAGTCCTGTGGCCCGATCCGCGCAAATTCCAGGGAGTCGCTTTTCTGCGCCATCCTGTCGAGCGGCCGAGTGCGGCACGCGGCCACGCACAGAAGCGCTACCAGCGCGCCGATTCGCATGGGTGGAAATATATTCGACCAATGGGAGCGGCGGAGTACGGTGGCGGTGACACCACCACAACCTTGGCGCGGCCGAGCAGAGTTGCTGCACATTCACGTAGGTTTAAGGTCAGCCACGAAGAATTAGACTGCGGGGTCGCACTCCAATCCTGGTTAGGCTGCTGCACACTGGATAAACATATGGCCTCAGTTATTCAATCCATCGCCGGCGAGTACAGGCGCTACAAGGCCCTCGCGGAAGGCGCCCTGGCCCAACTCAGTGACGGTGAGATCTGTGCGCCCGCGCCAGGTGGCGGCAATTCCATTGCCACGATCTGCTGGCACATCAGCGGGAACCTGCGCTCCCGCTTTACGGACTTCCTCACGAGCGACGGCGAGAAACCCTGGCGCAACCGGGAGGAGGAGTTTCAAGCGCGGTCCGTCGCTAGAGCGGAGCTGCTCGCCCATTGGGAGCAGGCCTGGAGCCCGCTTCTCACGACGATGGAAGCCCTCGACGATCCAGATCTCGGCCGCACCGTCACAATTCGGGGCCAGGCATTGGGCGTGGCTGAGGCTCTTCATCGCTCCCTGGCCCACACGAGCTACCACGTGGGCCAAGTCCTCTACGCGGCCCGAGCATCGCGCGGGGCCGCTTGGCGGTTCCTGAGCATACCACCGGGTCAGTCAGCGGCATTCAACGGCTCACCGGGTCTTCAGAAGCCGGACGCGCAGGCAGCGTGGGTGCGGCGGAGCAGCGGAGCGTAATGGAAAGCAGCAGCCTAACAAGCGCTTGAAGCTGACGGGCGCCCTTGGGGGAAGAATTGCGTTGACTCGCCGGCGAGCCTTTTTATCTGCCGCTCCACCGCCTTGCGCCAGCATGCATTGCGCCCGCAGCTTAAGCGCGATCCGTTAGGCCGCCATGCACATCGAGCGCGAATCGAGCATTAGATGCCCCTTGCACCAAGTGTCCTTCTTCTTCTCGGCATTGGCGATCCCCTGCTCCTAGGGGGCATCCTTGCCTTCGTGGGTGTGCTCCGCTTACCTACCCCCGTACCTCTGGCGCTGACGATCACTGGGGTCTTCCTCAACGCGGCCGCCGTCGTGGCGATTGTCAGAAGTGCTCGGCGCCGCAATAGTTGAGTATTCTCCGGCATTCTGCGGCGGCGGTAATCGTCCGCGGATTCGAGTAGACTATGACCACCGTTCGGCAAAGCATGAACTCGCCCGAGCAGAAGCTTCTGACGGAGATCAACCGCATTCGGTTCACAGTGCGACGACCTATCGTTGTCGCTCTGGATGGGGGCAGCGGTGCCGGCAAATCGACAATCGCTGAACGGTTGATGCGTCTTACTGATGTAGCTCTCGTTCCGCTCGATGATTTTTACCAGACTCTGATCCCCGAATCACAATTGCCGCACCAGACTGTGGAGCAGCGGCTGAACGGAGTGTTTGACTGGGCTCGCGTTCGGAGCGAAGCCCTTGAACCCCTCCGAGCCGGACGACCAGGCCGCTGGCATGCCTTTGACTTCGTGCGCGGTCTGGGCGAACGCGGAACCTACAGCCTAAATGAGCAGGTGACCGAGGTCGCTCCGGCCCCAACGATTCTAGTGGAAGGCGCCTATTCGGCATCACCACCGCTGAGAGACTTGATTGATCTCGCCGTGCTCGTAGATGCGCACAACGAGGCGCGTCATTTACGCACAGTCGCACGCGGGGACGATGCCGAATTCCTCGGGCGGTGGCATCAGATCTGGGATGAGGTTGAAGCCTACTACTTTGAGCATTTATGCCCGCCTGAATCCTTTGACCTCGTCATTCTCGATGAGGAGGATGCCACACCATCCAGTGGCGCGAACACGGCGCCGCCGCGTCGCTCACGTTGAGCCCCATGCCGCTGAATCTCGAAGCCGGCGGCCTAACAAGCGCTTGAAACTGCCGGGCGCTCACAAGTGATGTATAACGTGCCCATCACTCGCACCGCCTTGCTGGAATTCCTGCGGAGCCGTCGATATGCCGTGCAGAGTTCCCTCCACCCGGGCGGCGCGCCGCAAAGCGCGGTCGTCGGGATCGCCGTCTCCGATGCCTTCGAGATCGTATTCGACACCCTCGCGACCTCGCGCAAGCGACAGAACCTCCGACGGCGCGCCGAGATCGCGTTTGTCATTGGAAGCCTTGAGGGGAAGGACGAGCGGACAGTGCAATACGAAGGCCGTGCGGATGAGCCAACCGGTGCCGAACGCGCGCGACTCACGGAACTCTATCTCGGCGTCTTTCCCGATGGCCGTGAGCGCCAGCAGTGGCCTGGTCTCACCTACATCCGAGCGACGCCGACCTGGCTCCGGTATTCCGACTACAACGTCGACCCTCCCGAGATCGTCGAGTTGGATGACGAAGCGTTACGCGAGCTCAGGTGACGCGAAGGCGCTGGCTAACAAGCTCTAAGGGAGACAACCATGCGGCGGCTTTTGGTTGCGGTGCTTGTCACCGGGTTCCTTCTCGACCTCACAGATTGGGCT
>DATNOH010000244.1:0-5553 GCA_035601435.1 Gemmatimonadales bacterium | reverse complement strand
TGTTCGGCGGCGCCTACGCCGGCCGCTCGGCCCCCGTGCCGCAACGCCGCATTGCCATCGCCGGCGCGGACCCCTACGAGACGTTCACGAATCCGCTGTTGCGCAGCGCGGGCGCGCTGTTCGTGCGGCCGGATTTTCAGTATCACGCGCCCGGCAACGGCAACCTGCGGGGCTTCCGGAGCGACCTGGGCGGCCGCTGGGCGCTGACCGCCAACCTGGAGCTCACCCGCTCGGTGTGGCGCCGCGACGGGGGTATCTTGCGGGATGTGGCACTCACCGGCTTCGCCGACGGCGGCCTCGTGGACACGCTGGCGGTTCCGCCGACCGCTTCCGCGGCGGGCCGCTGGTACACGCCGCTGTACGATGGGGGAGTGGGCCTCGTGACCCGTCACCAGATCCGGGACCTGGCCTGGACCATGCGCCTCGAGCTGCCGCTCGTCGTGAGCCGCTCGACCTACGCACGAGACCTGCGACCGAGCGAAGGCAGGCTAGCGCTCCGGTGGCAGCTGAGCCTCAGCCCGAGCTTCTGATGAACGCGAGCGCGAACGACCGGCGCGGCTTCTTCCGCGAAGCCCTCACCCGGCTGGTGCGCGAAGTGGCGACCCGCACCGAGCAGCGTGTCGCGCCGCGGCGCTACTTTCGGCCGCCCGGCGCGGCCGACGAAATCGCGTTTCTGGCGTCGTGCACGCGCTGCGGCGACTGCCTGCCGGTGTGCCCCGTGAACGCGATCATCAAAGCCCCGCCCGGGGCGGGGCTCGCGGCCGGCACGCCGATGATCGATCCCGCCATCCAGGCGTGCGTGGTGTGCGCGGACATGCCGTGCGCCCATGCCTGCGCCACCGGCGCCCTCGTGCCGCCCGCCGGCGGCTGGGACGAAATCCACATGGGTGTCCTGGAGCTCGACCCCGGGCGCTGCATCACCTTCCAGGGCGTGAGCTGTGGCGTGTGCGCCCGCGCCTGCCCGGTGGGGGAGCGAGCGCTGGCGATGGATGCGGGCGGGCATCCGGTGCTGCGGCCTGAAGGTTGCGTTGGGTGCGGGGTATGCGTGACGGCGTGCGTCACCTCGCCCTCGTCTCTGAGCCTGAGCCTGGTTCCATGACCGATCGCTCCCTCCCCTACCGCGTGGAGAAGCCATGGGGCCACGAGCTGATCTGGGCGAGGACTGATCGCTATGTCGGCAAGGTCCTGCACATCGAGCCAGGACACGTGCTGTCGCTGCAGTACCACAATAAGAAGGATGAATCGATCTACGTGCTCACGGGCGAGATCATCCTGCGCATCCAGCAGGGCGAGACGCTGATCGAGCGGCCCATGGCGCAGGGAGCGGCATTCCACATTGCGCCCAAGGTGATCCACCAGTTCGAGGCGGTGGTGCCGACCGACCTGCTCGAGGCTTCGACCTCCGAGATCGACGACGTCGTCCGGCTCAAAGACCGCTACGGGAGGGTGTGATGAAAGTCATCGTGCCGCTCGCCGGAAAAGGAACGCGCCTGCTCCCGCTGACCAAGCGCGTACCAAAACCCTTGGTGCGCGTCGCCGGGCGGCCCGTCATGGACTACGTCATGGACGCCCTGAAGGGCCTCGACGTCGACGAGCTGATCGTCATCACGGGACACCTGAAAGACGTCGTCGAGCGGTACATCGTCGAGCGGTACGACGTCAAAGCGACATTCGTTGAACAAAAGACGTTGGACGGCACGGCCGGGGCCATCAATCTCGCACGACCCTACGTGGACTCTCCGGTGCTCATCATTTTCGTGGACACGGTGTTCGAGGCCGACCTGTCGCTCATCAACCGGGTGGACGCCGATGGCATCATCTGGGCCAAGGAAGTGGAAGACTACCAGCGGTTCGGGGTGATCGTGACCGACGCGGCGGGCTACATGACCCGCATCGTCGAGAAGCCGAGTACGCCAGTCTCGCGGCTCGCGAACATCGGGTTGCAATACATCAAGGACTGGAAGATGCTGTTCGACGGGATCGCGCACGTCCTGAAGCAGCCGCCCGGGAAGGGCGGCGAGTTCTATCTCACGGACGCGTTCCAGTACATGGTGGACCGCGGCCGCCGCCTGCTCACGGCGCCGGTGGCCGGGTGGTACGACTGCGGCAAGGTTGACACGCTGCTCGAGACCAACCAACACCTGTTGGAGCACGGCCGGGCGCGGATCCCCTCGGGCCCGTGCCCCCGCTGCACCATCATCCCCCCCGTCTACATCGAAGACGGCGTGACGATCCACGACGCCACGGTGGGACCCAACGTGTCGATCGAGGCGGGGAGCTCCGTCGCCGAGAGCACGATCGCGAACAGCATCCTGGGGCGGAACGTCCGGGTGGTGCGCGGCACCGTGCGGGATTCGCTGGTGGGGGACGATCAGAAAATCGAAGACAAGGTCCTGCAGCAGAGCGTCATGGACGCCGGGGAGATCGCGCCGGCCAAGTAGTCACCCTGGCCGGGCGAGCTTCTGCTCGAGCCCCGCCTTCACCGCCGGCCACTCGCCGGCGACGATGCTGAAGTACATCGAGTCGCGTATCCGGCCGCTCGCCGTGACCATGTGGCTCAGCAGGATTCCCTCCTGTTTCGCCCCGATACGCAGCAGCGCCGCGCGAGAGGGCTCGTTCAACACGTCCGTTTTGAACTCCACCCTGATGCACCCCAGGACCTCGAATGCGTGCCTCAGCAGCAGGTACTTGGCTTCGGTATTCGCCGGGGTGCGCTGCGCCGCGCGCGCGAGCCACGTCCACCCGATTTCCAGCCGCCGGTCGGCGCGCTCGATGTTCGCGTAGCGGGTACTCCCCACGACCTGCCCGGTTGCTCGGGCGACAATGGCGAACGGCACGGCCGTCCCCTGGGCCTGCCAGGCGAGCGCCGTCTCGATGTAGGCGCGCATGTCGGCCGGGGTCGCCAGGGTGCTCAGCCCCCACCGCCACAGCTCGGCGTCGAGGCCGACCGCGCACAGCCGGTCGTGGTGCGCGAGCGACAGCGGCTCGAGCCGCACGTGTCGGCCTTCGAGCGTGACGGGACGGGGATCGATCGGTGGCACCACGGCGTGTCCGGGTCCTGGTTGGCGCAGTAAGTTACCACCGGACGCTGGTCCCGAGGGGATGCGCATGACCGTCGCCGAAGTGCGGGAGCTGTTCGCCTACAACGCGTGGGCCAATCGGCGGTTCTTCGCGGCACTGGAGCCGCTTCCCGTCGAGGTGTACGTGCGCGACCTGAAGAGCAGCCACGGCGGACTGCACGGGACGCTGTGCCACATCGTGTGGGCGGAACAGTTGTGGCTCAACCGCTGGCTCGGGAAGCCCAATCCGGCGGTGCCCCAGGGCCGGGACCTGGCGAGCCTCGCCGCGGCGCGCACGCGGTGGGAGGCGATCGAGGCGGAGCGCGCCACGTTCCTCGCGGGCCTCACCGAGCGACGGCTGGACGAGGCGGTCGCGGTGAAGCCGAGTACCGGTGGGGAGTACCGGCACACGTTCCGCGAGATGTTTCGCCACGCGATCGATCATTCGAGCTATCATCGGGGGCAGCTCGTGACGCTGCTGCGACAGGTGGGCGCGCCGCCGCCCGGGACGGGGCTGATCGTGTTCTATCGGGAGCGTCCGATGCCCGCCACCGCGTAACAAGTTGAATCGCAGGCTCTTATCGTAAGGCCTTGACCGGCCTCCGGAACCAAAGTTACTTACTGACCGTTCAGTAACTAACATTGCGACCGGAGCCAGCTGCTGTGAGCCACGCCGTCACCCCATCGAAGCGCCAATCCAAGCCCCGCTGGAAACGCCGCAAGGACGCCCGCCCGGGGGAAATCGTCGCCGCCGCGCTCGACGTGTTCGGGGCGCGCGGCTTCGCCGCCACCAAGCTCGCCGACGTGGCGCGCCGGGCCGGAGTGACCAAAGGCACCGTGTACCTCTACTTCGACAGCAAGGAAGCGCTGTTCAAGGCGGTGGTGCGCGAGACGATCGTGCCCGTGATCGCCAAGGGTGAAGCGCTCGCGCAGTCCTTCACCGGCAGCGCCCGCGAGCTGCTCGAGCAGCTGGTGCGGGAATACTGGCGACTGGTGGGGGAGACAGCCGTGGCCGGCATCCCGAAGCTCATGTTGGCCGAGGCGGCAACTTTTCCGGAATTGACCCGTTTTTACTACGAGGAAGTGGTGACCCGCGGGCACCGCCTGATGGCAAGCGTGATCGAGCGCGGCATTAAGAACCGGGAGTTCCGTCCCGTGAATGTCATGGTTGCCGCCAAGCTCGCCATGTCGCCACTGATGCACGCGGTTGTCGCGCGGCACGCGTTCGCGTCCTGCATGCCGGAGGCGTTCGACGTCAAGAAGTACCTCGACACTCACATCGACCTGTATCTCCATGGTATCGCGCAGCAATAGGCCCTGGCTCATCGCCCTGCTGGCATGGCTCGTCGCCGCATTCGCCCCACTCGCGGCGCAGGCGCCCGCGCCGACGACGCCGGTTCGCTTGTCGTTCGCGGACGCGGTGCGGCTCGCCTCCGGCGAGGTGCCGGTCGTCGCGCTGGCAACGTTGCGCACCACCGAGGCGGACGCTCGGGTGCGGCAGGCTCGCGCGGCGTTGCTGCCCTCCGCCTCGGTGGGGGGCTTCTGGCTGAACCGCACGTTCAACTCGCGCTCGATCGGCATTTCCTTCCCCGGCGTTCCGGAGCTGATCGGCCCGTTCAACAACTACGACGCGCGCGTCAGTGCGTCCCAGACGCTGTTCGACTGGTCCAGCGTGCGGCACGCGCGTGCCGCGGGCGCGCAGGCCGATGGCAGCCGGGCCGAGCGCGGCGTGACGGTAGAGGCGTCGGTCCTCACGACGGCGATCGCCTATGTCCGCGCAGTACGCGCGCTGGCGGTGGTCGGGGCGCGCCAGGCCGATTCGGCGATTGCCGCCGAGCTCGTGGGTTTGGCCGAGGCCCAGCGCGCCGCGGGGGTGAGCCCGGCGATCGACGTGACGCGGGCCCGGGCCCAGCTCGCGAGGGCGCAGGGGCTGCTGCTCGTGGCCAAGAACCAGCTGGACCGGGGGCGCATCGACGTGACGCGCGCGCTGGGCCTCGACCCAGCCACTCCGCTCTCATTCTCGGATTCGCTTGCGCCGTCGCTCGGCGCCGCCGACGTGCCCGCGCAGCGCGACTCGGCGGTCAGCGCGGCGCTCGCCAACCGGCCCGAGCTGCGAGCCGAGCTGGCGCGCGCGGCGGCGGCGCGGCAGACCGGATCGGCGATCCGGGCGGAACGGCTGCCGCGGATCGAGCTCGCCGGCGACTATGGCGTGAACGGTCCGACGGCGCCGCGCTCGATCGCGACCCGCGATATCACGCTCCAGGTGAGCGTGCCGATCCTCGACGGCTTCCGCCGGGAGGCGCGCCTCGACGAGCAGGACGCGGTGGTGCGCGAGTCGCAGGTGCGCGAGGCGGACCTGCGCCGGCAGATCGCCGCCGAGGTGGACGCCGCGCTGCTCGACCTCGGCTCCGCCGAGGCCCAACAGCTGGTGGCCCGCGAGGAGCTGCGGCTCGCCGAGAGCGAGCTCAGCCAGGCGCGGGAGCGTTTCAAGGCG
>DATNOH010000243.1:0-10051 GCA_035601435.1 Gemmatimonadales bacterium | reverse complement strand
TGAACCGGGTCTGAACACGTGACTTTGCTGTTCGCCTTCTTATTGATCACCGACAGTGCGTCGGTACCGCATGCGTTCATGGTGCCGGTGGGTCGGGCGGAGTCGCTGTCCGTCGAGACCGCGGGGCGTGGCGACCCGGTGGTTCTCATTCCGGGGCTGTTCGGCTCGGCGTACGGCTTCCGTAAGGTCGTCCCGCTGCTCGTTGACGCGGGCTACCGGACGATCGTCATCGAGCCGCTGGGTGTCGGGGCGTCCGCCCGGCCCGAGAAGGCGAACTACTCGCTCACCGCCCAAGCCGACCGGATTGCCGCGGTGCTCGACTCGCTGCACGTGCGCAACGCGCTGATCATGGCGCATTCGATCGGCGGCTCCGAGGCGTTCCGACTCGCCTACCGGCGGCCGGATCTGGTGCGCGGACTGTTGTCGATCGAGGGCGGACCCACCGAGAAAGCGATCACCCCGGCGTTCAAGCGAGCGCTTCGGTTTGCGCCGTGGATCAAGCTGTTCGGCGGGATGCGGCTCATCCGGCGCAAGATCCGTGGCATGCTCATTGATTCGTCGGGTGACGCGAGCTGGGTCACGGACTCCACGGTCTTCGGCTACACGGCCGGCGCCGGGCGCGACCTCGACGCCACCCTCAAGGCGTATCTCGCGATGGCGAACTCGCGTGAGCCGGAGCTGCTGGCGCCCCGCCTGCCGCAGATCCGCTGTCCGGTGCGCCTGCTGGTCGGCGGCGCGCGCCACGATGGCGACGTCGGGCCCAAGGAAGTGGACCTGCTGGCGCACACGCTCCCCGCGTTCGCGCTCGATTCGGTGCCGGCCGCGGGGCACTTCATTCAAGAAGAAGAGCCGGGCGCGGTGTTGGCCGGGGTTGCGCGCCTCAAGGCGAGCGTGACCGCGGCCCACGCAACGGGGTCACAGTGACGGAGGATCGCCCGATGCGCATCGCCTTGGTGGCCGAAGACTACTATCCACAGCTCGGGGGCGTGCCCGAGCACGTGCACAACCTCGCCTTGCAGCTCAACGGCTGGGGGCACACCGCTCACGTCGTCACGTCTCGCATGGGGCATTTCCCGGACGCGGACTTCGTGCGCCGGGTGGGCACGAGCCGCGTGATCTACGCCAACGGGGGCGTGTCGCGCGTGACGACGGGATGGCGGCTGCGGCGCCGACTCGAGGACCTGTTCCGTGCGGGGCGCTACGACATCGTGCACGTGCACGGCGGGCTCGCCCCGACGCTCGGGCTGGCCGCGCCGTTCGCCGCGTGGCGCGCCGGCATCCCGGTCGTGGCCACGTTTCACTCGTGGTTCGCGCGCTCGATGGGCTGCCGCGTGTTCCGGCGGCCGCTCCAGAAGATCCTCGACCGCCACGCGGCGACCATCGCCGTGAGCGAGCCGGTGGTGGACGCCAACGCGCGCTACTTCCGCGCCGATTGGGACGTGATCCCGAACGGCGTAGATACGAGTTTCTTCCGGCCCAACGGCCGGCAACCCACCGACGCCTTCACCCACCACCCCCGGCTCTTGTTCCTGGGGCGCATCGAGCCGCGCAACGGCCTGAGCACGCTGCTCGACGCGATGCCGCGCATTCTGGCGCGCTATCCCAACGCCGTGCTCACCGTGGCGGGAGACGGGCCGTGGCGCGGCTACTACGAGCGGCGCGCCCAGGAGCTGGGCGCGAGCGTGCGGTTCGCCGGGCAGGTATTCGGCGACCGTCCCGCGTATTACGGCTCGGCCGATTTGTACCTCTGCCCCACGACCATCGCGTCGTTCGGCGTCACGCTACTCGAGGCGATGGCGTGCGGCACGGCAATGATCGTCTCGGACAACCCCGGGTTCCGCTGGGTGATCGATGGTGGCGAAGAGGCAGTGATCATCCCGAAGGACGACCCGACGGTGTGGGCGGAGACGACGATCGCGCTGCTGGGCGACCCGGAGCGCCGCGCGGCGATGGGGCGCGCGGGGGTCGCGAAGGCGGCCCGGTTCGCCTGGCCGCGGATCGCGCGAGCGGAGCTCGCGGTTTACGAGCGCGTGCTGGGGCGGAGCGCCAGGGCCGCGAAGAGCCCCGGCACCGATGCGCGGTACGTCCGCGCGCCCATGAAGACGTCGGTGATGGCTTCGACCAGCCGCTGACCCACCCGCCCGAACATCCAACAGCGCGCGCGGGGGTGGTCGTACAGTAGGCGGGCCAGCATGCGGGCGACGCGCAACTCGGCCAGCATTGGCCGAAGGGCCGCGCGGTAGGCGGCGCGGGCGCGCGGCGGATCGAGTTGGCTCGCGACAATCGCGTCGGCCGCGAGCTCGCCGCTCCGCGCCGCGAGGCTGATCCCCTCCGCCGTCACCGGGTCGGCCAGCCCCGCAGCATCCCCCACCAGCAGCATGCGCTGGCGCGCCAGCGGCCCGGCGCGCGGGCGGACCGGGATCACGAATCCGTGGCGCTCCATCGACCGCGGCGCGAGCCCGATCACGCGGAGGTACTCCTCGAGCCAGCGGTGCAGGTTGATCGCGCCGCGCCGCGTGGTCAGCACGCCCACCGAGAGGTGCGCCGTCTTGGGGAACACCCAGGCGTACCCGCACGGAACGACGCCCACATCGAAGCGGGGCACCCGCGCGAAGCGGTCGAGGGTGGCGTCGTCCACGTGCACCTCGTATTCGAGCGCGGGGATCAGATGGCGCCCGTCCCCCCAACCCGCGAGCCGCGCGAGCTCACCCGTGGCGCCGTCCGCCGCAATCACGAACGCCGCGGTCACCGGACCCGCATCGGTGTCGAGCCGCGCGCGACGCGGATCGAGGCTCACGCCGCTCACCGTGCACGGTGCGCGTAGCACCGCACCGGCCGTGCTGGCGGCCGACGCGAGCATCTGGTCCAGCCGGTCGCGCATGGTCGTCGCCATGATCGGCGGGCCGGGGGGCTCCCGCGCGGAGCTGTAGTGCAGGTCTCCGTCGAGCAAGTGGAGCTCGGCTTGCCCACAGCGCCGCTCGATGACTGTCTGGATTTCCGGCGGGAACAGCGCCAGGCCGCGCGCCACGAGCGCGCCACCGCAGGTCTTATAGCGCGGCAGGGCGGCCTTTTCGAGCAGCGCGACCTTGAGCCCGCGTCGCGCGAGGGTGAGCGCGGCGGTCGCCCCGGCGGGGCCGGCGCCGACCACGGCGACGTCGAACATGTCGAACATGTTGATCATTAAGTTACCCCCCATGACCAAGCTCGCTGCCGCCGCGACGGCGGTGATCGTCGCCATCTCGGTCGCGACCGCGTGCCGCGCCCAGACTCGGGCAGACACGACCGAGATGGACGCCATGGACTCGACCGACCAGCACGCCACCCACGCGGCTCACGAAGCCATGAGCGGACCCATGTCACTGGATCCGCACATGACGCTCACACCGCTGCGTCCGCGCAGTCCCGCCGACTCGATCCGTGCGGCGCAGCTGGTAGCGCAGATGCGCACGGCGCTCGCTCGCTACCACGACGTGCGTGCCGCGGAGGCGGATGGGTTTCGCAAGTTTTTGCCGGGCGTGAAGCAGCCCATCTACCACTTCACGAGCTGGCGCTGGGCGTTGCGCGCGGGACGCCGGTTCGATCCGACCCGGCCCACGTCACTCCTGTACCGGGAGGGCCCCGGTGGAACGCTCGTCCTCGCGGGAGCGATGTACACGGCGCCCGCCCGCACGTCGCTCGACGCGCTCGACCAACGGATTCCCTTGTCCGTGGCGCGGTGGCACGAGCACGTGAGCTGGTGCCTCCCGCCCGGGGGTCAGCGGGAGCGGTGGCGCGAGACGCGCGACGGGAAGCCGCTGTTCGGTCCCAAGTCGCCGATTGCGACCGCGGAGGCGTGCAGCGCCGCGGGAGGGCGCTTCGTGCCGCGGCTGTTCGGCTGGATGGTGCATGTGATGGCCTTCGAGAGCGCCGATCCCAACGTCATCTGGGGCGGTGGGGCCGAGCCCGATCATATGCACCAGTGACGCGCCGTCCGTCGGCCCTGCGCCTGGGGCCCCTGGTAGCGGTGATGTTCTTCACCGTGTCCGGCGGGCCGTTCGGGTTGGAGGGGCTGGTCGGCGCAGTCGGGCCCGGCGTGGCGGTGCTGCTGCTGGTCGCGACGCCGCTGCTTTACAGCGTCCCCGAAACACTGCTCATCGGCGAGCTGGCCTCGATGCTGCCCGCCGAAGGCGGCTACTACCAGTGGGTGAAGCGGGCGTTCGGCCGCTTCTGGGGATTCTGGAACGGCTGGCTCTCCTGGACCTACTCGCTGCTCGACATGGCGATCTACCCCGTGCTGTTCATCCAGTACCTGCGCTTCTTCGCGCCAGGGCTGTCGCAGCTCGAGGCCTGGCTGGTGGCCCTCGCCCTGATCTGGGGTGCGACCTGGCTCAACCTCCGCGGGACGGTCGCGGTGGGGAGGGCATCGGGCTGGTTCGTGGCGACCGTGCTGCTGCCGTTCGGGGTGCTGGTGGCTGTGGCGATCGTACGCTGGATAGGGCAATCGGCCGCGCCGTTCCCGGTCACGCCATTCCGCGCCTCCGGCAGCTCGTTCCTGGGTGCCCTGGGCCTGGGGGTCTCACAAAGCATCTGGAACTATTCGGGCTGGGACAATGCCTCGACGATCGGCGGGGAGATCGAGGACGCGACGGCGACGTATCCGCGGGCGCTGGCGCGCACGCTGCCGCTAGTGACGGTGGTGTACCTGCTGTCGGTCATTCCCGTGCTGGCCCTGACGCCGTGGACGGCATGGACCGACGGCGCGTGGCCGGACCTCGCGACTCGCGTCGCGGGTCCGTGGCTCGGGAGCTGGCTCGCCCTCGCGGGCATGGTGAGCGCGTTCGCGCTCTTCAACGCGCTGCTGCTCGTGTACTCGCGCATTCCGCTGGTGCTGGCAGAGGACGGTCTCCTGCCGCGAGCCCTCGCGGTAACGGACGCGCGCGGTACGCCGCGCAACGCGGTGCTGGTCTCGGCAGTGGTGTATTCGGTGTTCGCGCTGCTGCCGTTCGGCGGGCTGCTCGCGGGGGACGTGATGCTGTACACCGCTGCGTTGGGTCTCGAGTTCGCCGCGCTGGTGCGGTTGCGGCGCGCGGAGCCCGAACTGCGCGGGGCGTTTCGCCTGCCGGTGGGTGTGCGCACTTTGGCGGTGCTCGCGGCGCTGCCGATCGTGCTCCTGATCGCGGGCGTCACGCTCGAGGTGCAGAGCCGGGCGATCGGCCTCCCGGGGGTGCTGGTGGCCGTGGCGCTCGCCGCCCTCGGGCCGCCCCTGTATGCGGGGCTGGTCGCGCGCCGGGCGCGGCTCGAGCCGCGGCGCGCGCCGTGAAGCACCTTGCGGACCTCCCGAATCGCGCGCAACATAGCGGCGTTGCGGTTTCGTACGGCTAACTGAGCATCAGGTCTGGAGGGTCCGTGGCCCAGCGCATTTGGTTGGTCTCGCTCGCGCTGAGCGTCGGCGTCGCTATCGGCGCCGCGGCTCAGCAGCGTCCCATCTCGGGGAAGGTCGTGAGTGCGACGACGGCGACCCCCATCGCCGGCGCCAGCGTGTCGGTGCTCGGTACGCCGATCGGCGCCGTGACGAACGACCGGGGGGAGTTCACGCTCTCGGCGCCGCAGGGGGCGGTCTCCCTGCTGGTGCGGGGTGTGGGGTATCGCAGTCGCCAGGTGCCCGTCGCGGCGGACGCGTCGAGCGCGACCGTGAACCTCGATCAGGACGTGTTCAACCTCGAGGCGGTGGTCGTGACCGGCCAAGTAACCGGCGTGGCCCAGCGTAACCTAGCAAACTCAGTTACCACGGTGACTGCCGACGAAGTCAACCGCGCTCCGGCGCAAACGCTAGAAAGTGCGTTGCAGGGGAAGATCCCCGGCGCACTCATTCAGGAGAACTCCGGCGCCCCCGGTGGCGGTGCGCAAATCAGCATGCGCGGCGTCACGACGATCAATGCGGGCGTCGATCCGCTCATCGTACTGGACGGAATGATCGTCGCGAACGACGCGATTCCGAACGGGATGAACGCGATCACGGCTGCTCAGGCCGGCGGGAACCCAAACAATCAGGACAACAAGGTGAACCGCATCGCGGATTTGATTCCCAACGACATCGAGACCATCGAGGTGTTGAAGGGCGCCTCCGCGGCTGCGATCTATGGCGGCCAGGCCGCGAACGGAGTGATCATCATCACGACACGCCGGGGCCGTGCCGGCAAGCCACGATTCACCGTCACGCAGCGGTTCGGCACCTCATCGGTCGCCAATAGCATCGGCTCGCGGAGGTTCGCCGATTCAGCGGAGGCGGTCGCCACCTTCAAGACGGCAGCAGCCCCGTACTGCACCCGCACAGGCTGCCCCTTCTTCGACAACGAGGCCGCTCTATTTGGCGAGCACCCCCTCAACGTCGAGACCGACGCCAGCATGACCGGTGGCAACGACCAGACACAGTACTACGTCTCCGGGATCGTCAGGAAGGACGGAGGCATCGCCCAAAACACCGGCTATCAGAAGCAGTCGGTCCGCGCGAACCTCGATCAGCTTCTGGGGAGCAAGTTCCGGCTGAGCGTGAACCTGAACACCATCCACAGCCTCTCGAACCGCGGGATCTCGAACAACGACAACACGGGGACGAGCCCATACGTCGTGCTCCCCACGACACCCAGCTTCTTCAACCCGCGCCCGGTGAATGGCGCCTACCCCGTCAACCCGTTCACGACCTCAAATCCACTCCAGACGTTCGCCGAGCTCAAGAACGCGGAGGATGTGTGGCGCATCCTGGGTTCGTCGACCCTGAAGGTCGACGCGCTTACGACACCCACGCAGCGCCTGCAGCTCACGCTCACGGGTGGGCTCGACTTCTTCTCCCAGCGCAACGACGTGTTGTCGCCGGCCGATCTGCAATTCGAGCCACTGGACGGCCAGCCGGGTACCGTAATCCTCGGGAAGGGCTCCGACCTCCGGCAGAACCTGGTGGGTGCCGTGGTGCACACCTACACACCTGCCTCCAACGCGTTCTCAGCGACCACCTCGGCGGGGTTCCAGTACGAGAACCGCGATTTGAACGTCACGAGCGTCGTCGGGCGCACGCTCGCGCTCGGACTGCAGAACGTGAGCCAGGCGACGAGCATCACCTCGACGCAGTTCGAGCAGCCCATCAAGAACTTGGGTCTGTACGGGCAAGAAGAGGTGTTGGCGGCGAGCCAGCGCCTGCTCCTGACGGCAGGCATCCGCGCCGACCGCTCGAGCGTGAACGGGAGCCCGGACCATTACTACATCTATCCGAAGGCCGCGGCTTCGTACCGGTTTGAGCGGCCTGCGGGCGGTGTGGATGAGCTGAAGCTTCGCGCCGCCTGGGGCCAGACCGGCAATCCGCCCGTGTTTGGCGCGCGGTTCGCGTTAGACACGAGCGCGGTGGTCGGAGGTCGGTTCGGGCAGTTCCCGTCCCTGCAGCTGGGAAACGATTCGATCAAGCCGGAGCGGAACACGGAGATCGAGGGCGGGCTCGACGCGACTTTTGGCAACCAGTTTGCGAGCCTTGGCCTGACGGTCTATCAGAAGACGATCACGGACCTCCTGCTAGTTCAGTCCGTGGCCCCATCCACTGGATATCAGACCCGCATCTTCAACGGCGGCGAATTGCGTAACCGCGGCATCGAGGCATCACTCGCGGTGTCGCCGGTGCGGGGGCCTGAGACGAACTGGATCGTTCGCTCGACGTTCTACCTGAACCGCAGCAAGGTGCTGTCCCTCCCCGTTCCGAACTTCAACATCGTAGGGATCGGTTTCGGCACGTCGCTCGGTGCGTTCCGGATTGCGAAAGACAGTTCGGCCACGCAAATCGTGGGGTCGGAGGGCGTGGTCGGCGATGCCAACCCCGACTTCCAGATGTCGCTCTCGAGCGATCTCACCTATAAGCGCTTCAGTTTCGGGTTCCTGTGGGATTGGAAGCACGGCGGGGATGTGATCAACCTGACGCAACTCTTATACGACCTCGCGGGCAATTCCCCCGATCAGGTGCCGGCTGGAAACAACCGCGTCACCAATTGGTTGGGCGGGCACACTCAGGTATACGTGCAGGACGGCTCGTACTTGAAGTTGCGCGAGTTGAGCGTCGGGTACGAGCTGCCGTCCGATATCCCGCAACACTTCGGAATGCGTACCGCCCGGATCTCCTTCACCGGTCGTAACTTGTTGCGCTTCACTCCGTACAAGGGGCTCGACCCCGAGGTATCGAACTTCGACAACCAACCGATCGGGCGGGGCGTCGATGTCGCGCCGTTCCCGCCGAGCCGCAGCTTCTTCTTCTCGATCGACGTGGGGTTCTGACCATGCGCACACATACCTCCAACACTCCTCGGCGGCAGGTCTTGGTCGGAGTCGCGCTCGCGGTTGTCGGAGCGGTCAGCGCCTGCGACTTCAACATCGCCAACCCGAACAACCCCGCCTCTATCGGACCGAACGCCACGGTGGCGCAGGTCGATGCCGCCGCGCAGGGCGTTGTCGCGGCGCTCCGGATCGACCTCACCAGTTGGGTCCTCAAGGCCGGGATCATCGGGCGGGAAGACTACCGGCTCGACACCGCCGACCCGCGGTTCACGAGTGAGCTCCTCACGGGCGCGCTCGATCCGAGCAACGCCGCGTTCGGAGGTGGACAGTGGCAGCGTGAGTACCGGGCGATCGCGGCCGGCTACACCATCCTCAACGTGGTCGGCTCGGCCCAGATGAGCGATCCGGAACGGAACGCCGTGCGAGGGTTCATCCAGACGATTCAGGCGTTTTCGTTCCTCATCGTCCTCGATGCTCACACCGAGGACTCTATCCCGATCGCCGTCAACCGGCCGGTCGGTGGGCCGCTGGCGCCGTTCGTGACTAACGACTCGGCGTACAAAGCCGTCATCGCTATCCTCGACTCGGCCCGGACCGCCCTGCAGGCCGGGGGCACGGCGTTCCCCATCGATCTGGGTCAAGGGTTCGCGGGATTCGACACGCCGGCAACGTTCCTCAAGTTCAACCGCGCGCTCGCGGCCCGCGTCTATGCGTATCGGGCGAGCCTTGGCGCGCTTCCCGGCGGCACATACGCGACCACTTGGTCGAGCTGCGCGGCGTGCTGGGACTCGGCGCTCACGGCGCTTGGGCAATCGTTCATCTCTGCCGCGGCGCCACTCGACCAGGGCACGTACATCACGTACAGCACGGGGAACCAGGACCTGCCGAACGACCTCTCGCAGGATGTCGCATCGGCCATCCAGCTGGCGCACCCTGCCATCAAGGCGAACGCGGAGCTGCAGACCGGGGGGACGTTACTCGATCAGCGATTCCTGAACAAAGTCACCAACCGCGGTACGCCACCGGACACGTTCTCGCTCGCCTGCCTGTCGTCCGCCCTGTCGTGGACCCGCTACCCGACTCCGAACTCTCCCGTCCCGATCATTCGGAATGAGGAGCTGTTCCTCCTCCGCGCGGAGGCGAATTGGTTCGGAGCCACAGGCACAAAGGCACAAGCGATCAGTGACCTGAACTTCATTCGTCAAGCGTCCGGCGGCTTGAACCCGACCACCGTCACGACCGGGAGCACCAACGCCGCGTTCGTGGACGAGCTCCTGAAGCAGCGACTCTACTCGCTCATGTACGAGGGTGGGCATCGCTGGATCGACATGCGACGCTACGCCAGGTTGGGCCAAGTCCCCATCGACCGGCCCACCGGGTGCACTTCGCCCAAGCTCCCGAAGGACACGGTGTTCTCGACGCTGCCCATCAACAGCTTCGAGGTCCAGGCGCGGCAGTAGCCGACCGCCCGCCCTGTCGTCGACCGCCGAGCGCCCCCGCGCTCGGCGGTTTTTTATGCGTCCGGACGCATGTTCTGTCGCAGTTCGCGACCGCCCGTCCCATCCTTGCGGGGGCGCCGTTCGGGCGGCACCATATGGAGTGCTTCGTGCGGCTTCAGGGACTTTCGGGAGACCCTCCGAGGAGGCTTTCGTGGTAACGCGCATTCCCCTGCTCACGCTGGCGCTGGCGACGTTGGTCGGCGTGGTGGCTGTGTCGGCGCAGCAACGCCAGATCACCGGTCGAGTGACGTCGGGCGCGACCA
>DATNOH010000242.1:0-3185 GCA_035601435.1 Gemmatimonadales bacterium | reverse complement strand
GGCGGGCGCGGGGCGGCGGGGCTCGAAGTCTACTGGGACGGCGTGCCGTACCTGCCGCTCGGGCGCGACTCGGTGTTCCTCGACCCGGCCCGCATCCCGCTCGCGCCGCTCGAGCGCATCGACGTGATCGTGCTGCCCGCCTCGCTCCGCGTCTATCTCGTCACGCTGCGCCAACGCTCTACGGAAACCGCGTCGCAAGTCGGCGTGGCCACAGGAGAAGTGAAAACGGCGAACTACCGCGGCGCCTTCTTGCACCGCTGGCGCTCCGGACTCGGGCTCTCGCTGGTCGCCGATTACAACAACAACGACGGCATCGAAGGCAGCTCGAGCACGGCGTTCAACTCGGTGGACCTCTGGCTCAAGGCCGAGTACGTACCGAGCGCGCGCTTCGGAGCCTCGTACCAAACCTTGAGCTCACGCTGGCACCGCAGCGAGGGGCACCTCACGGCGAACTGGCATCCCCAGCGGCGCGACGGAATTCTCCGCGTGTTTGCGGCCGCCCGTGACGACGGAGTCGGACTGCGCGCCCAGGCGACGCTCGCCACGACGAGCGTGAGCCTCGATACCGCGGCCCCGGACCGCCACCTTTCGCTGGGCGCGCTCGAGGTCGCGAACGACTGGTCCCGAGCGCACATCGGTCTCGCGATCCGGAAGCTGGACGAGGCCCGTCCGTGGCAGTTCGAGGGCAGCGGCGCCTGGAGCCCGTTCCCCGGCCTCACGCTCGCGGGCGACGCGCGCCACTCCGTATACAGCCGCGGGAGGTCCGGTAATCGCGCCCACCTGGCTGCGGGCCTGATTCTGCCGGCAGGGCTCTCGCTGCACGGCGACCTGGCGTGGGCGCACGATCTGCAGGCGCCGGTCGATTCGACCGACGGGGGACAGCGCACGGTGGACGCATTCGGGGCGGTGCGATGGGACCGCGACTGGCTCAGCGTCGAGCTGGGCGGCGCGACCCGCGATCCGTTCGTTCCGATCGGGTTCCCCCTGCCGATCACGGCGATCGACAGCTCCACCGCCGTGCGCTTGAGCCCGACCCAGCGCACCCGCTACTTCACCGCGCACGGCGCGCTGCGGCTCCTGCCGGGCCTGCAGCTCTCCGGCTGGTACTTCGATCCGTTGGTGCACAGCGGAAACGACTTCGAGCCGCCGTATCATGCGCGCTTCTCGCTCACGTTCTATTCGAAATTCTGGCGCGTGTATCGGAGCGGGATCTTCGCCTTGCGCGGCGAGCTGGCATTTGACGCGTGGAGTCGCGGGACGGCGGGCATCGATTCAGCGGGAGCGCTGCGCGTCCTTCCCGAGGCGACCATCGGAGAGGTGAACGTCGAGGTGCGGATCGCGGGCGTCACGATCTTTTGGGCGCAGCGCAACGTGACCCTGAAGCGCGTCAGCTACGTCCCCGGGCTCGATTATCCGCGTCGCTTCCAGGTCTACGGCGTGCGCTGGCTGTTCACCAACTGAAGTTGACCTAAGTGCTTTGCGCGACTACGTTTAAAGTCTGTGCCGCGGAGCATGACGGGTTTCGGTTCGGCCGAAGGGAACGTCCTCGGGGGGCGGCTCTCGATCGAGATCCGCAGCGTGAACCACCGCTACTACAATCCGCAGCTCAAGCTGCCGTTCGAGCTGGGCGGGGTCGAGGGCCCGCTGCGTGAGCGGCTGCGGCAGCTGCTCGAGCGCGGCCACGTGACGGTTTCGGCGCGGTGGATCGAGGCGCCGCAACGCGACGGCGCGGTCGCGGTCGACCTCACCCGGGCGCGCCAGCTCGTAGCCGCCGCCAAGGAGCTCAAGAAGCGACTGAAGCTCAAGGGCGAGGTGGACCTCGCGTTCGTGGCGCGGCAGCCGGAGGTGCTGACGCCGCATCAGGACGGCGTGGCCACGGCGCAGTGGAGCGAGGTCGACCCCATCGCCGAGCGAGCGGTACGGGAGTTGCTCGCCATGCGGGCGCGCGAGGGGGCGGCGCTGGCAGCGGAGCTGGGCGGTCGACTCCGAGCGCTCGAGACGGGTGCTGCGACGATCGAGCGGCGGGCGCCCGAGCGCCTCACGGCGGAGCTCGCGCGGCTGAAGAAGGCGGTAGCGGAGCTGGCGGCGGGCGTGCAGGTGGACGAGCAACGCCTCGCCCTCGAGATCGCGCTGATGGCAGACCGCGTGGACATCACCGAGGAGCTCGTACGGTTGCGGACCCACCTGGCGGCGTGCGGGGAAGCGCTCGCGTCCGACGGCGCGGTGGGGAAGCAGCTCGGGTTCCTCGGGCAGGAGCTGCTGCGCGAGGTGAACACCATCGGCTCGAAGGCCAATGACGCAGGGATCACGCAGACCGTGATCACCATGAAGGGCGAGCTCGAGAAGTTCCGCGAGCAGCTCGACAACCTGGAGTGACGCCCCTCTCGCGCGTCGTGGTGCTGGCCGCCCCCTCGGGAGGTGGCAAGACGACCATCGCGCGCGAGCTGCGGACTCGGGCGCCCGACACCTTCGGCTACTCGGTGTCCGCGACCACGCGCCGGGCGAGGCCGGGCGAGCGAGACGGCGAAGCGTACCATTTCCTGGGCCGCGACGAGTTCGAGCGACGGCGTGAGGCAGGTGACTTCCTCGAGTCGACGGAGTATGCGGGAGAGCTGTACGGCACGCTCCGCGGCGAGGTCGAGCGGGTGCTGCGCAGCGGAAAGCACGTGGTGTTGGACGTCGAGGTGACGGGAGCGCGACAGGTCAGGAAGGCGTACCCGCGTCCGGCCTCCATCGTGCTGTTCGTGATCCCGCCTTCGCCCCGCGTGCTGATCGAGCGGCTGCGCAAGCGGCGCACCGAATCGGAAGCCGAGTTGTCGCAGCGGATCGACATCGCGACGCGTGAGGTCGAGACGGCGCGGCGCGAGATCGGGGACGTGTACGATCACGTGCTCGTGAACGACGACCTCGAGACCGCGGTGCGCGAGGTCATCGATCAGGTCCAGGAAGGGCGCGACGCGGTCGAGCGCGCGCCCGGCAACATGGCTAGCTTGCTGTCGGATTTCGTGCGACAGCTGAGGAGCGAGGCAGCACAACTGAAGCATTCTACCGGAAGGAGCAGGTGATGCGGATAGTGACCCCGAGCGAAGTCGCCGTGCAGACCCAGAACAAGTACCTGGGCGCGCTGGTGGCCGCGAAGTTCGCCCGTTTCGTGAACGAGTTCCCGCGCGACCGCTCGGTGGACT
>DATNOH010000241.1:0-6064 GCA_035601435.1 Gemmatimonadales bacterium | reverse complement strand
TACTTGGTCGTGATCGCCACCGCCTGCTCCGCCGTCGCGACCGCGACCACGCCCACGCCCAGGCGCTCATAGGGTAGGCGCTCCATCATCTGATAGAATCCCTTGCCTTCGGCATCCCCGAGCAAATTGGCCGTCGGGACTTGGCACTCGTCGAAGAACAGCTCGCAGGTATCCTGGCCGTGCATGCCGATCTTGTCGAGCGAGCCACCGACCCGGTATCCGCCAAGGCCCTTCGTCTCCACCAGGATGAGGGAGATGCCCTTGACCCCGGAGGCGTGCGGATCCGTCTTTACCGCCAGGCACACGAGGCCGGCGAGTGCGCCGTTGGTGATGAACGTCTTGGAGCCATTGATGACGTACTGGTCGCCGGCGCGTCGGGCCGTGGTCTGGATGCTCCGCAAGTCGGAGCCGGCGCCGGGCTCGCTCATGGCGATCGCCGCCACCAGCTCGCCCTGCGCCATGCGGGGGAGCCAGCCGCATTTCTGCTCCTCGCTGCCGTAGGCCAGGAGGTAGTGTGCCACGATGCTCTGGATACCGCAGCCGAAATGCACACCGGCGTGCGCCAGCTCTTCCAGCACGACGGCGGCGTGGGCGAAGGTGCCGCCGCCGCCGCCGTACGCCTCGGGCAGGTCGGGGAGCAGCACGCCGGCCCTCCCGGCCTGCGTCCAGGCTTCCGCATCGGGACGCTGCTGCTCGCGCCAGCGGGCTTGATGTGGCACGAACGCCTTTTGAACGAACTGACGAACCGTCGTGCGAAACATCTCCACCTCGTCGTTCGCCCACGGGGATTGGTAGGGAGCGGAAGACATTATTCCCTGTCACCCATCACGACGGCCGCCACAAACCCGGGAGCCGGGGACCAACTCTCTAGGCGCCATCCGCAGCGGTCTCCCGGCGTGTCCTCGACCCGGAGGATCTGCGCCGGCTCCCCCGGCGTAAGCGACACGTCGAAGCGATCGAGCGGATAGGAAAGACCGTCGCCCAGCGCCTTGATGAAGGCTTCCTTGCGCGTCCAGCACTGGAAGAAGCCCAGGGGCCGGTCGCTGGGTTCGAGGGCTCGATACGCCCGGTTCTCGCGCTGAGAGAAAAAGCGGGCGGCGATGTCGTCCGCGTCGCCTATCGGACGGACGGCCTCGACGTCGATGCCGATCTCGCGTCCGCACGAGAAGGCGTACAACGTGAGATCATCGCAATGTGAAACGTTGAAGCGCAGGCCCGTGTCCGCGTACCCAGGGGCCAGCGCGGGTTTCCCGCGTGCTCCGTACACCAGCTCGACCGAGTCCGGCGGCGTGCCTAGTCGCGCCGCAAGCAGCTGTCGCAAGCATGCACGCGCCCCGATGAATCGGTCGCGATCGCGATCGAAGACGAAACGACGTGCTCGGTCTCGCTCCTCGTCCGTGAGCACAGCCGCTCCGGCACGAAGCGCTTCAGACCGCACGTCAAGGCGCGTCACGATGACTTCGACAGCCTCTTCCACCGGACTTACCCTCCGAGTGACGCGGCAGTCTCGCAGGTCCCGGGCCAGAGGCCGTTCCGATATGGTGTACCGTCCCAAGGCCGTTCCTGTGTCGTATCTCCTTACATGGCAATGGAATGACGACGGTTTCGGAGGATGGTACGGACCGCTGGTCTGCGGCGACACTTCCTAGCGCGCGCACGGGTGCTGCGCGGACGCATCACGGCTCCTGCTGCGGGCGTGCCACGCGCGTGGCTGCCAATGCAGCGGTTCGCGTTCGCTAGGTCAAGCGTCGGGCCAGAAGCGGCGGGCAAGCTCGGCGGTACGAGAGTCGGCGGGGACCGATACCCCATCGAGCGATGCAATCGGCACGACGCCGCGCACCGCATTCGTCAGGAACAGGCTCTTGCCCGCGAGCGCCTGCTTGCGGTATCGGCCCTGATCCGGCTTCACGAGCTCGAGCACGCGCGTCCGACCGACCCCCGGCAGAATCCCCAGGTCGAGCGCCGGGGTGCGCAATGCATCCCCATCCCACCAGAACACGGTCCACACGGTGCCTTCCGCCACCCACCCCTCCGGAGTGAGGAGCAGCGCGTCATCGGCCTCCGCCACCTCGGCCTCTCGGCCCGCATCGGTGAAGCAATCCCGCTCGGTGGTCTTGTGGGGATACGATTGATGCGGCTCGGATGCGGTGATCAAGGTCGGCGGTGCGAGCGTCGGCGGCTCGCGCACCGTCACACTGGCCCGGCCATCGCGCACTTCGAGACGCAGCACCGCCTCTCCGGTCGCGGCGAACGGCTGCACCAGCGCGACGACGTCCTGGGAAGGTTTGGGAAGGCCGAGCTCGCCGAGCGAGCGCCCCAAACGAGCGAGATGCCCCTGGAGGAGCGCGATACGCCCGTCGCGCACCCGCATGGTTTCGATGAGCCCGTAACCAGCCTTGTCCACGCCCTGCCCTTCCCCCTTCGCCGGCCTTTTACGGGTCGTCCCCCGCTTTCACCGGCAGGTCGAGCTTTTCCGCCCATTCCGTGAACGATCCGTCATACACGCGAACCCGCGGGTACCTCAACAGGTCGTGCAACGCGAAGTACACATGGCTCGACTCGAGTCCGCCATTACAGTAGGCGATGACCGTCTTGTCGGGGGTGATCCCCTGCCCTGCATAGCTCGCGCGCAGGTCATCCAGGGACTTCCACACGGTCGCGAAGTCCACCTTGGCCAGGTCACCCTGCCAGAAATGGCTGACCGCCCCGGGGATGTGCCCGCGCCGCAGCTGCGCCCCCGCGCGGCCGGCATACTGGTCGGGGTTACGCGCATCGACGATGACGACGTCCCGCGCCGTCAAGGCAGCCTTCACGTCATCGAGGGTCGCCCGGTCCGGCGTGAACGCGGCGGGCGTGAACACCGTAGGCTCGATCACCGGATATCGACGCGTGACCGTGCGGCTCTCGAGGCTCCACTTCCCGAACCCGCCGTCCAGCACATACACCGACGCTTGGCCCACTCCCTCGAGGATCCAGGCGAGATAGGTCGCGTCGATATCGCGCGTCTCCCCCGCGCTATAGATCACGACCGGCCGGTCCGGCCTGAGGCCGATCCGCGAGAACAACGCCGTATACGACACGAGGCCAAGCAGCTTGTTCGGCACGCCGCGCTCGGCGGCGCGCAGCTCCTCGGCGTGCAGGTATACCGCCCTCGGGATGTGCGACTCGAGATAGCGCGTGAAGTCGTCGCGGACGTCGATCACGCTCACGTTCGAGTCGCGCTGCGCCAACAGCGAACCCAGCTCGGCGGTGGAGATCAGCCGCGGCGACTGTGCCAGCACGGCGAGACACACGAGTAGCATCGTCAAGGCTCCAATCCCATGATTTCTTTTTCGACCTCGAGATATACCCGGTTCGCGTTGCGGCGCTCGCGCGATCGGAGTGACACCGGGCGCCCGTCGTCGGCCGGCGGAAGCGAGTCGAGCGCCCGGTTGAGGGAGCGGTGCCGCTCGATCGCGCCGCGCATCGCGGCGCGCAGCCGTACCATGTAGTCGCGCGTCCGGCCGATCAGCGCCTGGGGTTCGGCGGGAATCGCGCCATGGCCGGGCACCGCGATCCGCGGCGCGAGGGCCGCGAGCGTATCGAGCGCGGCCAGGAGCCCCTTGGCGCTGCCATCCACCACCATGGTCACGCCGTCCTCGATGAGCAAATCGCCGGCGAACAGCACCCGCTCGACAGGCAGCCATACGACCAGGTCTCCCGCCGTGTGCGCCCCTCCCGGGCCGCGCCACGGGTGCGAGATCACGATCGTCTTCCCGCCGAGCCGCAGCGTATCGGCTGTCAACACGGCTCGATCGGGCATATCGGCGTAGGCGAAACCCGCCATCTGCTGCGTCCCGACCACCAGCGTCCACGCCGATTCGGCCGCCTCGCGGCTCTGCTCGTCCACGCCGGTTGAGACGTCGGGATGGGCCATCACCCGAGCGCCGCCCCGGCGCAGGGCCACTGCACCGAAGTGATGATCGGGGTGGTGGTGCGTCAGGACCAGCCAGCTGATGGGCTCGCGGGTGACCGAACGGACCGCGCGCACCAGCCGCTCCCCCTGTGCGGGGCTGGCGAGCGCATCGATCACCACGACGCCGTCGCCGGTCACGATGAAGCCGGCGTTGGGTCGTCCCTCAGAGCCCCTCCCCGTGTCACCCGGAACCACGTAGACCCCGGGAGCCATCTCGCGAAGGGGCAGACGTTCGGGAAGTTGTGAGAGCTGAAACAGCAGGAAGGGAATTAAATGAAGCGTATGTCGACCGACTGCTGGAAGACGCCGCCCTTATTGTCCTTCCACGTGAATGTGAGCGCCGCTTCGCGGTCCGCGCGCAAGGAAAACTCCACAAACGGGTCGCGGCTGACGCCGGAGGTCCAGACGAAATGTGCCGCCTCTTGGTCACCGTACATCACGCTCACATCGTTAATGAAGTGGGCGGGGATCGGCTTCCCCTCGGGGTCGCGAAACAGTCCCGTGGCCATCGGGTGCTCGACCAGCGCACGGACGTCGATCACATCGCCCCGGCGAATGGCGGTGGGGACCAGGATGCGCGCGGCGCCGAGCTCGAGCGGGGGGGGCATCTCAGCCGCACCCATTGACGGTGACACGCACATCGGCCGCGGCGCTCCACAGCGCGCCGTCCGACGTTTCGACGATCGCTCGAACAGGCGACGTCATCCGCATCTTGATCCGCGTGCTGACGAACGCCTGGCCGATCTGGGGCGTGAGCCGGAACTCGGCGAGGTGGATATCGGGGTTGTTGTCCACCAACAGGTGGACCGCCTTCACGTAGTGATCGGCTGACATCGGCAGGTCGGACTCGATCATCACGGGCACCACGCGCCCGTCCGCCGCCACCGTGGGCACATCCAGCTGGACGTGGCCGGCCTGAATCTGCCGGTCGCCGAACAGCTGCTTCAGCACCTGCTGCACCTTCCACGGTACGTCGTCCTCCGGCCCGGGCCGCACGAGCGCGGCCAGGCGACGCGCGGCGAGGGCGAGAAACGCGAGACCGGACGCGTGGAGGAAGGAGCGGCGCGACAAACCCGACATACGGTCACAAGAATAGGAAGCCCCCAACGGCCCGGCAAGTTTGCCTATTGCTACCCAGTTTCCCATGTTGTGGCGCCTGAGACACCGAGGATCAGCATGCGATCGCTGCCCGTTACCATCGCCCTGCTCGGCCTTGCCGTCGCGGCTGGGTGCACGCGAACCACGCGGACTGTGCTCGTCGTTCCCGAAGCCCGTTCCGAGGGCGGACCGAGCACGGCGGCGACCTTGGGCGTCCCGCCCGGGCATCTCCCCAAGCCCGGCCAGTGCCGGGTGTGGATACCGGGCGTGCCTCCCGGCCACCAGCCCCGGCCGAAGTCTCGCTCCTGCGAGGGGATCGAGGCCGTCGCGCCCCCGGGCAGCTGGATCCTGTACCGGCCCACCACGGATCGGAAGATCGTGCACGCCCGCATCGTGGACGACCGGCGCGCGGGCGTGATCGTCCGCATCCGAGTATTCGAGGCAGAGAGTGGGAGGTTTGTGCGAGAGGAGAATCCATGAGGCTGCGTCTTTGCTTGACGACGTTCTGTGCCACGCTATTGCTTGGTGCCTGCTCGCATGCTCCGCCCGAGGGTTTCGCCCCCGATCCCGGACTGGTCGCGCAGATCCGGGACATTCGGATCGTGACCACGTACGCGCGGACCTGCCCCGGCGCCGTGATCCCGGCAAGCTACGAAGCCGTGCTCACCGACGGTTCCCGGGTGCCGTTCGCCCGCTCCTACGACAAGAAGCACCCGCCGCGGCTGCACGTGATTTTTCTCGACCGCACCAGCCCCGACGCCGTGACGCAGCAGGACGGCGACTGGGTGACGAACGCCGACCCGCTCCTTACGGCGACGACGGGCTTCCGGCTGACCGCCACGCTGCAGGCGAAGCCCAGCGTCACCAACACGGTGGTCGTCCCTCCGGATTACCGCTGCATGCCGCACAGCTTCGCGTTCTCCGGTGAGCCCGGGGGGCCGGGCGAAGCGGGAGAGCCGGGACCCGACGCCACGGTGCGGCTCGCGGTGTTGCGCTCGCCATTCTACGACA
>DATNOH010000240.1:0-4605 GCA_035601435.1 Gemmatimonadales bacterium | reverse complement strand
TTGCCACGGGCACTTCGGGAGGACGGCTCTCCCGCGGCCCCGGTAGCTGTGACCTGGAAAACCCTGCGGCCCGACATTGCGAGCGTGGACCAGAACGGCGTGATCGTCGCGCTCGCTACCGGCCAGGGAACGGTGCAGGTCACGAGCTCCGGTGGCCTTACCGCGACGGCGCCGGTCGTCGTGCAGCAGAGCGACATCGCCATCCAGGAGCCGGTTCCTCTCGTCATGTCGCCGGGGGATGTCGACACACTGCGCGTGGTGGTGCCATCGCAAGGCAGCCGACTGGTCAGCCCACTCGCTTTGCAGTGGTCCGCCGCGGACCCGAGCGTCGCGCGGGTGAGCCTCACCGGGGTGGTCATCGCGGTGACTCCAGGCCGGACGACGCTCAACGTCGTCGGGCTGCTGCAAACGAAAACCGTCGACGTCGTCGTGCATCGGACGGTGGAGCAATTGGCGGTGAGTCCCACGTACAAAGTGGACGTGCCGCTCCCGATCCAGGGCACCGCGAAGTTCCAGGCCCAGGCGCTCGCCGCCGACAGGACCCCGGTGCCTGAAGCCCCGTTCCGTTGGACGGTCGCGGACACGACGCTTGCGACCTTCGACCCGGCGTCGGGCACGCTCACCGGGAAGCGCGCCGGGAGGACGACACTGGTGGTGAAGGGCCCGGGCCCGGGACTGACGGTTACGTGGCAGATCCGGGTGATCGCGGCCGGCTTGAAGCTCTCGACCGCGCGACTCGGCCTGCCGCTCAACCGGCGATATCCGCTGAAGGCGAGCTTCGCCGACGAAGCGGGCGTCGCGATCGGGCCGGCCACCGGCGTCACCTGGACTTCCGACAACCCATCGGTGGTGAGCGTCGTCGAGGATGGCAACGTTTCGACGGCGTCGTACGGCCACGCGCGCATCACTGCGACGGCGCCGGGCGGCAGGCGCGCCGCTGCCGAGGTTTTCGTGCAGGGTGAGATCGTGGTCGCGAGCTCGCGCACCGGCCGGTTCCAGCTCTACGCGGCGGAGCGCGCCAACCTGGCGCAGCTCCGCAAGGTCATGGACGACACGGCGGTCGCGACCGAGCCGGCGTTTTCCCCGGACGGATCCCGGATCGCGTTCACATCGACGCGCGATGGAAACCCCGAGATCTATGTCATGGATGCGGACGGTACGAGCGCGGGGCGGCTCACCAACTCACCGGGCATGGATGGCGACGCGTCGTTCACGGCCGACGGTCAGGCCGTGGTATTCCACTCGCAGCGCACCGGGCACCGCCAGATCTTCCAGCAGCCCATCACCAGCTCTGACGCCGTCCAGCTCACCCAGGAGCCCGCCGACAACTCACAGCCGACCATGTCGCCGGACGGGGAGACGATCGCCTTCGTATCGAATCGCGAAGGCAATAACCATATCTGGTTGATGTCGAAAGACGGCGCGAGCCAGCGCCCCGTCACCCGGGGCCAGCAGAGCAAGGAGTCGGCGCCCCGCTTCCTGCGCGACGGCTCGCTCGCCTATCTGGTGGAGCAAAAGGAGAGCGGCCGTACGGTCACGCAGGTCGTCAAGGTCGATCTCCCCACCGGGAAGGTGACCCCGCTCTCAGGCGTGGACCTCGTGGTGACGGATTTTACGGTCTCACCCGCTGGAGATCTCCTTGGGCTGGTGGTCGCGGTGCAGAAGAACGTGTTCAGGGTGTACGTCCAGCCGGTGGGTACGGCCGGGAGCGGCGCGCCCGTGCCGATCCCGACCACCGGCGCCGAGCAGATGGTGTCTCCCGCCTTCATGCCGTAGCCCGGGGCGCCCACCCCATGCGCGCCTGGGTGATCCGCGCTACCGGCGACCTCGACCGGCTGGAAATCGCCGACGTCCCTGACCCTGCGGGCCCGCTCGAGGCCCGGCAGGTTCGCATCTTGCCGCGCGCGGCCGCGCTCAACCGCCTCGATCTCTTCGTCGAGCGCGGGCTGCCTCACGACTACCACTACCCCCAGGTCCTCGGTGCCGACGGAGCGGGCGTCGTGGAGGCGGTGGGCCCCGATGTGAGCTCGGTGCGACCCGGCGACCGGGTGATGATCAACCCGGGGATCGCCGACTACAGCTGCGCCTACTGCCGCGCCGGCGAGCACTCCCTGTGTCTCAACTACGGCATACTGGGCGAGCATCGACCGGGTACGCTAGCCCAAGCGATCATCGTGCCGGAGCAAAATGTCGCCGTCATTCCGGACCTGCCGAAGCCGCTCACGTGGGCCGAGGCGGCGGCCTTCTCGCTCGTGACCCTGACCGCCTGGCGGATGGTCGTCACGCGGGCCCAGGTGCGGCCCGGGGAAACCGTGCTGGTCTGGGGCATCGGCGGCGGCGTGTCTCTCGCCGCCCTGCGAATCGCCAAGCTCAAAGGCGCCAGAGTGATCGTCACCAGCTCGAGCGACGCCAAGTTGCAGGCAGCGCGGCAGCTCGGTGCGGACGTGACGCTGAATCACGCGACCCAGAAGATCTCCCAGGAGGTGCGCGCCCTCACGAGCAAGCGCGGCGCCGACGTGGTGATCGAGAACGTGGGCGAGGCCACATGGGATGAATCGTTGCGCTCTCTCGGGCGCGGCGGGCGGTTGGTGAGCTGCGGCGCGACGACCGGACCCAAGGTCGGGTTCGACATGCGCCGATTGTTCTGGTATCAATGGAGCATCATGGGCTCCACCATGGGAAACGACGCCGAATATCGCGAGATCGTACGCCTGCTCGGCACGGGCGAGCTGCGCCCGATCGTAGACCGGGTCTTCCCCTTTACGGAAGCACGGGCCGCATTCGAGCGACTGGAGCGGGGCGAGCAGCTGGGGAAGATCGTCGTATCGGTGGCTGGCGACGGGTCGCCGGCGTGAGGATCCCTCCCGCGTTGGTCGCGCTACTGTTGCTTTGGGGTTGCGCCGGGCACTGGATGGAGGTGACGGAGCCGGGTGGCAGCGTGATCCGGGACGAGTATCCCCGGGATTTCCGTGTCGTGCTCCAGAACGATTCCGTGGTGACGTTGCGCGACGCAATCGTCCGCGACGACAGCCTGGTGGAGACAGGAGGCGGTGCGCCCCGCGGTGTTGCCCTCGCCGACGTCGTGCGGCTGGAGCAATGGCAGAGCCGGGGAGAACGGGTGACCGGCGGGGTGGCGTTGGCGCTCTTTGGGAGTCTCGCGCTTTTGCTCTGGTTGGTTGGACGAGCGGTTAGCGGTAGCGGCAGCTGACGAGGGCGAGCGCGGAAGTCTACCGCCTGTAAGTGCTGCGCCCATCCCCAGTTAGCGCCACTTTTCGCATTGCCTTTCACGGCCTAAGTGATTATTTTTTAGCAACTTAGGCAGTCTCGCCGAGCCTTGCTGACACCCGACAGCTAACACCTGACACTGGTTTCATGACCGGACCCAACGCCCGCGAACGGATCGTCCCGCGTCTCATCGAAGACGAGCTCAAGGAGTCGTTCCTCGACTATTCGATGAGCGTGATCGTACAGCGCGCGCTGCCCGACGTGCGCGACGGGCTCAAGCCCGTGCACCGCCGCATCCTGTACGCCATGAACGAGCTGGGGCTCGTCCCCGGCCGCCCCTACAAGAAGAGCGCCACCGTCGTCGGCGACGTGCTCGGCAAGTATCACCCGCACGGCGACGTTGCGCTGTACGACTCGCTGGTGCGCATGGTGCAGTCCTTCTCGCTGCGCTACCCGTTGGTGGACGGTCAGGGGAACTTCGGCTCGGTGGACGGCGATCCCCCGGCCGCCTACCGCTACACCGAAGCGCGCTTGACGCGCATCGCGATGACGATGCTCGACGATATCGACAAGAACACCGTCGATTTCGTTCCCAACTTCGACGACCGGCTGCGGGAGCCCACGGTCCTCCCGGCGCGGCTGCCCAACCTCATCGTCAACGGCACGTCCGGTATCGCCGTCGGCATGGCCACCAACATCCCGCCGCACAACCTGGGTGAGGCAGTCGAGGCGATCAATCACCTGGTGGATCATCCGGACGCCTCGATCAAGGATCTCCGGAAATTCATCAAGGGCCCGGACTTCCCGACCGGCGCGATCATCTACGGCCGCGAAGGTATCAAGGAATGCTACGAGAAGGGGCGCGGCCGGATCGCGATCCGGGCGCGGGCGACGGTCGAGGAGCGGGAGTCGACCGGGAAGCAGCAGATCGTCGTCACCGAGTTCCCCTATCAGGTCTCTCCCGACCGCGTGATCGAGCAGATCCGCGACCTGGTAGTGGCGAAGAAGCTCGAAGGGGTCAGCGATCTCCGGAACGAATCCGACAAGGAAGGCATCCGGGTCGTGATCGAGCTGAAGCGGGACGCGGTCCCGCTGGTGGTGCTGAACGGGCTGTACGCGCACACGCAGATGCAGACCACCTTCGGCGCGATCATGCTGGCGCTGGTCGACGGGGCGCCGAAGGAGATGAACCTGAAGGAGCTGCTCGAGCATTTCATCGAGCACCGCCACACCGTCATCGTCCGCCGTACCGAGTTCGAGCTGAAGCGCGCGCAGGACCGCGAGCACATCCTCGAAGGCCTGAAGATCGCCGTCGACAACATCGACGAGGTCGTGAAGATCATCCGCAAGTCGAAGGACACGCCGAGCGCGGACGCCAGC
>DATNOH010000239.1:0-2456 GCA_035601435.1 Gemmatimonadales bacterium | reverse complement strand
GGCCAACAGATCGTTGATCCGTTGCTCCAGCATTCGCCAGACGGGCCGGATGCTGCACGCAGCCTCCGGACTACATCGCTGAGGGTCGACGGGATGGAGATCGCAGTTGACTTCGAAGGTGACGTGCTCCGAGGCCTCGATTACGTCTTTGACGGTGATGACGTGGGGCTCCCGGGCGAGGTGATAACCGCCCTTGGCGCCGCGGACCGAGTCCACCAGGCCGGCGCGCCGCAGACGCAGCAGGATCTGCTCGACATAGTCGTGTGGCAGCCGCTCCTGCTCGGCAAGCTCGCGCGCCGCGACCGGCCCCTGCCCCGCGCGCTTCGCGAGGTTCACGGACACGATCAGCCCGTACTCGGCCCAGGTGGTGACGCGCATGGGAGTCAATATGCCACAACGAGTTGTGGGATTCAATGGGGCGGCAAGGGCGGCAGCGACGGCAAAGCTGCTCCGTGCCGCCTTTGCCAACTATTGCCGCCCGATTTTCGGACTCACGCTCACCCCCACCTGTACGCCGAACACGTTCTCCCCGAGTGGCGCTGCAGCCACAATAGGCGCCCGTTGACGTTCCACATCACCAGGACGCCGTAGAAATCGGCACCGAGGCCGCCGTGCAGCCCCTGAGCCATACCGCGGTCGGGCCCCTGGGCATAGAACCCAGCCAGCAGCGGGCCGACCTCAGCGTAGACCCGGCCCCACGCGGGTCGGGCGGACGCCTCGAAACCCGGCGCGAACAGGATGGCATTCGGCCGGCATCCAGGCGCGCAGCTGCCGGCCGTGACTTGGAGAGGGGCGAAATCGATTTCCAGACCCAGGGTGCCTGCCTTCTTGGTGTCGCGGCGAAACCGGACTCCCGCGAACGGGCCGCGCCCGCGCAGCGGACCGGATACGGGAATGAACGCGCTCACCGACGGGCCCAGCGTGCCCGCGAGCAGCTCTCCTTGGCGGAGCTTCCCCAGGGCGATGGACGCGTTGGCGACGGCTTCGAGCGCCTGGATGTCGCTGCCGGGGACCTGGAGGAATCGACCCTCGAGGGTGGCGACGGCCGCGCTGCCGACACTCACCCGCACGCCGAGGCCGAATGCGAGTGCCAGTTGGTTGGTGGTGGAGATGGTGTCGCCGCACAGCAGGAAGCATCCGGGCTTCGCCTCGGCCACCCGTGCCAGACCCAGCGTCGTTCCGGCAAACGGTGCTACGACGCCGCGCGCGCCGACGGGATAGTAGTACGAGTCGAGCCCGAACAGCGTGAGCCGCCGAACTCGGCCGTCGGTCGAGAGGTCATTGTAGCGCGCGATGGTGAGGCCAGTCTCGCCGTCGTCGCCCGTGATGAGAGCGGCCGAGCCGCCGAACGACGAGAAGGAATGGCTCGAGCCGGAGAGATCCTCCAGGCTGAGCGACGAGTAGATCGGCCCAATGCGGATGCGCCGCTGCGCGGGCGCGGACGGGGCTCCGATCAGCGACAGACCGGCCACGAGCAACACTGTGGTACGCATGGCAAACGGATAACGACGGCGGGGGGTCGGATTCGGTGACTCGAATCACGACCCCCCACGTGACGGCGCTTACTTGACGAGGAGTCCAACGATGAGACCGGCGACGTTCATCCGGACCAGCCACGCCCAGAACGTCGCCTTGAGCAGCGGCCGAACTTTGTCATACCATACGCCGCTGCCGACGGTGGACAACGCGATGGTGGACAACCAGAGGAGCGTCGCATACTCCATTCCCGCCAAGGGCCCACCGCCCTGCACCCACAATCCGCCTTTGAGCCGTTGGTAGGAGCACGCGAGCAGCAAACCGAACACGAGGGCCAAGGCGGCGGCCTTGAGCATCGCGGGGCCCATGAACGTCTTCTTCTGTTCCGGCGACATTGGCGTCGAGTACGCGTCCATCCCCTTCGTGAAAACCTTCCCCCACATCACGTAGTCTGCGAAGAATGCACCGACGCCTGCGATCAGCCCAGCGACGATCCAATGCATACGTGCTCCTCCACGAATAGAGTGTGCACTGCAGACGGCCGCCCTCGGCTATTTGCGCTCGCCCGGCACGCCCAGCTCGGTCATGGCCAGCAGATCGAGCACCGCGTCGAGATCCTTCCCTTTGAGCACCCCCTTCTCTATCACCAGCTGGCGCACCGTGACGTTCTTCGCCACCGCCTCCTTGGCGAGCTTCGCCGCCTCGGCGTAGCCGATCCTGGGGGCGAGGGCGGTGACCAGCGCGGGGCTGCGCTCGAGCCAGTACTCGGACTGCGCGCGGTCGGCTTCGATGCCCTCGACGCACCGCTCCGCGAACACGCGGGAGGCGTTCGTGAGAAGCCGCATCGTGAACAGGAGGTTGTGCGCGATGACGGGCATCATGACATTGAGCTCGAGCTGCCCCGCCTCCGCCGCCGCCGCGATCGTGACGTCGTTTCCGAGCGCCTGATAGCACACCATGTTCACCATCTCGGCGATCGA
>DATNOH010000238.1:0-2007 GCA_035601435.1 Gemmatimonadales bacterium | reverse complement strand
GTCCATCGACGCAGCAGGAAGGCAAAGAGGGGCACGCCGACGAGCGCCGTCACGATGCCCACGGGCAGCTCGCGCGGCGCCACCACGGTGCGCGCCAGGGTGTCGGCCGTGGTGAGGAGGATCCCGCCGGCGAGGAACGCGGTCGGGAACAGGGTGCGATGCAGCCGGCCCCACAGGAGACGACACACGTGCGGTACGATCAGCCCGACAAAGCCGATCACGCCCGCCACTGCCACCGCGGCGGCGGTCAGGAGCGACGCCGAGAGGTACACCAGCCGCTTGAGGCGTCGCACGTCCGCGCCGAGGTATTGCGCCGGCTCCTCGCCCAGCGCGAGCAGGTCGAGCGGCCGCGCGGCCGCGGCAAGGACGATGAGCGGCAGGGGTGCGTACACCAGAATCACCAGCACCGTCGTCCACGACGCACCCGAGAACCCGCCCCACAGCCACAGGAACGCGTTGCGCAGCTCCGTGGCTTCGGCGAGCGAGACGATGGCGGTCGTGACCGCCGCGGCGAATGCACCCACGGCCACGCCCCCCAGGAGCAGGATCCGCGCGTCGAGCTCCGCCCCACCGATGAGCCCGAGCCGATACACCAGCGCCATCGCCCCCACCGCTCCGACGAACGCGGCAAGTGGCAGGGCCCATGGACCCGGGAGATGGAGCGCGATCGCGACGACCGCGCCCAACCCGGCGCCACCCGAGAGCCCGAGGAGGAACGGGTCGGCGAGCGGATTCCTGACCAGCGCCTGGAGGGCGACGCCCGAGGCCCCCAGGGCGCCGCCCACGAGAAAGGCGAGCACCGCGCGCGGCAACCGGAGCTGCCAGAGGATGGGCGAGGCCAACACCTCGCCGAGGGGCACGTTCGCGGGGCCGAGGAGCAGGGCCGCCGCGAACGTGGCGAGGAGCGCGACCACGAGCAACCCGTACTTCACGGCGCCGCCTCGAGACGACGCCGCAGCTCGCGGATCGCCACCGCCGCGCGGGGCCCGGGCCGCCCGAAGAGTTGTCCCGGAAGAAACAGGAATCGGGCGGTACGCACCGCGCGCACCACCCGCCACTCGGGGCGCGTGGCGTAGCGGGGTGGCACCGCGCTGTCCGTCAGCACGGCAACAAAATCGGGGTCGCGGGCGGCGATCGTCTCGATCGAGACCTGGGCGGAGGGCGAGCTGACATCGTGGAACACGTTGCGCGCTCCCGCGAGCGCGGCGAGGCGGTCGAGGTAGCTCCCCGCGCCGATGACGATCGGAGGGTTGTCCCAGACGATGAAGGCGAGGGACTGGGTGCTAGGGGCTGGAGGCTGAGTGGCAAGGCTGTCCATCACCCCAGCCAGCGAGTCAGCCCGTTTCCCTTGCCCGGTGAGCACACCGAGGCGTCGCGCCGCCGGCCCCAGTTGATCGAGCAGGTTGAGATCGAAGAGCACCGTCCGGATGCCGAGCCGCTCGAGCTGCTCCGCGGCCGCCACGTTCGGGCCGGAGCGGTACAGCACGACGAGATCCGGATGCCGCGCCGCGACCGCCTCGACGCTGGGCGGCATGCCGTCGCCGACGCTTGGTACGGCGAGCGCTTCGGGCGGATAATCGCACCAGGTGGTGCGACCCACGAGCCGATCACCCGCACCGATCGCAAACAGGATCTCGGTGAACGACGGCAGGAGGGACACCACGCGTCGGGCGGGCGCGGCGAGCGTCACGCGACGACTGGCGTCGTCGGTGACGGCAACGCCCCCCCTGACGGGGACGCGCTCGGCCGGCGCGCACGCCGTGAGGGTCAGCGCGACCAAACCGGCGAGGTGGGTCCGCTGTGTCCAGCGGCGCATAATGAAAACGCCCACCCCCGACGGAGCGGAGATGGGCTAGCGCCTGCGCCTTGTGCGCAGCGCCACCATCCCTCCCGCGAGGGATCTGCAGGTGGCGCGAACGGAAGACGTCTCCTGGCTTCGGGCGAACGGCTCGCCTTCCCGAGTGAACGACACCCAGTGGCGTGTGAGCCGCGGGCGCAGCGTGCTGC
>DATNOH010000237.1:0-8087 GCA_035601435.1 Gemmatimonadales bacterium | reverse complement strand
TAACTCTTCGGGGGCCCGATCCGCTCGGCGTCCCGCTGTTTGGCGAGCATCCGTTCCGCGAAATCCAGCCGCTCTTCGACATCGGCGAGCCGCCGCTGCACGTCCTCGAGCGCGTCAAGTCGGGACTGAACGTCTTCACTCCCCCCTACCCGCTTCTGCAGGTCGTCGATCACCTGCGCCAGGTGGCGCCGCGACCCCCGTGGCCCGCGCGGCCCGCGCGGCCCTTCCGGAGGCCCGATCCGCGCGGCGATCGCCTTGCCGATCGAGATGGCCATGACGATGAGAGCCACGCCGAAGGCCCACTCGGGGATACCGAACATGCTCCTCCTCCCGTGAGCCCGTAACTTAGCCGCCCGCTTGCACCGGCGGGACCCTCGGCCCCCGCCGGTCCTTCGGCATCTGGACGGCGTCCCCTGTGTCCGATGTCACAGTCCCGATCCGCCGTCAGCCGACATCATATGGGACGCGCCACCACCGGGTGCGCGGACGCCCTGGAATTCGCAAGCCGACCGCTGCTCGGAGAGCGCGCATGCCGCACGTACAATATTGGGCCCGAGTACGGGCCGGGATGGACTGCCCGCTGCGCCGCGGCGCGTGGTATCGCGTGGTCCAGCTCGCCCCCCGTGAGACAACCCTCGAGGTCAACAGCCGCCTGCTCCGCGTCCCGCGGGCCTACCTCCAGATCCTGCCGCTCCGTCCCCCCATGTGGTCGCTCGTGCGGCGACGGCCCGACGACGCGGATCCCGTCACGGAGGATGGGAAGTATGCCGTCTGCCCGAACTGCTGCGAGCGGAGTCCCCTGATCGATTCGTCGCCCACGATGCGGTGCCGACGCTGCGGGGCCGTGGCGGCGATCGCGTGGTCCGACTCTCAATGGCGTGCCTTCGAAGTGCTGCCCGGCCGGCCGGTGACCGGTGCGCTGGCGCGCGCCCGCGCGGTCGCACTGCGCGCGCTGGCGGCGGCGTTCGGCCTCCGACCGTGAGCTAGTGATGTCTTAGGGTTTCCTGCGGGCGGGGGGTTTCCGCACGCCTCCCCGCGGCTCCCGCCCCGGCATCTGCCGCCGGGCTTCGCGCCGGTGGCGCACGACTTCCGCCACCCGCTCCTGGAATTTGCGGCGCTCTTCCTGGTACCGCGCACGCTGCACCGGGGTGAGAAACGCCTGCATCTCCCGGTCTTCGCTGCGATTGAGCTCCTGCAGCTTGCGCTGGTTGTCCTGGCGCTCGTTGATGAGCTGCTTCACGCGCTCCTGGTTCGGCGTTCCCGCCGCCAGCTCGCCGTTCAGGGTCTGGTTGATCTCACGCTGCCGCGCGCGCAGCGGCTGGCGCTGCTCCTCGAAGCGCTGCTCCGTGCCCTGCAGCTTGGTCGCCTGCTCGTCGCTCAGCGCCAGCGTGGTGCGCACGTGCTCGTACCAGCGCTGCCGGATCTGCTTCCGCAGCTGCTGCGCCTCGGCCCCGTTCGACGGGCTCGCGGTGCTGTCCTCGGGTTCCTGCGCAACGAGCGGAAGCGTCGCCGCGAGCATCAAGGCCCAGACGAGTGATTTCATCAACCCTCCAGCGCCTCGAGCAGGGCACGCAGCTGGGGCGCGCTCAAGTCGTCGAGACTCACGTCCTGCGAAGACACCGTCTCGTGTTCCCCGCCGGCTTGACCCACGGCCTCGAGCACCTGCCGCAGCTGGTCGGCCGAGAGCTCGCTCAGCTCGGCTCCGGCAGGCGCAGCCAGCGCCGTCGCCTCAGGCGGTTTGTGCAACAGGCTCCGCGCGATGACCCCAGCGCCGGCCGCGAGGACGAGCAGGGCGGCGATGCGCAGCCACACCGGCTGGATCCATCCCAATACGCGGACGTCGGCGCGCGGCTCCGTCCGCAGACGTGTCACCACGGCCTGCGCCGTGCGCTCCACGTCGAGTCGCTCGGCGGCGCGAGCCCCCAGACGTTGCGCCACTTCGCGCAGCTCATCGTCGTGCAACCGGGTGTCGTCGTTCATTGCATGTGCTCCTTCAATCGTCTCACCGCATGATGGTAATGCACGCGCGCCGCGCCGGGAGTCGTCCCGAGGGCCGCGGCAATGTCGTCGTACTCGAGCCCCTGTTGGGCCCGCAGCAGGAACACTTCCCGCTGCATGCGGGGCAGCCGCTCGAGCCCCGCCGCGAGCCGCCGCTCCGCTTCACCGGCGACCGCCCGCTCGTGGGGGTCGCCGTCGGTGGCCCGCAAGTCGTCGCCCAGCGGCACTAGTCGCGACCGCCGGGAGCGCCGGTGCGCGTCTTTCAGGACGTTGCCACCGATCGTCATCAACCAGGTGCGAAACTGACACTGGCCACGGAACCGCCCCAGACCGCGGAACGCCCGAATGAACGTTTCCTGCACCAGGTCGTCCACGTCCGCCGCGAGGGCCCCCGCCCCGGCCAGGAAGCGGGCGAGCGCGCGCGCGTGCCGGCGGACCAGTTCGGCGGCCGCCGGCTCGTCGCCACCGCGCCAGGCGGCGATCAGCGCCGCATCGGTCGGAATTGCGGCGACGGGCTCGGCGGGAGTCATGCTCGGTACCGTGGACGTTGCAATGACGGAAATATTAAGGTTGGTGGAGGTTGTGGAGGATGGTGGAGGTTGCGCCGATGCTCCCCAGCCTGTACGTTAAAAGTTCGAACGATCGTTCGAACCCATGCGCCCCTACGACGAGCGGCTCGACCATTTCCTGTCCCGGGCGGCGAAGGTCTTCGCCGACCAGGGCTACCACTCCACCACGATGCGCGACCTGGCTGCGGCGACCGACATGTCGCTCGCCGGCATGTACTACTACGTGCGAGGCAAGGAGGAGCTGCTGTTCCGTATCCAGGAGCGCTGCTTTCTCCGGGTACTCGCCGGTGCGGAGCAGGCGCTCGCGCCGCGCGGCCACGCCGAGCCGGGCGAGCGGCTGCAGGGCTTCATCCGCCACCACGTGACCTTCTTCGCCGCCCACATGGCCGAAATGAAAGTGCTGTCGCACGAAGCGACCTCCCTCACCGGCGAGCGCCAGCGCAAGGTCAACGCGATCAAACGGCACTACGTGGACCTGCTCGAGGGGCTGCTCAAGGATGTGGCGCCGGAGGAGTCGGCGGTGGACCGCAGCGCCGCCACCTACATGTTGTTCGGCATGATGAACTGGATCTACAACTGGTACGACCCCGCGGGCGAAATCGATCCCGAGCGCCTGGCGGAGCTCATCGCGCGCACGTTCATCGGCGGGTTCGCCGAGGCGCGTTCCACGGTTCACGGAGGCTGACGGCTCATGGCTACGATGACGGAACCCAAGGTCGAGCAGAAGAAGCTCGTTCACTATATGGTCGAAAGCGGCGTCGCGATCCTCGAGCTCGACGACCCCCCGGCCAACACGTACACCCACGAAATGATGCGGCAGCTCGACGAGGCGATCCTCAAGTCGCGCTTCGACGATTCGGCGCACGTGATCGTGCTGCGGGGCCACGGCGACAAGTTCTTTTCGGCCGGGGCCAACATCACCATGCTCAACAGCGTCACCCCGCGCTTCAAGTACTTCTTCTGCCTGCACGCCAACGAGACCCTCAACCGGCTCGAACACACGCCCAAGCTCACGATCGCTGCGCTCAACGGTCACACCGTGGGTGGCGGACTCGAGATCGCGATGGCGTGCGACATCCGGCTTGCCAAGGAGAACGCCGGCAAGATCGGCCTCCCCGAGGTGAACCTGGGCGTGCTGCCCGGCACGGGGGGTACGCAGCGGCTGGCACGCATCGTCGGCAAGACGATCGCCATCGAGATGATGGTGAAGGGCGAGACCTTCTCCTTCGACAAGGCGAAGGAGCTCGGCCTCGTGAACGAGGTGTTCCCCGCCGACGACTTCTGGGATCAGGTGATGCTGTACGCCAAACAGTTCACGCCGCCGCACAAGGCGTCGAAAGCGGTCGGGCTCATCAAGCGGTCCGTCCAATCGGGGGCCGAGGTGCCGTTCGAGTCGGGGCTGACCCTCGAGCGGGAGCTGCAGCAGCAGCTGTTCCAGTCCGAGGACGCGAAGGAAGGGATTGCGGCGTACGTCGAGAAGCGGGTGGCGGAGTTCAAGGGGCGGTGAAGACCGACCTGTTGATCGGCAACGAATGGCGGAGCAGCGCCAAGCGTTACGGTCTCACCAATCCCGCCACCGAGGAACCGCTCGCCGAGGTAGCCGAGGCGGGCGAGGCCGAGATCGACGCGGCGGTGCGCGCGGCGCGCGCCTGCCTCGACTCGAAGGAGTGGCGCGAGCTGCCCGCCCGCCGCCGCGGCCAGCTGTTGTATCGCATGGCCGAGCTCCTGGAGCAGCGCTCTCCCGAGATCGCCGAAGTCGAGACCAAGAACAACGGCAAGCCGTTGTTCGAGTCGAAAATCGACGTCGCCATGGCCGTCGAAACCTTCCGCTACTACGCCGGCTGGGCCGACAAGCTCACGGGCGACACCCTGCCGGTGAGCGGCAACTTTTTCACCTACACGTTGCGCGAGCCGGTAGGCGTGGTGGGCGCGATCGTGCCGTGGAACTTCCCGCTGAACCTCGCCTCGTGGAAGGTGGCCCCCGCGCTTGCGGCCGGGTGCACCGTGGTCTTGAAGCCCGCGCACGAGACACCGCTTACCGCCCTGCTGCTCGGAGAGATCGCGGTGGCGGCAGGCTTGCCGGCCGGCGCGCTCAACGTGGTGCCGGGGCCGGGCTCGACTGCCGGCGCCGCGCTGGTGCGCCATCCGCTGGTCGACAAGATCGCCTTCACGGGCTCGACCGAAGTCGGTCAGTGGATCATGCGCGAGGCGGCGGCGACCGTGAAACGCGTGACCCTCGAGCTCGGCGGCAAGAGTCCCAACATCATCTTTGCCGATGCCGATCTGCCGGCGGCGGTGCGCGGCGCCCAGAACGGGATCTTCTATGGAAAGGGCGAGGTGTGCGCGGCCGGATCGCGGCTGCTGGTCGAGCAAGCAGTGCACGATCAGGTGGTCGAGCAGCTCGCCGAGCGGGCCAAGAAACTCGTCCCCGGCGATCCGTTCGACAAGAACACCCGCCTGGGCGCGATCGTGTCGCAGCGGCAGCAGCAGACGGTGTTGTCCTACATCGCGGCGGGAGAGAAGGAAGGCGCCCGGCTGGTGGCGGGCGGCAAGCCGGCGAAGGTGAACGGGAAGGGCTACTACGTCGAGGCGACCGTGTTCGACGGCGCCAAGCCCGGCATGAAGATCGTGGATGAGGAGATCTTCGGCCCGGTGCTCTCCGTGCTGACGTTCGCCAACGAGGCCGAAGGCATCCAGCTCGCCAACCGCTCCATGTACGGGCTCGCCGCGGGGATCTGGACCAAGGACGTCCAGAAGGCGCACCGCGTGGCCCGCGCCATAAAGGCCGGGACCGTCTGGATCAACACCTACAACTTCTACGATCCCGCCGCGCCCTTCGGCGGCTACAAGTTCTCCGGGTTCGGCAGAGATCTCGGGAAAGAGGCATTGGACAACTACACCGAGACGAAGACGGTGTGGGTCGGCCTGTGACGGACGCCTACATCTGCGCCGCGCTGCGAACGCCCGTCGGCAAGCACGGCGGGTCGCTCGCACACGTGCGCGCCGATGACCTGGCGGCGATTCCTATCAAAGCGGTCGTCGAGCGCTCCGGTGTCGACCCCCGCTCCATCGACGACGTGATCCTCGGCTGCACCAATCAAGCGGGGGAAGACAATCGCAACGTGGCTCGGATGGCGCTGCTGCTCGCGGGGCTTCCTGTGGAAGTCCCCGGCCAGACGGTGAACCGGCTGTGCGGTTCGGGGTTGCAGGCGGCGGCCAGTGCGGCGCAGGCGATCAAGGCCGGTGAAGGCGACACGTTCATCGCGGGCGGCGTGGAGAACATGACGCGCGCACCCTACGTGACCCTCAAGTCGGGCGAAGCGTGGAGCCGCAAGGCTCCCGAGACCGCGGATACCACGGTGGGATGGCGTTTCACGAATCCCCGGCTCAAGAAGGAGTGGACGATTTCGCTGGGCCAGACGGCCGAGGTGGTCGCACAGCGCTACAAGATCACGCGCGCCGAGCAGGATGCTTTCGCGGTCGAGAGCCAGCAGCGGGCCCAGGCGGCGCTCAAGGCGTGCGTGTTCACCGACGAGCTCGTGCCGGTTCCTCTCCCGGACGGTACCGCGTTTGCCAAGGATGAGTATCCCCGCGCCGGTACGACGCTCGAGAGCGTGGCCAAGCTGAAGCCCGCCTTCCAGCAGGACGGCACGGTGACCGCGGCGAGCTCGAGTGGGATCAACGACGGAGCTGCGGCCTTGCTCGTGACGTCTCGGCCCACCACGCCCATAGCGCGGATCGTCGCGACGGCGGTGGCTGGAGTCGACCCGAGCTGCATGGGGCTCGGGCCGATCCCCGCCACCCAGAAGGTTCTCAAACGCGCGGGGCTCACGATCGACCAAATCGACTTGGTCGAGCTGAACGAGGCCTTCGCGGCGCAGGCGATCGCCTGCATCCGCGAGCTGCGGCTCGACCCGGCCAAGGTGAACATCTACGGCGGCGCGATCGCGCTGGGCCATCCACTAGGCGCCACGGGTGCGAGGCTGCTGACGACTCTCGTACACGCCTTACGCCGTACCAAATCCCGTTACGGTTTGGCCACGATGTGTATCGGTGTCGGCCAGGGGATCGCGATGATCGTGGAGCGGGCGTGATGGCCGCGTACGAGCGCGTGCTGGTCGAGATCGAGGGGGGCATCGGCACGGTGACGCTCAACCGGCCGGACAAGCTCAATGCCCTGGATCGCGCCCTGTGCGACGAGCTGCGCGAAGCCCTCGCGCTGCTCACGCGCAGTGACGCCGTGCGGGTCATCGTGATCACGGGTGCGGGGCGTGCGTTCTGCGCCGGCGCCGACCTGGCCGTGCTGGACGCGGAGGGCCCGGCGCTCGTCGCGGCGGGCAAGGACGTGGCGCTCGCGCTGCGTGCGGCGCCGCAGCCGGTGCTGGCGGCGGTGAACGGGCCGGCCGCCGGAGGCGGGGCCAACCTGGCGCTCGCCTGCGATTACCGCATCGCGTCCGACCAAGCCTCGATCGGCCAGGTGTTCCACAAGCTCGGTCTCGTCCCCGATTGGGGCGGCAGTTTCTTCCTGCCGCGGTTGGTCGGCACGTCGCGGGCGCTCGAGCTCGTCTGGAGCGCGCGCATGGTCCCGGCGGCCGAGGCGCTGGCGTTGGGGTTGTTCGATCAGGTCGTGGCGCACGCCGATCTTCCGGCCGCCGCCCGCGCTCTCGCCGTCCAATGGGCCGCTCAGCCGTCTGCGGCCGTGCGGCGCGCCAAGGAAGCGCTGTATCGCAGCGAGGCGAGCTCGCTGGCCGCCATGCTCGACCTCGAGATCATGCAGCAGAACGAGCTATTCGCCACTCCCGAAGCGCGCCAGCGCATCGCGGGGGCGTTACCTGCCAAGAGGAGCCGCTGATGGTCCGCAAGCTGCACAACTTCGACGAATGGATCGACTACTTCCGCTACTGGCAGGATTCGATCGGGCTGCCGCAGGGCGAGATCCGCAAGTTCAAGTTCGAGGCGAAATTCGGGGAGCAGGAAGTGCCCCACATCGAGTTCGGCCATTACAAGGGCCAGCGCAAATGGCCCACGGTGATGCACATCCCCGACCAACGCATCCGCGACGCGCTCTTGAATCTGATCGTGTACCAGGGCGACACCGAGTTCGCTTCGGTGGAGCAGCAGCGCAGCCTGCTGACGCACGCCCCGTCGGACTATGATCTGCTGGCGCTGATGCGTGTCATGACCGAGGAAATGCGCCACGGCTGGCAGATGTCGTATCTGCTGTGCAGCCATTTCGGGGACGAGGGCAAGCGCGAGGCGGCCAAGCTACTGGAGCGCCGCGCCGACGAGGGAGAGCGGCTGCTCGGGTCGTTCAACGAGCTGGTGGACAACTGGCTCGACTTCTTTACCTACACGCAGTTCATCGATCGCGACGGCAAATTCCAGCTCACCATGCTCTCGGTGTCGGCGTTCGATCCCCTGTCGCGCTCGATGAACCCGATGCTCAAGGAAGAGTCCTTCCACCTCGGCACCGGCAACAACGGGCTGCTGCGAATCGTGAAGGCCGGCAAGATGCCGCCC
>DATNOH010000236.1:0-17147 GCA_035601435.1 Gemmatimonadales bacterium | reverse complement strand
GGCGAGGATCTCACCCGAATTAGGATTCAGCGCGAGCACCGCGCCGCGTTGTCCCGCCGGAAAGATTTGCGCGATATAGCGCTGCAGCTCGAGGTCGATGGTGGTGTGCAGCGCGCGGCCCGGTACCGGCGGCAGCCGGGCGGCCGCGCCCGCCTCGCGGACGACGCGGTTGAACGCGCTCACTTCCACGAACCGCACGCCGTCCGCACCGCGCAGCGTGTCGTCGTACTGGCGCTCCAGCCCACCCTTCCCCAGGAGACCCCCGAGCCGCACCGTCGCGAAGCGCCGCTGCGCCCGCTCCGCCTCGGTGAGCTCTCCGACGTAGCCCACCAGATGGGCCACCAGCGAGCTGTCCGGGTAATGCCGCTTGGGCTCCGCCTGAATCAGCAGGCCGGGGAGAATCAGCCGCCGCTCCTCGAGCGCGGACACCACCCCGAACGTCACGCTCGGGAGCACGCTGACCGGCAGGTACGGTGCCCGGCGGTAGCGGACGAGGACCCGCTCGATGGCGAGGCTGTCGAGCTTGACGATCGACCCGATGCGGCGCAGCGTGGCCCGGAGCGAGTCTTCGTCCGTCGTCGGGAGTAACGACACGGTGTACCCGGTGACGTTCTCCGCCAGGACCTTTCCATTGCGGTCGGTGATGATGCCCCGGGGCGCGGGCAGTGGGATGGGTCGCAGCCGGTTGGTTTCGGACTGCAGCTGGTACTTCGAGTGCTCGAGGATCTGGGTCCGGAAGAACACGAGCACCAGCGCGATCCCCGCTCCCCACACCACCGCCCGCGTCAGGCGGAGGCGTCGCTCTAGCAGGTGCGGGTGGAACGCGCTCACGCGTCGCTCAGGCGAATCGCGAGATGTCGCCCGAACAGCCACAGCACGATGACGCCCGCCACCGCCGTCGTCAGGCTCTGGATGGGAGACCAGACGAGCAGCTCCCAACCCAGCATCCCGCCCTTCAGTTTCCCGGATGCGAGCGCCACCGCCACGTTGCGGCACCAGGTGCCGGCGAAGAACAGACACCCGTTCACGAACAGGTTCTCCGCGAAGAAGACCGCCTTGCTCCAGGAGGAGAGATACCCCACGAGCGTGTGCGCGAGCGCCCCGGCGCCGAACGATGCCGGCGTGAGCGCGTCCCGCAGCAGGCCCACCAAGAACCCCGCGCCGGCGCTCGGCCCTGGCCGCGCCCGGATCGTATAAATGAGCAGCGCGAGCAGCAGAAAATCGGGGGCCACGCGGTCACCCCCCAGCCGACCGCGTACCGAGAACTGCAGCACCACGAGGGCCGCCAGGATCACATAAAAGCGATACTTGTCCGTGCGCCTCACGGCGTCTCTCCGCTCGATTCGAACAGCGAGCGAAGGTCCCCGCGGACCGGCGGCCCGGTGAGGATCATGACGTGCGTCACGGCGCCGGGATGCACGGCGGGCCTGATGAGATACGTGCGCTCCCATCCTTCCGCTTGCCCCGTGACGCTCACCACCGTGCCGATAGGTATCCCGCGCGGCAGCACGCCTCCCAGACCCGACGTGAGGATCATGGTGCCGGTGGGCACGAGCTGCCGGTAGGGCACGCCCTGCAGCTCGAGCAGCCAGACATGCGGCCCGTCGCTGCCGTGCGGTGCGACGATGCCGTACACGCTCCCGTCAGTCGCCATGGCGCTGGCGCGGAATTCAGGGTGCGCCCAGGTCACGACCACGCTGGTCTTCGCGTCCACCGAGCTGACGATCCCGACCAGGCCGTCCGGGCTCACCACCGCAGCCAGGGGTCTCACCCCCTGCTTCTTCCCAGCCGAGACCAAGAAGGTGAGCGCGCCCGTGGGTTCGGGCTCGCGCAACACCTCCGCCGGGACGTAACCGCTCGAAAGCCGTTGGCCCAGGCCGAGCAGTGCGCGGAGCCGCGTGTTCTCCCCGCGCAATTCGGGAAGAAACGTGGCGGCGAGGGCGGCGGAGTCGCGCTGCGCGACGACCGCATCGTAGCGCTCCAGGGAGGCGGAGAGGAGCTCGGTTTGTTGCTGCAGGGCGAGGAACGGGGCGAGCACGGTCTGGCGCAGCCCGCGCGCCAGCGGATCGCGGATCCGCTCGGGCAGGCTCATGGCGCCAACGGACAGTAGCACGCACCCGAGAAACGCGAAGGTGTCGCCCCGCGAGGCGTACCGGTCCGCTCCGAGCGCCATCGCCCTAGGTGGTCAGGACGTTGCGGTATTTCTCCGGATCGTCGAGGATCCGCCCCGTCCCCCGCACGACGCAGGTCATCGGGTCCTCGTCCAGGTGGATCGGCAGGCCCGTCTCCTGCTGCAGCAGCACGTCGAGGCCGCGAATCAGCGAGCCCCCGCCGGTCATCACGATTCCCCGATCGACGATGTCCGACGCCAGCTCCGGCGGCGTGATTTCCAGGGCGCGCCGCACCGCGTCGACGATCTGCTGGATCGGCTCCTGCACCGCCTCCCGAATCTCGCTCGAGTGCACCCGCACGATCTTCGGAATACCGGAGACGAGGTCGCGGCCTTTCACTTCCATTTCCCGCTCCTCCCCGACCGGTGCGGCCGATCCGATCTGGATCTTGATCTGCTCGGCCGTGGGCTCGCCGATGAGGAGGTTGTAGTTCTTGCGCATGAACTGCACGATTGCCTGATCCAGCTCGTCGCCACCGGTGCGGATCGAGGTGTCCGAGACGATCCCCGAGAGGGCGATCACCGCGATCTCGGTGGTGCCACCCCCGATGTCGATCACCATGTTCCCGGTGGGCGTCTCGACGGGCAGCCCCACGCCGATCGCCGCGGCCATCGGCTCGGCCACCATGTAGACTTCCTTCGCCCCGGCCGACTGCGCCGAGTCCCGAACGGCGCGCTTTTCGACCTCGGTGATGCCCGACGGCACGCACACGATCACCTTGGGCTTCACGCGGAACAGATGGCGATCGATGATGGTCTTCAGGAAGAACCGCAGCATCTTCTCGGTGACGTCGAAATCGGCGATCACGCCGTCCTTGAGCGGGCGCACGGCCAGGATGCCGTCCGGGGTCCGCCCCAGCATCCGCTTCGCCTCGAGCCCGATGCCTTTGATCTTCCCAGTCGACTTTTCGATCGCGACGACGGAGGGCTCGTTAAGCACGATGCCCTCGCCCTTCACGTAGATCAGCGTGTTGGCTGTGCCCAGATCCACGGCGATCTCATTCGCCGGACTCCAAGCACCGAGCGTCCATTTCGGCCAGCGTATGGGCACGAGGTCGTCGAGTGAAAGGCGTTAGGGGGGCGCGTGCGAGCGCATCAAGCTAATGAAAAGCGTAACTCCAAGCAAGGCTGATGCTTGACGCTCCTGATGGTGACGGCTACCGTTCGCGCATGACACCCGCGCCGGCCTTCCCCGAGATTGCCGTAGTGGATCTCCAGGTGTGCGACCGCTGCGGGCTGTGCCTCCCCCTCTGCCCCCCGGCAGCGATTCACCTCGACCTCACCGACCTGGTCGTCGATCAGACCGCCTGCACCGGCTGCCGCAAATGCATTGCCCCCTGCCCCGTCGGCGCGCTCACGATGGTCGCCGCGTGACGCACGACACCGATGTGCTGGTCATTGGTGCGGGACCGGGGGGCGCCGTGGCGGCGTGGGAGGCGAAGCGCGCCGCGCCCGAGCTCGACGTCGTGTTGCTCGAGCGCGACGCCCGGGTTGGCACGCCGGTCCGCTGCGCCGAAGGGGTCGGGGACGCGGGTGTGCGCGAGTTCGCCGACCCCGACGGCGCTGCCTGGGCCGCCCGCAAGATCACCCGCGTCGTGTTCATCGCGCCCGACGACACAGAGGTGAAGGTCGCCGAGCGCGACGTCGGCTGGATTCTCGATCGCACGCGGTTCGACGCCTTTCTCGCCGACCGGGCGGTGGCCGTGGGGGCCGAGCTCCGCGTGAGCACCGAAGCGGCCGGGATGACGTGCGAGCCGGACGGCCGCTGGCGGGTGCGGTTGCGGGCCGCCGGCGGCGAAACGACCTGCCGCGCACGGGTCGTGATCGGGACGGACGGCGTCGAGGCGATGGTCGGTCGCTGGGCGGGCCTCGAAACCCGGGTCCCCGCCCGCGACATGGAGTCGTGCGCGCAGTACGTCGTCGAGGGGATCGACTTCGATCCCGACGCGATCTATCTGCAGTTCGGCGCCGGCATCGCTCCGGGTGGGTACGCCTGGCTCTTCCCCAAGAGCCCGGGCGTTGCGAACGTGGGCCTCGGCCTGGTCGCGTTGAAGGCCGACGCCCGCAACGCGCGGCAATACCTCGACGCCTGGATCGCCCGTCGCTATCCGGGTGGCGCCAAGACGGCGTGCACCGTGGGCGGCGTCATCGTTCACACGACCATCCGGCAGACGTACACCGACGGCGTGCTCGTGGCGGGCGACGCCGCGCACATGATCAATCCGCTTTCCGGGGGCGGCATCGTGAACGCCATGAAGGCGGGGCGGCTCGCTGGCTGCGTCGCCGCCGCGGCCATCCGGGCCGGGGACACCAGCGCGAGCCGGCTGTCGGCGTACCACGCCGAGTGGATGGCGCTGCTGGGGGACGATCACCTCAAGTATTACCGGCTCAAGCGGGCGCTCGAGGACCTGGATGACCAGTTCTTCAACTCTCTGGCGCGCACCGTGAACGCGATCCCCTCGGGCAAGCGCACGCTGGGTCGGATCTTTGCCCACGCACTCGTTCGGCACCCACAACTGATTCCGGTGGCCGCGCGATTCTTCATCTAACAAATGGGAGCGCAATGCTAGCGATCGATCTCCGCGGCAAACGGGCGTTGGTAGCGGGAGTGGCCGACGACGGCGGCTACGGCTTCGCCATCGCCAAGGCCCTGGCCGAGGCGGGCGCGACGGTATGTGCGGGCACGTGGCCTCCGGCGCTGAACATTTTCTTGAACCTGCTCGAGCGCGGCAAGATCGACGACTCGCGCCGCATGCCGGACGGCTCGCTGCTCCAGTTCGAGAAGATCTATCCGCTCGATGCGACGTTCGATACGCTGGCGGAGGCCCCGGAGGAGATTCGCGGCATCAAGCGCTACAAGGACGTGGGCGATTTCTCAATCGCGGGGCTCGCCCAGCGCCTGGTGCAGGACTTCGGCGACCGGCCGCTCGATATCGTGGTCCACTCGCTCGCCAATGGTCCCGAAGTCAGGAAACCGCTGCTCGACACGAGCCGGGCCGGTTACCTCGCCGCCGTGAGCGCGAGCGCCTATTCCCTCGTGTCGCTCGTGGCCCGGTTGGCACCGCTCACCCGCCCCGGTGGCTCGTTCCTGTCGCTGACGTACATGGCGAGCGAGCGGGTGGTGCCGGGGTACGGGGGCGGGATGTCCTCGGCAAAGGCGGCGCTCGAGAGCGACACGCGCACGCTGGCGTTCGAGGCCGGGCGCAAGTACGGGGTGCGAGTGAACACGATCTCGGCCGGGCCGCTCGCCTCACGCGCCGCGAGCGCCATCGGGAAAATCGAGCGGATGGTCGAGTACTACGCCGCCAACGCGCCGCTCACCGAGCCGCTTACCGCGCGGGAAGTGGGCACGACGGCGGCGTTTCTCGCGAGCCCCTTAGGCAGCGGGATTACTGGGACGACGATCTACGTGGACAAGGGATACCACGCCATGGGGGCGGCCGTGGATGCGGGGCTCGGGGCGAGGGGCTAGGGCCTTGGTTAACCCCTTCATCACGCTCGTCCCAACCGCACACCGGTTGGCGGCGTGAGCGACGAATCGACCCATCGCCCCAAAGGCGCCTCCCTGTAAGCCCACCGGGATGCTCCCCACGTCCCAGACATAGACCGGCAGCCGCGCCAGGGCGAGCGGTGAACCGTTGCCCCGCACGCCTCCGAATCCCAACTCGTATCCGGCCGCCAGCGCCAACCGCTCGATCCGCTCGTCCCGCGCGCCAAACGGATAGGCGACAGCCCGGGTCGCCTGGGGTCCCAGGCGGTGCCGGAGCGTCTGGCGAGATCGCTCGAGCTCGGCAGCCGCTTCCACGTCGGACAGCCAGGTGAGCCGGGCGTGAGACGCCGAGTGCGATGCGAAGTCGAATCCCCGCTCTTGCCAGCGCCCGATCGTGTCCCAATCGAGATGCGCGAGCCGGTCCCAGGTGTAGCGCACGTCCCATGTGTTCAGGCGCCCGACGTAGTCCGTGATGAGGAACGTTGTCGCGGTGAACCCCACATCGGCCAGCACGGGATACACGTGCTCGGCGAGGGAAGCGTAGCCGTCATCAAAGGTCAAAAGAAATGCGGACCGCGGAGTGCGGAATGCGGAATGGCCTGGCCGGAGTCGCTCAGCGAACTGGTGCAACGTGAGGGTCTTCCAACCTGCCCGTGCCAGCGTCGTCATCTGGCGCGCGAACACGGACTTCGCGACCCGCGTGACCCCGAGCTCCGCCGGTCCACCGATGCGATGATAGCACAACACCGGAGGCAAGGGCGCGGACCGACGCAATTCCGCACTCCGCATTTGCTTCAGGCTCCTCCGGTCGGCCAGCTCCCGCTCGCCAACGCCGACCCGGCGTCCGCCCAACGTCCGCTCGGCTCGGCGGCGCGGCAGCGGCGTTCCAGCTCGGCGAGCCATGGGGGCACCGAGCGCACGTCTTCCAGCGGCTCGGGGTTTCCGCTGGGGGGGCGTCCCGTCAGCATCTCGTGCACGAGCACCCCCACGGCAAACATGTCGTCGCGCGGGCCGGGGGCCGCCTGGCCGGCCTTGCGCTCCGGCGCCAGATAATCGGCGGTGCACAGCGCCGCCGTCGCGGCCCCGCCGCCGTCGCCCGACAGGGCCTCCGCCAGCGCACCGAGAATCCCCGTGTCGGCGACCAATGCCGCCCCGTCCGCAAGCAGCACGTTCTCGGGCTTCAGGTCGCCGTGGGCGACGCCCTCGGCGTGAGCGTGGGCCAGTGCCGTGAGCAGATCCCGCAACACTTCCACGGCCCGTCGCAGCGGCAGCTCTCCGTGCCGCGCCAGCCAGGCCCGCAGCGTGGTGCCTTCGACGAAGGCACGGGTGTGGTAAACGAACGGGCCTGCCCGGCCGGCAGCGCGCGGGGGCACGAGGCTGGGATGCCGCAGCCGACGCGCGAGGCGCGCCACGTCCCGCTCGAATCGGGTGGGGTCGACGGCGAGCGACAGCGGTCCGGGCAGCACCTTCACGAGGAGGCCGCCGCCGGCGGATGTCTCGAGCGCCACGAACATGCGGCAGTTGCCGACGGGTCGCACCTCGCGCTCCACCCGGTATCCGGGCTCGAGCGCGTGCCCCAATGCCGCGCGGAGATCAGCCATGAATGTGCGAATATGGTGGCGGGCTGCCGTCGCCCGCAACCGTCACAATGCGGGCACGAAGTCCTCTTCGACTTCAAACCGCACGGTGACCTGACGCAGGCGCCGATGCACCGGCAGGACCATGTGGAGCTGTGGATTGAAGTAGTCCTTGAGCATGGGGGGCCGGAGTGGCTAGCGGAAGGAGCCCGAGTAGGCCAGCATAGTGGGGTCGACCCTTCACCACCTCATCCGACATGGGAGACGCCGTGAAGAAGAACAATTGGTCTCGTCGCGAATTCCTGGGCGCGAGCGCCGCGGCCGGCGCGTCGCTCGCCGCGAAACCGATGGTGTTGTTACCGCATGATCTCATCCCCGGGCCGGGCGCCGTCGCGGCCAGTGATCGGGTGCGCTTCGGCATGATCGGCGTGGGCATGCAGGGGCACTGGCTCCTGTCCGAGTCGATCACGCTGCCGGGAGTCGAATGCGCGGGCGCCTGTGACCTGTACGACGGCCGCCACACGTTGGCGCGAGAGATCGTGCGAGCCGATCTGCCGGTGACGCGCCGCTACCAGGCGCTGCTGGATGACAAGAACATCGATTGCATCGTGGCGGCGGTTCCCGATCACTGGCACAAGCAGATCGTCGTGGACGCGGTGAGCGCCGGCAAGGACATCTACTGCGAGAAGCCGATGTCGCACAGCGCGGCCGACGGCGTGGCCATGGTCGACGCCGCCACGAAGACGGGACGCATCGTGCAGATCGGCTCACAGCGCGTCAGCTCCCAGATCTGTGCCAAGGCCAAGCAGCTGATTTCCCAGGGGGCGCTGGGCGAGCTCATGCTGGTCGAAGGATGGCTGGGACGAAACGATCCGACCGGCGCGTGGCAGTATCCGCCGCCCCCCGATCTCTCACCGCGCACGCTCGACTGGGATACCTGGCAGGGAACGGTTCCCAAGCGCCCGTTCGACGCCAACCTGTTTGCGCGCTGGCGCTGCTGGAAGGAATACGGCACCGGCGTCGCCGGTGATCTGCTGGTTCACCTGATCAGCGGCATGATGTTCATGCTGGGGGTCAATGAGCCACCCAGGCAGGCTTCGGCGGTCGGGGGCATCCGGCGCTGGAAGGACGGCCGCAACATGCCGGACGTTCACGCCGTCGTCTACTACTTTGGCGAGCTCCCCGTGTACATGCGGCTGAATCTCGGGACGTCGATGCCCGAGACCTACCGCATCCAGGGCTCGAAGGGCGTGCTGGAGGTGACCGGCTCGAGCTTGAGCCTGGCGCCGCAAACCGGCAAGGATGACTACCCCAGCTACTACACCGGCAGCTACCCGCACGCGATGCGGGAATCCTATCTCGAGAAATGGCATCAGGAGAACGATCCGAAGCTGGGTCAGGCTGCGGCGATGCCCGAGACCATTTCGTTCACCGGACCGGACTTCGACGACGTCAGGCCACACCTGTGGACGTACTTTGAGGCCGTACGCACCCGGAAGCCGGTGGTCGAGGACGCGGTGTTCGGTCACCACGCCGCATTGGCCTGCCACATGGCGAATGAGTCGTACTTCCGTCGGAGCTCGGTGTCCTGGGACGAAGCGTCGAAGACTATCAGGAGCTGACCACCGCCTGGGCGCGTTCGGGCGTTTTCCAGAGATCGATCGGCTTGGCGATGCCCGTAGGGTGGAACGGCAGCATGACCTTGCGGCCCAGGCCGGCCGATGCGTACGCCGCGTACAGGACCTCCTGCACGACGCGCCCGGTCTCGCCGTCGGCGATCGGCGTCTCCTTGCCCCGCACGCAGCGCGCGAAGTGTCGCGCCTCCTGGGGGAAGCCGTAGTTCCAATGCTCCTCGAACACGGGATAGGTCCAGCCCTTGGTCGTCGCCGCCTTTTCGACGGCATAGCCGAACCCCACCTCCGAGTACGTCGGGAGCGCATTGCCCATCAGCATATCGGCGTACGTCTGCCCCTTGTCGCCGAACACCTCGATGCAGTCGTCCATCCCCCCGGGCCGGTTCCAGCTGCTCTCGACCATCCCGATGGCGCCGCTCCCGAATTCGATGATCGTGACCGCTTCGTCGTCGCCCAGTGTGCGCTGCTGATGCACCTGGGTCGTCATCTGCGAGTAGACGCTCTTGATCGGCGGTTTCCCGAGGAACCACCAGCAGAAGGCGATCCCATGGCACCCCAAGTCCATGACCGCGCCGCCTCCCGACTGATCCACGTCCCAGAACCAGTCGGAGTGCGGACCCGAGTGCTTCTCGCCCTGCTTCACCAAGTGCACGCGGCCGAATGCGCCCTCGTCCGCCAGCTGCTTGGCCTTCAGATATTTTGGCGCGAAGAACAACTCCTCGGCATAGAGAAGCAGCACGCCCGCCTTGCGGCATGCTTCGATCATCGCGTCGGCTTCCTCGAGCGTCAGGCACAGCGGCTTCTCACACACCACGTGCTTGCCGGCCTCGGCAGCGTCGATCGTCATCTGTGCGTGCAGCCGATTCGGCGTCGTGATCCAGACTAGCTCGATTGCGGGATCGCGCAGCAGCTCGCGGTGGTCGGTATACGCGTGGGGGAGGCCGTGCCGCTTCGCGAACGCCGCCGCGTGTCCCTTGGTCGGCGAGGCTACGGCCACGACCTCGGCGTCCTCCGGTACGGCTTGCACGGCGGCCGCGACGCAGTCCGCCTGAAAGCGTGAGCCGAGGATGCCGATTCTCACTTGCGACATGGATAGCGCTCCATAGTCTGCTAGTCCGGGGAGCCGCCCAAGGGCCGCAACCCCCGCGCCTCGATGATCGTCCAAGCGTCCGGGCCCGGTAGCGCGACGCTGCGAGCGTACGCGGGGAAATGCCAACGCGGATCGAAGGCGACCTGGACCGCGCCATCGTGGTCCACCGATCGTTCCAGGTTGTCGAACAGTCCGTCGATGCTGAACGTGTTCCAATCGCTCAAAGTGGCGGGTTTACCAGCCCGGTCCCACGCTCGCATCGGGTGCCTATTCCGAACCTCGATCAACAACCACCCCCGTCCGGGACAGAAACACACCACTCGGAGCAAGAACCGATAGTCCCGCGGGCCGCCGGACTCCCACAGCTCGCGTTCCGTTCTGAGCACCGCGCGCAGGGAGTCGCGTTGGCCGGGGATTCGCAGGTTGAAGGCTCGCGCTTCGGGAACGGAGAGGGTGACCCGAGGGGTGTCCTTGAAGACGGCCACGACGTCGGCCGTGTCGGCGACGACGGGACCGACGCTGGAATAGCGTCGCTCGAACGTCACGAACGCGACCCGGCGACTATCCGGCGACCATGACGGAACGTTGATGGTGCCCTGCCCGCCGAAGAACGGTGGCGTCAGATCGCGTACTGAGCCATCACGCGTATCGATGAGCCGAAGCTTGACCTGCTTGCCGAACGGATGGTCCTCGGCTTGGTTTTCGAGGTACGCGAGGTACACCACCCAGCGACCGTCGGGCGACGGGTGCGGGAACCAGTTGGCGTAGGCATCGTGCGTGACTTGCTCGGCCCCGCTGCCGTCCGAATCCATTCGCCAGATCTCCATCTTGCCGCTGCAGAATGAGTTGTAATAAATGAATGCACCGTCGGGCGTGTAGTCGGGCCCGTCGTCGAGGCCGTGGCAAGTGGTGAGCCGGCGCTCCTCGCCGCCGCCCATCGGGATGGCATAAATGTCCCACTCTCCCTCGCGGCGCCCGACGAACGCGAGCGTCTTCCCGTCGGGCGACCATCCATGCCAGAAGCTCGGGGCCTTGGTCGTGACCTTCACCGGTGTCGCGCTGCCGGCGATCGGGAGGATGTAGATGCTGGATGCGAGCCAGTCCTGCGCCGGATCGGTGATGTGCTCGTCGGCGTGATGGCTCAGGACGAGGTACCTGCCATCCGGTGAGATACCGTGATCGTTGTTGGCTCGGGTGGCGAAGCCGGTGGGAATCTCGGTGAGGTGCTTGTCGCCGCGAGCAGCCAATCGATAGAGTCGACCGCCGCTGTTTACGACAAAGAAGCGCCCGTCGCGCGACCAGTTCGGCGCCTCGAAGTGGCGATCCTCGGTGTAGATCGTTTCCATGCGCCTAGAGCCAATATCCACGGTTCGGAGCGAGCTGCGGATGGCCCCCTCGGCTTGGCCCAGCAGGCCGGTCGGGAGGACGGTGGCCATGAGAAGCAGGTGATGCAGGGTGGCTGGCATGACGCTAAGCTGCGGGCGAACGGCGGGGTGGCGCAAGACACTGGAGCGAACCAGCACTAGCTTTCGTGGTCGACATGTCAGACGAGTCCAAATCTCCGCTGGCCCGGCGGGCGCTCGCGATCGCAGTCGTCGTGGCGTTGTTGATCGCGGGGTATGTCCTGCTGGCCCGGCGCATGGGCCACGAGCCAGCGGCACCCACCGCAGGATCGGGTTTTCAGGAACGCGCTCGGGAAGCCGGGATTGCGTTTCGGATGCATTTCCTGCCGAAGGAGCAGGGCGAGCCGTTCCACATCAACCTGTATGATCACGGTTCCGGTCTGGCCGTCGGCGACTACGACAACGACGGCCGCGAGGACATCTACTTTCTCAACCAGCTCGGGCCGAACGCGCTCTATCGCAACGTGGGTGACGGGTCGTTCGTCGACGTCACCGCCAAGGCAGGAGTGGCCATCGGCAACAGGGTTTCCGTCGGAGCCACGTTCGCGGACTACGACAACGACGGCTGGGCCGACCTGTTCGTGACCACCACCCGGGGTGGCAACGTGCTGTTCCACAACAGGGGGGACGGCACCTTCGAGGACGTCACCGCGGCCGCCGGGCTGAGCCACGTCGGCCATTCGCAGACCGCCGTGTTCTTCGATTACGACAACGACGGCTACCTCGATCTGTTTCTCACCAACACGGCGCACTGGAGCACCGACGTTTTCGACTCCGCGGCGAGATATTTCGAGGGCAAACCGGACCTTGGCAGCCTGCTGACCAGTGCCAAGGAATCCAACATCCTGTATCACAATAACGGCGACGGGACCTTCACGGACGTCACCGACCGCGCCGGCCTGCGCGGCCGCGGTTGGGCGGGAGACGTGGCCGTGTTCGACTACGACGAGGACGGTTTCCTCGACCTGTTCGTGCCCAGTATGGTCGGTCGGGGTCAGCTGTATCGGAACACCGGTCACGGCACCTTCCGTGACGTCACCGCGGAGACGCTCGGGCGCACACCGTATGGAGCGGTGGGGTGCAAAGTGTTCGACTACGACGGCGACGGCCGGCTCGATCTCTTTGTGGTGGACATGCACTCGGACATGTGGATGGGGGTGGACACCGGGCACGTCACCGTCGACGTCGCGCGGCGCATGCAGCATCGACGGTTCCGCACGCCCAAGGGCCCGACGATAAACGAGGAGGCCCCGGGCCTCATCCAAATTCAAAGAGCCATGTTCGCTAGGCAGGGCGAGGACTTCGACGCTTTGCTCTTCGGCAACGCGCTATACCGCAATCTCGGCCGTGGCAAATTCACCGAGACCGCCGTCGCGGCAGGCCTGGAGACGCTCTGGCCCTGGGGTGTGGCCACCGGAGACTTCGACAACGACGGCCATGAGGACGTGTTCATCCCGTCGGGGATGGGCTATCCCTACTACTATTGGCCCAACCAGCTGATGATGAACAACGGCGATGGAACGTTCCGCGACCGGGCGGCTGACTTGGGCGTCGAGCCGCCGACGGGCGGCATTTATCTAGAAGAGCGCGTCGCCGGCCGGCAGGCGACGCGCAGCTCGCGGGCCGCCGTCGTAGCCGATTTCGACGGCGACGGTCGGCTCGAGATCGTAACCAACAACTTCAATGACCGTCCGTACTATTTCGCCAACCGGCTTCCCCGACGGAACTATGTGGAGTTGCGGCTGACAGGAACCCACAGCAACCGCGACGCGATCGGCGCCGTGGTGCGGCTGTGGGTCGGGAAGACCGTGATGGTGCGGCAAGTGAACCCGGCGGGCGGTTACCTGTCCCAATCGAGCCGGGTGGTACACTTCGGCCTCGGCGACCACACCAAGGTCGATCGGATCGAGATTCGCTGGCCCCGGGGGATCGTACAGCGGTTGGACCATCCCGAGATCAACACCCTACTTCAGATTCGCGAGCCGGCGCGCTGACTCGTCGAACGGCCAAGTTCGCCCGTTCCACGACCACACCCCGAAACACACCGCACCCAGCACCAGCGCGCCCAGTCCAAAGGCGATCACCGTGAGCGGCGTGGTAGCAAAGATGAAGATCCAGCCGAGCAGCGCAACCAGACTAGGCAGCGGATACAACCACATGCGGTAGGGCCGCGGCATGTCGGGCGCGCGCCGCCGCAACAACGTCACCGCACCGATCTGCCCGATGAATTGCACCAGGATCCGCGTCGTGAGCAGCGCGTCGATCACCATGCCGAGCGATACGAACCCCGCGACGATCGAGAGCACGCCGAGTACGACCAGCGACACGTACGGAAAGCCCTGGGACGGATGCAGCCGCGCAAAGACCTTGAAGAAATAGCCGTCCCGCGCCGCCGCGTAGGGCACGCGTGAGTATCCGAGGAGCAGCGCGAAGACCGATCCGAACGCCGTCCAGAGGATCATCGCCGTGACGATCGTGGCGACGCCGGCGCCGTAGATCCGCTCCATGAAGATCGAGACCACGAAGTCCGCCTGCGGGTGCGACTCGACGGGGACGAACTCGCGCCACGGAACGACGCCGATGATCGAGAAGTTGATCGCGATGTAGATCAGGGCCACCGCGATCGTGCTGATGAGAATCGACCGCGGGATCACTCGGCCCGGATTCTGTACTTCGTCGCCGATGTAGCAGACGTCGTAGTAGCCGAGGTAATCGTAGGCGCCCACGCGGGACGCAGTGCCGAGGCCGAGCAGGAAGCCCAGCGAGAAGTTGAAGCCGCCCGGCGGGAAGTCGAAGGCGACCTTGGCGTCGAAGTGCATCGCCCCAATTGCGATCACGGCGACGACGGTCAGGATCGTCCCGACCCAGAGCGCGACCGTGATCGCCGCGATCGATTTGATCCGCCGGTAGAGCAGCGCGAGGTTGACGAGGCCGATGATCGTGATCACGAGCATCGTCTGTCGCGGCGTGATCCCTTTCCAAATGTATCCCAGATAGTGCGAGAACCCGATGTATCCGGACGCGATCTCGAGGGGCCCACTGAGCACGAACTGCCATACGAAGAGAAAGCCCATCAGGCGGCCGACTTTCTCCGTCCCGTAGCCGTGGCGCAGGTAGCCGAACGAGCCGCCCGAACCCGGCATCGCGGCGCCGAGCTCGCTCCAGACGGTGCTGTCGCACAAGACGGTAATCAACGCGACGACCCAGCCGAGCATTGCTTGCGGGCCGCCGAGCGCGGACATCAGGAGCGGGATCGTGATAAACGGACCGATCCCGATCATGTTCGTCATGTTGAGCGCCGTGGCGTGAAGCAGGCCGAAACGGCGCACCATCGGTGAAGCGGAGCCCGGTTGCGTCACGGCCTCCAACCTCGGGTGCCATGGCGAACGGCGCAAGCCGCGGGTTATGCTCTACTCTTCCTCAACGCGGAGCTGTCCCATGAACGAGATGCTCGATGCCGGCGTGGTGCTGGTGCGTGGGAGTGCGGCTGGGTTTGCGCAGGAGATCGCTGCCGGCCGCCATCACTTTCGGGCGGACGAGCCGATTGCCGACGGCGGTACCGATACCGGCCCCAGTCCATACGATCTGCTGCTGGGTGCCCTGGGGACCTGAACGTCCATGACCATCGCGCTGTATGCGCGACGGAAGCAGTGGCCCCTGGAGGACGTCACGGTCCGGCTGCGGCATTCGCGAGTGCACGCGCAGGATTGCCGGGATTGCGACACGAAGGAGGGAATGCTCGACGTCATCGAGTCCGAGATCTCGCTGCAAGGTGAGCTCTCGGCAGAGCAGCGCAACCGGTTACGGGAGATCGCGGAGCGGTGTCCCGTCCATCGCACGCTGACCTCGGAGATCAAGATCCGGACGCGACTGGTGTGACGGCCGCCTACGTCAGGTTTTCCTGCACGAACCGGGGGCTCAGGTCTTGCTGACGGACCCGGTACATCCGGTCTAGGCTCGGCTGCTAGTCGCCTTCGTACTTGAAAGAAACCTTGATCTTCGCGCGATAGCTCTCGACCTTGCCGTCTTTCAGCTGCATGTCGAGTTGCGAGATCTCCGCCACGCGCAGGTCGCGCAGCGTCTTTCCGGCTCGCCTGACCGCGGCGGCGGCGGCCTTCTCCCACGACTCGGGGCTGGTCCCGACCAGCTCGATGACTTTGTAGACGTTCTCTGCCATGGAGGTTCCTTGTAGGGATTGTGCGTAAGCTGCGGGCGCAACGGCTGCGGGCGCAAGGAGACGGAGCCGCCGCCCCCTTCGCACCTCTAAAGCCGAAACACGTCGCCGATCATAGCGTCTTTTCGAACCAGTGATGTGCGTAGGGCTCGGCGTTGAACGCCGCTACTTCGCGAAAGCCGTTGCGCCGGTAGAGGGACTGGGCCTCGGTCAGCGCCTGGTTGGTTTCCAGTCGGAGCAGGGGAAGCCGTCGCTCTCGCGCGACGTCCTCGAGGTGATTCAGGATCCGGGTCCCAACGCCGAGACCACGGGCGGAGGGCGCGACCCACATGCGCTTGATCTCGCCAAAGCCCGCATGACACTTCAGGGCGCCGCACCCGACCGGCTCTCCATGGAGCATCGCCAGCACGAAGTAGCCGTGCGGTGGCGTGAGCTGCCGGGATGTGGCCGGGATGCCGAGCGCCGGATCGAAACCGCCTTCGAAACGCGCCCTGAGCTCGTCGAAATAGCGGGCCAGACAGTAGCGCGCCGCCGGACTGTCGGGGTTTTCCACGGAGAGGCGCACGGCGCCGCTCCGAAGCATGCGCTCGACGGTCCCCATGGCGGCGAGCAGGGCCGTGCGTTGCGGCTCCGGGAGGGGGTCGAGGAGCGACGCGGCAGCCTCGTCCGACAGCCGATTCAAAAGCGCCAGCTCTTTGCGGCCCGCGGTGGTGAGGGTGACGAAACGCACGCGCGTGTCGCGAGGCGATGGCTTGGTACGGATCAGTCGCTCCGCCTCGAGTTGTCGCAGCAGGCGGCTGGTGTAGCCCGAGTCCAGGGCCAGACGGGCCCGCAGCTGCCGGATCTCGATCCCGTCCTCGCCGATTTCGAATAGCACGCGGGAGGCGCCGAGCGACCGGGTGCGGCCGAGAAAGCCCCCAGCCAGCGCTCCGATCTGCTGGGTCACCGTGCGATTGAAGCTCCGCACCTGGGCGATGCCATCCATATCTCTGACGTTAGTCAGAGATATGGCCGGAGGCAAGCTATCGGCCTTTTCCCTTGGGCCGCTTGGCCTTTTTGGCTGCCGCCGCGGCGCGTGCTCGCTCGGCCCACGCCCGCAATGCCGCCGCATCCTCCAGCAGCTCGTGCGGCACCTCGTAGTACTGCATGGTTTCCCGTTCCCCGCCGTACGGTCGGAACGGGCCCATCCCGCGGCTCACGAAATCGGCGCGATTGGAGTCATTGACCTTGAAGTAGAGCGTATCATCCGCGATCAGCGCAAAGAACACGGTGCCTGCGTAGATGCCGACCCCGCCGAACATGCTGCGGGCCCGGACGCGCGGGACGACTCGACTCAGCTGCTCGATGACGAAGGTGCGAAAACTCGCGCTGACCGGCATGCAGACTCCTCATTTCTTCGTCACGGTCGCTTCTCTGAGGCACCCCGCGCCTTACTGAGCAGGCGCTCCGTGAAATCGAGCCGTTCTTGTGTGTCGCCGAGCTCCTGTTGGAGACCCTGGACAGTGCGTTCCAACGCCTCGAGCCGCGCTGTCAGGTCGGCCGATGGCGTTTCCGGACGAGTGGCGCGGAGCCGAGCGATCCTGACAGCCGCGAAGGCAATGATCGCCAC
>DATNOH010000235.1:0-6781 GCA_035601435.1 Gemmatimonadales bacterium | reverse complement strand
TGCTCGGTCGGCCTGGTCTGCAAGTCGCTGCTCGGGAAGGCGCACACGGTGATGGCCGAGGGCGGGGTGGCCGCCGCGCTCGCCACCACCGATTCGCGCGACAGCTGGAAGGTCCACTTCCGCGACACCATGCGGGGCGGGAAGCTCCTGAACGACTGGCGCATGGCGCAGATCCATGCCCAGGAGGCGCCCGCACGCGTCAACGAGCTCGAGGCCTGGGGCGCCCTCTTCGACCGCACGCCCGACGGCCGCATCCTGCAGCGCAACTTCGGCGGCCACCAGTATCCGCGCCTGGCCCACGTCGGCGACCGCACCGGCCTCGAGATGATCCGCACCCTCCAGGACAAGACCGTGCACTCTCCCGGCGTGGACGTGTACATGGAGTGCACGATCGCGCGCCTGCTGAAGGACGGCGAGCGGATCGCCGGCGCCCTCGCCTACCGGCGCGACTCGGGGCGCTTCATCGTCTTTCGCACCAAGACCGTCGTGCTCGCCACCGGCGGCATCGGCCGCGCCTACAAGGTCAACAGCAACTCCTGGGAGTACACCGGCGACGGCCAGGCGCTCGCCTACGAGGCGGGCGCCGACCTGATGGGCATGGAGTTCGTCCAGTTCCACCCGACCGGGATGGTCTGGCCGCTCAGCGTGCGCGGCATCCTGGTGACCGAGGGCGTGCGCGGCGAGGGCGGCGTGCTCAAGAACTCCAAGGGCGAGCGCTTCATGTTCCGGTACATCCCGGAGATGTTCAAGAAGGACTTCGCCGACAGCGAGGCGGAGGCGAACCGCTGGGTGGAGGAGGTGATCGCCGGCCGCAAGGCCGAGGCGCGCCGCCCGCCCGAGCTGTTGACGCGCGACGTGGTGGCGCGTGCCATCGCGCAGGAGGTCCGCGAGGGACGCGGCAGCCCGCACGGCGGCGCCTTCCTCGACATCGCCTCGCGCCGCCGGCCGGAGGACATCCGCAAGAAGCTCCCCAGCATGTACCAGCAGTTCCACGAGCTGGCCGACGTCGACATCACGCGCGACGCGATGGAGGTCGGGCCCACCACGCACTACGTGATGGGCGGCGTGCGCGTCGACCCCGAGTCGCAGGCGGCGACCGTCCCGGGCCTCTTCGCCGCCGGCGAGGTGGGGGGCGGTCTTCACGGCGCGAACCGCCTGGGCGGCAACTCGCTCTCCGACCTGCTCGTGTTCGGACGGCGCGCCGGGATGGGCGCCGCCGCGTACGCCAAGGCGTTCCGGGGCGAGCCGCGCGTCGAGACGGCCGAGGTCGAGGCCGCCGCGGCCGAGCTGCTCGCTCCCTTCGAGCGCACCGGCGGCGGCGAGAACCCCTACGCGGTGCAGGAGGCCCTGCAGGACATGATGGGCACCTACGTCGGCATCGCGCGCAAGGAGGACGACCTGCGCACCGCGCTCGCCGAGCTGGAGCAGCTCCGCGCCCGCGCCGCCCGCGTCGTGGTCGAGGGCAACCGCCAGTACAACCCGGGCTGGAACACGGCGATCGACCTGAAGAACCTCCTCACCGTGAGCGAGGCGGTGACGCGCGCCGCGCTCGAGCGGCGCGAGAGCCGGGGCGCCCACATGCGCGTCGAGTACCCGGATTCCGACAAGCACTTCGGCACGATCGACGTGATCGTTCGCCGGCAGGGCGAGCGGATGACGGTGGTGCAGGAGCCCATCCCGCCCCTGCCCGACGAGCTGAGACGCGTGGTCGAGGGAGAGGTCTGATGGACGCCCTGCTGCGCATCTTCCGCGGCGACCGCGAGGCGGGCGCCTTCCGGGACTACCCGGTGCCGCAGCACGAGGGCATGGTCGTCCTCGACGCCGTGCACTACGTGCAGGCCCACCTGGCGAGCGACCTCGCCTGCCGCTGGAACTGCAAGGCGGGGAGGTGCGGCTCGTGCAGCGCCGAGGTGAACGGCAGGCCGCGCCTCATGTGCATGACGCGCATGGACCAGTTCCCCCCGGGTCAGCCGATCACCATCGCACCCATGAAGGCCTTCCCGGTGATCAAGGACCTGGTGACCGACGTCTCCTGGAACTACGAGGTCAACAAGCGCATCCCGCCCTTTCAGCCGAAGCCCCCCGAGGCCGACGGCACCTGGCGCATGCAGCAAGCGGACATCGACCGGGTGCAGGAGTTCCGCAAGTGCATCGAGTGCTTCCTCTGCCAGGACGTGTGCCACGTGCTGCGCGACCACGAGCGCACGGACGCCTTCGCCGGCCCGCGCTTCCTGGTGCGCATCGCGAGCCTCGAGATGCACCCGCTCGATATCGCCTCGCGCAGCCGCTACCTGAAGGACCAGGCCGGCATCGGCTATTGCAACATCACCAAGTGCTGCACCGAGGTGTGCCCCGAGTCGATCCACATCACGGACAACGCCATCATCCCGCTGAAGGAGCGCGTGGTGGACGACTTCTACGACCCGGTCCGGCGCGTGTGGCGCTGGATCACGGGGCGCGGCGCGCCGGCGTGAAGCCGGTCCGCCGGCATCCTGCCGACGGCGGGCGAACGGATCTGTCCAGCGCCTAGGGGCGCGCCTCCGCCCCGCCATGGCGGGCGCCGTGGCGTCCGCCATTCGAGGCGCCGTGTGCGCGCGGCCCGCCGTGGCATCCTCACCGGCCGCCGCGTTGGCATGCCTCCAGCAGGTGCAGTCGTGGCGGTGTTCGAGGAGCGGCTGCGGCAGGCGGTGACCCGCGTTCCGAGCTTTCCCGAGCTCGCCGCCCGCCTCACCCGCGCGGTCACGGTCGCGATCGACCGCACGAAGACCGCCGATGCCAACGGGCACGGGCTGCCGCTCGTGTCGCGGCTGCGCATCGCGACCTTCTTCGCGCTCGCGTGCGGCGTCATTTTTCTCCCCGTCGAAGGCAGCGGGGTGGCCCGCGACACCTCCTTCTGGCTCCTCGTCCTCTACGCCTGGCACGCGGTCCTCACCAGCTTCGTCCTGATCGCGAGCTTCACGGCGCGCGGGGAGCGCAACGCCGATCGCCTCGCCGTCCTGCTGGTCGTCGGCCACGCCGTCAACCTGCACGTCTACGTCTACGTCTGGCCGGTCTATCCGGGGCTCGCGGCCGGCATCCTCGCCTGCATGCTGATGGGGGACAGCGTCCTCTTCGGTTGGAGCACGCAGCGAGTCCTGACGCTGGCGATCGGATTCTCGGCCGGCTTCCTCGCCCTCGGGATGAAGATCGCGCCGTACGACGTCCAGCGCCCGGACTTCGCGGTCGCGTCGATCGTGCTCCTGGTCGGCGCCACGACCGCCGTCGGCTGCACGCACCTCCTGGCGATGCTGCGCACCAGCCTCGCCGAGCGGCAGCGCGAGCTGAGCGAGCTCTCGACCCGTCTCATGTCGGTGCAGGAGGAGGAGCGCCAGCGCCTGTCGCGCGAGCTGCACGACGAGTTCGGGCAGTCGCTGACCGCCGTCAATGCCAACCTCTGGCTGATCGAGCGGCTGGCCCCGGCGGACGCCGAGGCGCTCCGCCACCGCGCCGCAGAGACGCGCCGGCTCGTGGGGCGCACGCTCGGCGCCATGCGCGAGCTCTCGCAACTCCTGCGGCCCGTGGTGCTGGACACGCTCGGCCTCGTCCCGTCGCTCGAGACGCTGCTGGACGCATTCGGCGAGCACCACCAGATCGCGATCAGCTTGACCAGCGACGGCCTCCCCGAGCGCCTGCCGGCCGAGATGGAGACCGCCCTCTACCGCATCACGCAGGAGGCGCTCACCAATGCCGCCCGCCATGCTCGCGCCGAGCGCGTGCGCGTCGCCCTGACGGCGATCGGCGGCGAGCTCCGCCTGGAGATCGAGGACGACGGCGTCGGCCTTGCGGTCCGCAACGGCGGGAAGCCGCCGACCGGCACGGGCCTGGTCGGCATCCGAGAGCGTGTGCGCGCGCTCGGCGGGCAGCTCGTGCTGCATGGCGAGCGGGGCGTGCGGGTCGAGGTGCGGGTGCCGCTGCCGGGCGGGAGCTGATCGCCGTCGGCGGTCTTCATCTCCTCCGCCTGCTCCATGCCGGTGGCCTGTGGCGCGACGAGGCGGCGGCCGTAGCGCTCGCCACTCTTCCCACCGTCCGTGAGATCGCGTCGTCCTTCCAGCACGAAGCCTTTCCGCTCCTGTTTCCGCTCGCGCTGCGCGGCTGGGCGGCGGTGTGGGGCGATCGCTATCTCGCACTGTGGCGTTCGGCGCGGCGGTGGGCCTCGCACTCGCCGCGGCGCTCTGGTGGAAGCCTCCCCCCGCGGGGCGTGAGCCCGCGGGACGCGGCGGCGCCTGCCTTGCCGTCGTCGCCGGCTTTGGAGTACTCCGCTCCGAGCGAACGCATGCTCGGCGTCACCTACGCCCCGGCGGAGGCGGCGCTCCCAGCGCGCCTGGCAGCACGCGCTGGCCGAGGGCGGCCGGGTCGGCATCCAGTGGTCGGGCGAGCACGGCGGGCGCGGTGCGAGCCTGGTCGAGCAGATCGTCTTCGCCGAGGAAATGCCGCGCGCGCGGGCGCCCGGGATCCTCGACCCCGTGAGCGTCAACATCGTCGGCCCAACGCTCATCCGCTTCGGTACCCCGGCGCAGCGGGCGCGCTGGCTGCTGGCCATCCCTCCCGCCGACGAGGTGTGGTGCCTCCGCTTTTCGGAGTCGCAAGCCGCCTGCGACGCGGCCATAGCGACGGTGTAGCCGTCGCGGCAAGCTTTGTGCCCAACCGCGCAAGCGAGGCAATCCTTCCCGACTCCCGTCGGACCCGTGGGGATCACGGTCTGGTGCGCCCGCCACCTAGCGCAAGGTGCTGAGGTCGAGGTACTGGAAGGCTTCTGCGCCACCGTCTGATCCCGAATCAGAAAGGTCGGCTCGTTCACGGGGTGATCTGACCATCTGTCACCTGATCCGGTACATGAGGAACTCATCAATGGCGAATCGCTTAGACAACCTGATGTACGCCTCGTGGGCGGCTCAGGCTGCCAGCGGGCGCTGGCTGTTTGCAGACGCCTATACTCTAACGCCGCACCGGGAGAGCCCGACCGAATGAGACCGTACGTGGCTAGAGGGGGGCCGCAGGCGCTACGCCCCCTTCTACTACTGACGGTCCTCTTCGTCTGGACCCTGGCAGCGGGCTGGACGGCGATCATCTGTGCACAGTGGCTGACTCTCTACGCGCACGAAACCGGCCCCCGGTTGCCCGACGGCTCCCCTTATGGCCGAGACTTCCTCCAATTCGTCTACGTCGCCGACGCCTGGCAGACAGGAACGCTCGACCGGCTCTACGATCGCAAGACGCAGATCGCGGCTCTTCGTCGGCTAGGCCAACCGGCCGACGACTATCCGCTCATCCTCCGCTACAACTACCCGCCGTTCTTCGCGTGGCTGCCTCGCGTGCTGGGCGGGCTCACCTACCGAGCGGCCTACGTGGCGTGGCTCGGCTTGCAGCTCGGCTTCCTGCTGCTCGCGGTCGCCGCCTGGCGGCGTGAGCTCGCCGATCGGCCGGCGCTGTTCTGGCTGCTCGTCGCGCTGGTGGTCGTGTCGCCGTTCGTGCCCTTCAACCTCATGATCGGACAGACCGGATTCATCGGCCTGGCCGCCCTCTCCTGGGCCTGCCGATTCCTGCGCACGGGACGGGACTTGGCGGCCGGACTCTGCATCGCGACGCTCCTTTACAAGCCGCCGCTTGGCATCGTGATCGGGCCGCTGCTGCTACTCAAACGGCGATGGCGCGTGGTGGGCGGCGTGGCGGTGGGTGCGACCGGGCTGCTGCTACTCAGCTTGCTCGTCTCCGTCCGGGCGCTCGTCGATTACCCTGCCGCTGTCCGGGCTTTCTCGCAGGAGATGGCGACGGAACAATACGGGCTCTACAACCTCCAATATGATCTGTTGAGCTTCGTCACGGTCTCGATGGACGACCGCCTGCCCCGCTGTCTGGGGCAAATCGTCCGGCTCATCCCGGCCCCGCACGGTGCCTCGGGAGTCGAGAATGGTGTTTCCCACTCGAGCTGCTCGTTCGCTTCGCTGAGTCTCTTCGCCGCGCTGGCCGTCATTACGGTCATGGCACTGCTGTTGGCCTGGCGCGATCCCTCGCGAACCGCGAGGCCCCGAAAGAACGGGGTGACGGACGCGCGGCTGGCGACCCTGGTGCTGGGTACCTTGTTGCTGTCGCCGTATCTGTTCTTCTACGACACGGTGCTGCTCGCGGTTGCCGGCGTCTACACTCTCCGGACCCTGCCCGCTCGGCCAGCGGCCCACGCCTGGCTCGTGCTCGCGTTCACCGCTGTGGCGTTTGTCTGGATCGGCGGGCTGACCCAAGCGCCGAACCTGCTGCCGGTCCGGTTGCAGCTTGCGACGCTGGCATTTCTGAGCTGGCTCTGGCTCGAGGCGGTCGTCGCGGCGAAGGACGCAAGAGCCTGAGTCCAACACGGGTCCCCCGCCGGCCCTGCGAGCTCAGCCGGCCGCGAAGACCAGCGCGTCGAAGCACCTGTGGGCCAGGATGACGACGTAGGGGAGCCCGTCGCACGGCCAAGAGCGCGAAGACGAGGCCGTTTGAACTCCAGCCGGTCGTTTCATAATCAGCCGCAGCCCCCCTGTGTGAGCCACCGACCATGACAGCGCCTGATGCACGGACTCCCGCTGGCGTCGATGATCCTCGCGCCGACCACGTCTCTACCGCTGCGGGGAACGTCGTCGCGTCGCGCCTCCCCGCCGCCGCCGAATGGAGCGTGGCCGCGCTGCTCACGGCGGCGTCCATCGCGCTGCACATTACGGCCTTTCGCCACATGGGCGCCCTCTGGCGCGACGAGGCGAACGCGGTGGCG